>CAZKFJ010000006.1:0-46984 GCA_964552125.1 uncultured Nitrosopumilales archaeon | reverse complement strand
GCTCCAAAGAAGACTAATAAAAATACCGGATTATCTTCTGGTCTTGACGACACCTTCCAGAATTGGGTAAATCAACAAGTATCTTTAATGAATAAAAAGAAGCGTTAAGTTAGTAATTGAAAATAAAAGAGCCTTTAATATTCATTAATTTTAAAACGTATCCCGAAGCTACTGCGGATTCTGCTTTACGTTTAGCAGAGATTATTCACGATGTAACAAATGAATTAGGAATAACAATATTTGTTTCTCCGCAATTTACTGATATTAATCCAATAATTTCAAGATTTGACTTGCCGGTTTTTGCACAGCATGTAGACTACGCTGAACCAGGAAGAAATACAGGATTTATAATTCCTGAATCGATCAAAAAGGCAGGATGTATTGGGACAATAATTAATCATTCGGAAAGACCTCTGTCTTTAGAAGAGACTGAATTAACGATTAATAGATGTAAAGAAACAGAATTAATATCTTGTTTATGTGCCAGTAATGCTCAAGAAACAGAGTCGATAGCAAATAAACGTCCAGATATGATGATTGTTGAAATCCCTGAATTGATTGGGACGGGAAAAGCGATTTCGACAGTTAACCCTGAAGTAGTTCTTGATGCAATTAAAGTAATCAAAGAAATTGATGACAAAATATTTGTCATAGCAGGATCAGGCATATCAACAAAAGAGGATGTATCGAAAGCAATTGAATTAGGAATGCAAGGTGTTGGAGCCAGTAGAGGATTTGTTACTGCAGATAATCCTAAAGATGTTTTAACAGAAATGGCTTTAGCGTTAATTAAATAATTGATTAAAGAATAAAACTGCCTGCTAGTCCTAATGCACCTAAAGTTAAGGCCAAAGTAACGAGAATAAATAAAGTCTCAGGGCGTTTTTCAGTATCTTTGATTTCACCATATTCTTCACGATAATTGGTAATTGCTCTTAGATTAACAACAGCGCCAACAAGCATTGCTAACATACCACCAGTACGAGTTACATCAATACCAGAAGATACTTCACTAGGTCCAGCACCTGGATCAGGTCCTGGTACTAATACAGTAGTTTCGCTAAGTTCAACAGTAATTTGTTGACCAATAATACCAAGAAGAATTACGATAATGCCAACAGCGATACGAATAAAGAATTTACGTTCTACTTTAGGATATTGCCTAGATGGTCCACGATACTCCTCCATAATACGTTCGTCGTCGCTCATATTCTCCCCATAATAAAGTTTGAACAAATTAGTATTAAGTATATCTATTATGGCGATAGGCGAAAGTCTTCTTTTATCGTGTTAAGTACAATTCTACTATTTGTTCGTTCAACATTTGACATGGACAAGAGTTTTTTTGTAAAATCACTCATTTCTTCTCTAGATTTGAATTTTGATATAATTATTACGTCATTTTCACCAGTAACATCATAAACAGCACAGGTTGGAGATAGTTTTGCTATAGCATTTTCTACTTCTGTAAGTTTTCCTTTTGATACAGTAATTTCAGATATTGCAATTATTTCATAACCTAATTTATCGTGATTTAGAACAGCAGAATAAGATTCAATTATTCCATCGTTTTCAAGTTTTTTAGTTCTTGTAAGAACAGTACCGACAGCAAGTTGTAATCGTTTAGCAACTTCGCGATAAGAAACACGAGCGTCTTTAAGATATTCAGCAATAATTTTCTTATCGGTTTCGTCCATCGATGTCATCCGAGACTTATATAGTCATTATCCATGTTAAAGATTGTTAATTTCCTAGCATAATGTCTATAAATGAGTGAATAAATTAGGAATAAGGGAGATAGATTTGGAACAGAAGAATTTGTTAGTGATTTTAGTTGTATTAGGGCTTGTAATAATGATTATGGGAATATTTGTAGTTCCTCGTCAAATAAACTATGATCCAAGACCTGGATTGAAGCCACAATTACTTTTAGATTTAGATCCTGATTCTAATGAACTTTCATTATTTGCAGAAGGCATTACATCAGATGAAGATGGAAACTTATACATTGGTGATAATACAGGAAAGATTTCAAGGATTGATCCAGGAACGGGTAAGATGGAAGTTGTTGGAAAAGTCGTAGCAGATGGTGAAGGAGTTGGTTTATTTGGTATTAAATTTGATCATGATGGCAACCTGTACGTTGCTACAGGCAATCGTGGAGAGGTTTGGAAATTAAATAAAGATGATATAAATGCTGCATCTCCAGGTACTGCAAAGGTATTCAAAAGTGGATTAAAATTTGCAAACGATATTGCGTTTGATAATTTTGGAAGAATGTTTGTATCTGATAGTATAAATGGAATACTGTGGGAAATAGATATGGCTACAAAACAACAAAAAGAATTTGCAAATCAATTGACATCCAGAGATCCTAATTTTCCGTTTGGAATTAATGGATTAGCATTTGATGATGATGGAACATTGTACTTTTCTAATACTGGTAACGGAGTAATTCATAAAGTAGAAACTAGAAAAGAAAACGGTAACATTGTTTCTGTAACTGTATGGAGAAGTCATGAAGCATTAATTGGCGCTGATGGAATTGCATTTGATAAAGCAGGTAATTTATGGATTGCAACAAATCGAAGGAATGCTATAATGGCCATAACTCCAGAAGGTGATGGTGGAAGACGAATAATAGAAGTAGCTAAAAATGACAATACAGGACCATTAGAATTTCCATCTAGTGTAGCGTTTTCAGGTGAATCAATTTACATAACAAACTTCGATATTGGTGGAATGGGAGATAATGAAGATAGCGCACCAGGAATTGGTCCGTCAATTGTCAAGATTCAACTTGGCGTAGAAGGATTACCAAGTCCACCTTAGAATTAATAAGCTAATATCTGTAATTTCCATTTTAATGTTTATTTTGTGCTTGAAAAAGAGTAGATTTACTGAAGACCAAGGCGTTTTGATTTTTTTCTTAGTTGGAGTAAGAGATTTCTTTCAGCACCATTAACAGAACGACGCGTGCGTATAACGGAATCAGGGTTGGCGCTAATACTATCAATTCCTTCTTCAACTAGTAAAGCTGCAAATTCAGGGTATAGTGAAGGAGCTTGTCCGCAGATAGAGATTGTTATATCATTAGCATGTGCGGCCTTAATCAATAATTGTATGGCTTTTAGTACGGCAGGATCTCTTTCGTTGAAGTATCCAAGGTTATATAATAATTCGGAATCACGATCAACACCCAACATAAGTTGAGTTAAATCATTACTACCAATTGAAAATCCATCACATAACTTTGCAAAGTCATCTGCTTGAAGAACGAGACTAGGAGTTTCCGCCATTAACCAAATTTTGAAATCGTCACTGCGTTCAAGGCCTTCTTCTTGCATAATTTTTATTGTGTCTTTTACTTCAGATGTGTTTCTAGCAAATGGCAACATTGTCCAGACATTTGTAAGTCCATTATCACGCAATTTTTTAATTGTTTGGCATTCTAAACGAAATGCAGGTTCGTAAGCTGGACTTATGTATCTCGAGATGCCCCTCCAACCTATCATGGGGTTTTCTTCATGTGGTTCGTATTTTTCTCCACCTTCGAGTTTACTATATTCATTTGATTTAAAGTCACTAAAGCGTACAACAACGGGACGGGGAGCGATTGTACTAGCTACTTTACTTATTCCTTCATAAAGTGTATTAACAAATTTATCAGATTCATTATCTTCAATTAGTTTTAATGGATGTTTGGAAATTTTATCAGCGATAAGAAATTCAATACGCATCAATCCAATTCCATCAAATGGAAGGACTTTATATTTATCAATAAGGTCAGGAGAACCAAGATTCATATATATTTGAGTAGCAGTTACTGGCCAAGATTCGCTATCAAAGGAAGATTGTTCTTCAGATTTACTTTGGATTTCAATCTTGCCATCATATATAGATCCAGAAGAACCGTCTACTGTAACTTCTTGTCCAGTTTTTAAGAGAGAAGTAACATCTTTTACTCCTACAATACAAGGGATTCCTAATTCTCTAGATACTATGGCAGCATGGGCAGTAGCGCCACCTGATTGAGTAATAATGGCAGAAGCGCGTTTCATAATTGGCGTCCAATCAGGAGTAGTCATTTGAGTAACAAGAATTTGATTTTCTTGGAAACTAGAAGTATTCTTTATGTCTAAAATGATATTTACAGGGCCAGACCTAACACCAGCAGAAGCTCCTATTCCTTGAAGTATAGGTTCAGCATCAGGTGTAGATGAAGAATGAACAGTTTCTGGGCGTGCCTGTACAATGAAGATATCATGAGAGTTTTTTTCAAACACCCATTCGATGTCCATAGGTTTTTCATAATGCTCTTCAATTTGGACAGCAAAATTTGAAAGAGCTTTTACAACATCATCATCAATTGAAGGTGTGTTTTGTAGATCTTCTGGTACATCAATTTCTGTCGCAGAAGCTCTGTCGGCAATTGCAAATTTTCCTTGCGTAGCTCCTCGAATTGTCATAAGTGTTTTGGTATTGACTTTGCGGGAAGAAATGTCCAAATTTGGTTTTGTAACAATAAAAGAATCTGGATCAACTTTACCCTGTACAATAGTTTCTCCTACACCCCATGAACTTTCGATATAAATTTCATTTTTATTTCCGCTAACAGGATTTAGTGTAAACATAACACCTGCAGATTCAGGGTCTAACATTTTCTGAACAGTAATACTCGCTAAAACAAGGAAATGGTCAAAGTTTTTTTCATGTCTATAAGATATTGCACGAGATGAAAAGACCGAACTAAGGCATTTTTTAACAGATGTAAGAACGTTGTCTATTCCTTTAATGTACAGAAAAGAATCCATTTGGCCTGCAAAACTGGCAGAAGGTAAATCTTCAGCAGTGGCACTACTTCGTACCGCAACTTCTATGTTGTCGCCTAAAGAAGCATATGAAGAAGAAATTTCAGAAATTATATCTTCAGAAAGAGTAATATTTTCAATAATCTTCCTAATTTGATCACTGCAAGAATTAATTGAATTAAAATCATCAATGTCTAGAGTATCTAGAATTTCGCTAATTTGAGTTTTTACTTCGGACTCTATAACTAATTTTTTGTATGCAAGAGTAGTAATAGCGAATCCATCAGGAACTGGAAGTCCAGCATTCAATAACTCACCCAGATTAGCACTTTTACCACCTACTAGGTCTACATCTTGACTGCTGAGAGATCGCAATTGACGAATAAAGGAATCAGACATGATTAAATTATAATTAATTCAATTTTTATTAAATATTACGCGTGTCCGGATGAGAATTTTGAAATACAATAATGATGTAATTGTATTTACTTGCTGTATCAAATGTATTTTCTTATTTTACTGAATCCATATCTGATTATTTCAATAGCAATTTTCTTGGTTGGCTTATTATTCTATTTTAGGATTGAGAAGAAAAGGGAGTTACGAATGTCAATACTTTGGGGAAATTTCATTATTCTATTCGGGCTTGTCTTTTTGTTTTTATTAAGTCAATTAGAGATTCAAACATTCAGAGAAGATGTAGGGATTTGGAAGAGAATGGCGTCAGGAATAATTTGGACAGGCTCCATATATTCGGTAATTTTAATAGTGTCAGAAATCAAAGTTTTGAGTAGAAAATGATATGATTAGAATTGAAACTGTAGTAAAGAATTTTCTAAAATTATCAGTATTAAACACAATTGTTGCAATAATATTTTTATTTCCTATTTTAATTCCACAATTAGCTTTTCCAATACTAATTACTGAATGGCCAGGAATTTACATGGTCTTGGCATATTTCATATTTTTATTTGCCGCAGTAATTGGATTTATTGCATGGACATTTGCGTATTACTTAATGTGGAAATTATATGAAATAAAATTTGTAAAAAGAAATTTAGTATATGCACAAATAGTATCATTAGAAATTGGTGCTTTGCTTGCCTGTATTTTTATGTATTGGGGAGGATATGTGGGATCTTCTGCCGCATATTCAGGAATGTCCGAATTTGTTGTAGGGATAATGATGGAATTTGCTACAATACCAAGTGGACTAGGAATTGGATTGATTTTATTTGGTAATTTATTTGGAATATTAAATTTAATATTAGCTTGGAAAGAATAGTGGTCAGTTTCGTCGCAGTGTCCTCATAGTTCAGAGTAAAAGAGGATATAATCCCGGAGCTTCATCTGAACTCAGTCTGGGGCGACTAATACTTCATCCCAATAATAGATTGTATTGAGATAATTTAATTCTTCTTATTTTTTATTGATTTGAGTGTACCTGAGACTTGTAGAATTTCTATATTATGACTAATCAATTGTTCTTTGGTTAAAGATAGATTATCAAGTTTTACTTTTAGAATTATTGTTTTACTGAAGCTATTTCTCACAATTTTAATATGTTTTAAATTCAATGACTTAATATCGTCGACATTATCTTTGTTAATTAGAAGATATCGTTTTTTTACTCTCAATAATACTCACTCAACAATTCATTATATGATTTTATTGCTTTATTTTCATTTAATCTAATTTTTGGTTTCATCTTTATTCTAACAGAATCATTGTAAGAGATTACCAGAGTGTCATCTATTATCGCTTGTTTATTAAAACGTAGATATAGATTGAATTTATCATCCAGATAATTAACCAGATCAGTATTGAGATTAGACAAATCATCATTGCTAAGAGAAGAAAATATTTTTTCTGTTATGGTATGTACGCGATCTCGAATAAAATGAGCGCTAATTAGTTGTATAGTATTACCATGATGGCCCTCGGTTTTTTTAATACTGAAATCATCAAGAGACAAGTTTAGTATAAGGCATAAATGAGACAAGAAATTCTCAGTATTTTCAGTCTCGTGAAGGACAAAAGTGATTTCAATGGTTCGAAAAGCCATATTATTTGATGTTTTTTTCAATACAGTTAGAAATATATTCATAATTGCGAGTCTTAAATGTTAACTAATGAAGACGGGACAAATTTGCATAGGCTTAGAATCAACGGCTCATACATTTGGGGTATCTATCGTAGATGCGGACGGAAATATTTTTTCAGATGTGAAGGATATCTATAAAGCTCCAAAGGGTGCTGGGATACATCCTAGAGAAGCGTCTAGGCATCATTCAAATATTGCGAATGAAGTAATACAAAAAGCACTAGATGAAGCAAAGGTCAAATATACAGAATTAGACATCGTGTCTTATTCGGCGGGACCAGGTATTGGGCCATGTCTTCGAGTTGGTGCAACTGCTGCAAGAGCTTTATCATTAAAATTAAACAAACCACTTGTTCCAGTTAATCATGCAATAGGTCATATTGAATTAGGATGTTTGTTAACAGGTACAACAGATCCAGTAAATCTTTTAGTTTCTGGAGGTCACACGATGATTCTTGGGTTTAATTCTGGTAAATGGAGAGCGTTTGGAGAAACTCTAGACTTGACAATAGGTCAATTAATAGATCAGATTGGAAGGTATGCAGGTTATAGCTCTCCAGCGGGTGCAACAATTGAAAAATTAGCTAGTGAGTCGGAGAACTATTTGAGATTACCCTATTCCGTAAAAGGTAATGATGTTTCGTTTTCGGGAATGTTAACGAGTGCAAAGAAAATGATTGACAGGGGAGAAAAAATTGAAGATGTATGTTTTTCATTACAAGAAACATCATATGCAATGTTGGCAGAAGTTACGGAAAGAGCATTGTCGTTCTTGGAAAAGAAAGAAGTCATAATAACAGGGGGAGTAGCCGCAAGTACTAGATTGAAAGAAATGTTGGAAGATATGTGTAATGAAAGAGATTCAGAGTTGTCGGTCATTCCAAGAAATTATGCAGGAGACTGTGGTGCACAGATAGCATGGACAGGAATATTGGCGTATAATAGTGGTACGAAAGTTTCAGTGGATGAGAGTTGGGTAAAACAATCTTGGAGATTAGACAGAGTAGATGTAAAATGGCGGAAATAATCAACATAGGTGCAGAGGCAACAGTAACGGCCACTGAATGGTTCGGAATATCAGCTATTTCAAAACGTAGAGATGTTAAGAAATATAGGCGTCAGGAAATAGACGAATTTATCAGATCGAATAGAACTTTGAAGGAGGCCAACATGTTAAACAGAGTCAGAGAAAAAGTGGATGTTCCAAGTATTTATTTCGTTGATTTAAGGCAATCAGAGATAATAATGGAAAATATAGATGGTACAAAAGTGAGAGACGTATTAACAAAAGACGAGTCCGATAAAGCAGAGATAGGTAGAATAATTGGAGAAATGGTAGCAATATTACATAAGAATCACATTATTCATGGAGATTTAACGACTTCTAATATGATAATAAGGAAAAATGGCAACATTTGTTTAATAGATTTTGGATTATCTTCGACAAGTAAAAAATTAGAAGATAAAGGAGTAGATATAAGACTGTTTAAGGGGATTTTACAAAGTGCACATAATGATGTGTTTAATGTAGTGTTTAATAATTTTAAGAAGGGTTACAAATCTGTAATGAAAAATTCCACTGAAGAGATTTTTTCGATTGTTAAGAAAATTGAAATGAGAGGTAGATATGCAAGAGTTGACTAGTAAAAAGATTAGCTTAGCAACAAAGAATATGGACAAATATGAAGAGATGAGGAACATATTAGAAGAATATAATCTAGATCTTCGGGTAATTGATTTAAAGGGAACGGAGATACAGGCATTTAGTGTTTTATCAGTAGCTGAACATTCTGCAAAAGAAATAGCTTCAAAAACCGATGATGCTTTTATTGTAGAGGATTCAGGAATTTATGTCAATTCACTATATGGTTTTCCAGGTCCATATTCATCGTTTGTTTATAAAACAATAGGATTGGGCGGAATAGTAAGATTGTTAAAAAATAGAGAAGACAAAACTGCAGAATTTCATTCCGCTTTAGTATATGGAGATAAAGGAAAAGTTGTAAAGAGTTTCATAGGGATTTGTGAGGGGACCGTATCAACTGATTTACAGGGAGATTTTGGATTCGGATATGATCCAATATTTATTCCCAAAGGAAAAGACAAAACTTTTTCTGAGATGGAATTGAACGAAAAAAATCAGATATCTCATAGGTCAAAAGCGGCTCGAATATTTGCCGAATGGTTAGAGAATAACCAGTAAAAACGTAAGACTTATCATTATAAACATCTTATATGGTGAAGAGAGCAGTTGACAAGAATACACGGAAATAGTAGAGGAAAATCACAATCCATGAAACCGTCTACTATGAAGTCTGATTGGGTCAAGTTGACACCTGAACAGATTGGAAAACTTGTAGTTGAAATGAATAAAGAAGGACTAAATGCAAGTCAAATTGGTATTAAATTAAGAGATGAACATGCAATCTCATCTATAAAATCAGTAACTGGAAAGACCATGAAAGGATTCATGGAAGAGAATGGCATCAACCAAGAAATTCCTGAAGATTTAGAGGCTTTAGTAAAAAGAGCGTTAAGTTTACAAAATCACCTAAAATCAAATAAAGGTGATAGAAAAAACGTAAGGTCTTTAGAGTTACTTGAAGCTAAGGTACATAGACTTTCGAAATATTATAAAAAGAAGAATGTAATTCCTAAGAATTGGAAGTATAAATCAGTAATTGCACAATTATCTTAAGTACAAAATAATATCTAATAAAACAGATATGAAAAAAAACATAGAAATTGATATTAGTATAAAATTCAGGAAAAAATCCACGGCTATAATTATTGCTAAATCATTAGATCCTGACAATAAAGATTTTCCAGAAGGGTTAACTATGGATCAGAGTGTAGAAAATAATGTTTTAGAGATAAAATTCAAATCTAACAATGTAGTAGAAACTTTGTTAAATACTGTAGATGAGGTTTTAGCAATGATTGATATGACTAGTAAAACATTGGAAAAGGTGGAATAATTGATTGATCCAAAGATAATAAGATCAGAACCAGAAAAAATTGTCGACATGTTAAAGAACAGGAATGTAGAAATAGACATTTCGGAACTCCTAACTGTAGACAAGAAAAGAAGAGAATCAATCACTGAATTAGAATCATATAAAATGAAACGAAATAGAATTTCTCAGGAAATATCAACAAAGAAAAGTCAAGGCGAGGATATATCAAAAACACTGACAGAAATGAAAAATATATCTACTAAAATTGAGGAATTACAAGATAACGTAAAAGTAAGCCAAGATGATTATAATAATCGCTTGGAATCTATACCAAATTTGATTCATGATTCAGTTCCAATTGGAAAAGATGAAAAAGAAAACAAAGAAATTGAAAATTGGCAGCCTGAAATAGGATTAAATAAGAATTCAAGAGATCATATAGAACTATCTGAAAAGAATAATTTGGTGGATTTAGAGAGAGCCAGTAAGATTTCAGGTTCGAGGTTCTATTTTTTGAAAAATTCTTTAGTAAGAATGAATTATGCGTTAATTGCATTTGCTCTTGATTATATTAATAAAAAAGGGTATGCCATGTTACAACCTCCATATTTAATGAATAGAAAGCCGATGAGCGGGGCAGTAATATTGTCAGATTTTGAAGAAGTAATTTATAAAATTGAGGACCAGGATTTATACTTAATTGGAACGTCAGAACATGCATTAGCTGCGATGCATTCGGAAGAGATATTTTCCAAAGAAGACTTGCCTAGAAAATATGTATCAGTAAGTCCATGTTTTAGAAAAGAAGCAGGATCGCATGGAAGAGATACTAAAGGAATATTCAGGGTGCATCAGTTTGAGAAAGTTGAAATTTTTTCCATTACAGATCCAGAAAGCTCTTGGACGCAACATGAAGAGATTCTAGAAGATGTAAAACAATTTTACAAAGAATTAGAGATACCATATCGAGTCATGTTACTAAGTTCAGGAGATATGGGTAAAGTAGCATCGAAAACTTTTGATATTGAAGCGTGGTTACCTGGACAAAACAACTACAGGGAATTAGTTTCTTGTAGTAATTGTACAGATTTTCAGTCTCGTAGATTAGGAATAAAATATAGAAATAAACCTCATGAAGAGAGCGTATTGACACATACATTAAACAGTACTTTAACTGCAACAGAACGTACTTTAGTTGCAATTTTAGAAAATTTTCAGAATGAGGATGGAAGTATCACGATTCCTAGAGTGTTAAGAACTTATATGAACAACCAAAAAGAAATAGTATCTACTTAGATTTTGACAGATTTGTGATTTCTCTATTTATTGTGTTGATTTCTTTATCTTCTAAACCAAGTCGAGTTAGAAAACTATCACGATTTTTATCTTTAGAAAGAATTAATATCAGATAAGGAATTAAATCAATGAGATTATCTGAAGATTCTTTACTGTATTTGTTTAGTGATTTTACAATAGTACGGAAGTTTCTTCCGTCATTCCAGATACGAACTTGTATTGGGAATGGGTTGTGATATAAACTGAATTTTATCGGATGAGGGGATAAATGTTCGAATAACGAGTAAACAAGAAGTGAGTTAAAGTACCTTAATTGTCGCCATTCACGTGTTTTTAGTATCCTGCCTAATAGTATATCGACATCAGATAATATGGAAAGAATTTTAGATAATTCATTACTAGGAATTTTGCTAGAACTGGAGACCACACTACTGAAAATTGCACGTAATATGTCATTTGGATTAGAGTTAGTAGTAAGAAGGGAATTCATTGCTGAAGGTATATCTTCAGAATCGAGATATTGACGAATGCCTTGATCTAGAGATAGTGATTTAGAGATAAAAGAAGGTATTTGATCCAGAGTAGAATCGTATGTTTGAAGAGTATTAATAGCATAGCGCAAATCTCCATTGGCATTAGTTGAGATAGCGATTATATCGTCAAGGGAGATGTTGATTTTTTCTTTTTTGATAATAGATTCTAGTACTAAACTTATTTGTCGTGGATCAATTTTTTTGAATTTATAAACTTGGCATTTTTTAACGAGTTTAGAGAGTTTTTTAGATTCGGAGTAATTACAGGTAATTATTATTGGAACAGAGATGTTATCAATCGTGTCAATAAGAAAGTCGACGCCTCCATAATCAGCTCTCGAATCAAGTCCATCAACTTCCTCGATTAGGACTAGAATCTTTTCATTAAATAGGGTATTAGATTGGAAAAGTGGTTCCAGAGAAGATTGAAGAGTATTTTTTGTTCTTTTGTCACTTGCATTAAGCTCAATGACATGATAATTTAGTTCATTGGCTAAAGCATAGATAAGAGAGGTTTTTCCAACGCCAGGAGTTCCTTGTAAAAGAATGGGTTTGAAAGATGAGTCCCAAGTACGAAGCCACTGGTTAATTTTACCGCGTAAATCATCATTACCGGCTACTTCACCGAGAACTTTAGGTCTATATTTTTCAGTCCACATAAACAAACACTCCTACCATACAATCATACTATTCGCAAGGAATGTAATTAAACCAAACAACATGGCATAAAGAATGTATTTTTTAACTTTTAGTGATTCAGATTTTGAATAATTTTTAGAAAGTAGGAATACGGAATAAATCAATATTAAGTCAGTCAGTATTAGCAATGGAATATAATAAATTTGAATTAGATTGAGATAAACTGGAATAAATGAAATAAGAATAGAAATTATGATAAATCCACAAGCAACTAACATAGCATTACGGGGTCCAAATTGAATAGAAACTGATTTTATGCCTTTAATTTTATCACCCTCGACATCGGCAATTGTTTTAATTATCTCTCTTCCCATTCCAGAAAGAAAGGCGATTAAAGAAATTGACCAGACCAACAATGAGACATTACCAGTCATTATGCCTCCGAAAATAAACGGGATTGACATTGAAGAGGCAACGATTGAATTCCCAATTATTCCTTGTTTCTTACCCCATATATTATAAAACCAAGATAAGAAAGAGAAAATTGCAGTGATAATTATATTATAATAAGAGATAATCAATGAACTAGTAAGACCGATTAATAATAGAATAAGAGATAATGATAATGCAGAATTAATTGAGATTATTTGCTTAGCAAGAGGACGTTCAGGTTGATTTACTTTATCAATTTCAATATCGTAGATGTCATTAATTATCATAGAATAAGATGAAATGGAAAATCCAGTAATGAATCCATAAATTGTTAATCGGGAAAACAGCATATCAGGAGAACCAATTGCGATTCCCACTACAACAGCCAGCCCAATCATGAATGAATTAATAGGACGAATTAAAGAAAGTAAAGCAATTAGATTAAAGTTCAAAACAACTCACGAAAATGAGATTTAGCCAAATGGTAGTAAATAACTTCGCCGCGTCTTTCTACAACTGCAATAATAGGAACTTTACCCATTCTTGAAATTTGTTTAACAGAATCAGTTAAGGATTTTACATTAATCTCATTACCCTCGTTCATTGCAAATACAATATACTTTGCAGCTTTGGTGCCGAAGTTTCCCTTATCATAAACACGAAAATCAGCGCCAAAACCAAATCCTTCTTTAGCTACATAACCACGAGTTCGTATATCTCTGTAAATTAAAAATTTAGTCCATGCATTTTCGTCTCTCAGTAAAGCAGTATGAAGAACATCGTTAAAACTCAACTTTTCTTTGTCTTTTATAACGTTGAGTTTAGAAGAATAAATCAAGTATAGTGCTTCATAATCTCTTAATAATAATCCATGTTTTTTCCCTTCACCAAAACCACGAATTTTTAATTCTTGGCGAGAATCATTATCTTTAATCAGAAATCCCTTATTGCTCTCAATGGCTTCAATAATATCAGTTGTTTCTTCCAATTTACTAATCACTTATACAAGAAAATCTATGAACTTATAGTGAATATCCTTTTCTCATTAATTTGTACTTTTATATTAAATTACTTCAATAATGTTGGGCCCGTAGCCCAGCCCGGATAGGGCGTTGGTCTTCGGATAGTTAGGAGATAACCAAAAGTCGTGGGTTCAAATCCCTCCGGGCCCATTTTAATAATAAAATTTAATGAAAAGTTAAATCGATTTATAACTTATCGGTCTCATGCCTGAGAAAGTAAATATGAACGAGAGCGAATGGAAGGAAATGTTATCTGAGGAGCAATTTGAAGTATGTCGTAATAAATCAACTGAAATTCCATTCAGTGGTAAATACTATGAAACAAAAGACAAGGGAGTTTACAAATGCGTGTGTTGTGATTATAATTTATTCAAATCAAGTTCAAAATTTGATTCAGGGACTGGTTGGCCTAGTTTTTTTGAACCATACGATGATGATGCATTAAAATTTGAAATAGATCATACTGCAGGAATGGTTAGAACGGAAGTCTTATGCAATAAATGTGATTCGCATTTAGGACATGTATTTGATGATGGGCCATTGCCATCAGGTAAAAGATATTGTATTAATTCAGTTTCTTTAGAATTTATTAAAGAACAGTAAATTATTGATTAAGATATTTATTTTTTAGAGCGACGTAAGCTTTAGCGTTAGAGTTAATATATTCCAAATCAGATTGTGATATTTGTTTAGAAATCTTTCCAGGCCTTCCTAAAACAATACTATTGTCAGGAATTTTTGTATCTTGAGTTATAAGTGTACCCGCACCGATTATACAATTAGATCCTATCATAGCTCTATTCATAATCAGAGATCCCATTCCGATTAAACAGGAATTTCCTATTGTACATCCGTGTATGATGCAACCGTGACCAATGGTTGTGTTAGTACCAATGTGAAGAGGTTCATTGGAATCAACATGTAGTACACTATTATCTTGAATATTTGAAGAGTCTTCAACAACGATAGAATTAAAATCTCCGCGAATTACAGAATTATGCCAGACGCTTACATCATTTCCTAATACAACATTACCGATAACATCTGCACTATGAGCAACGTATGTACTAGATGGTATTTGTGGAGTGATGCCATTAAATCCAGTAATCATAATAATTGTATAGATTTTCCAATCAAAAAAAAGTATCGATAGAAAGTGCAGGGGATGGGATTTGAACCCATGAACCTCTAGAGGAGAGGATATCTCACAAGCCGATCTTGAGTCCTTTCCGCTTTAATAATCCGCGGTTGACCGGGCTTCGCTCTGTTAAGATTCGCTACCCCTGCCCAATTGATTATTTAATTATAACAACAAATGCTTAAATAAAGGATTAAGATGAATCTATTTGAAGAAAATGAGTGATTGCATTCATCGCGAATAGTCGTTTTGGTACATTTTCTAGTCTTGACTTTAATATTTTACTATCTTTAATAACTAAGTTTTCGTTAGTTTGTGTGAAAAAGAGGATTGAAATTTTATGGAAATAATTAAATTAGCGCTACCAAAAGGGTCTTTAGAGAAAGCTACGTATCAGTTCTTTGAAAATGCAGGGTATACAATAAAGGGTCAAACGCGAACATATAGGCCGATAATCAATGACGAGAGTATAAGTGTAAAGATTTTAAGGCCACAAGAAATTCCTAAAAACATACAGGAAGGAACGCAAGACGTAGGTGTTTCTGGAGAAGATTGGGTAAAGGAGAATAAAGCAGACGTAGTAAAATTACTTGATTTAGATTACGGAAAGGTTAGAATAGTTGTTGCATTACCTAATTCAAATAAAAGCAGAAATTTTTCATCCGTGCTAAACAATCATATAAAGAATAAAAAACAATTACGCATTTCAACAGAATATCTGAATTTAGCTAAACAATATGTAATGAATAATGAGATTTATAAAAAGAAATATGGAAATAAAACTCCGTTAATCATCACGCCATGGTTCAAGACTGGAACAAATAAGGATGTAAAAATAATGTTTTCTTTTGGTGCAACTGAAGCAAAACCTCCTGAAGAAGCAGATGTAATATTTGACGTGATTGAAACTGGATCAACTTTAGCACAAAATAATTTGAAAGTAATAGATACGATAATGGAATCTTCTGCTTATCTAATTGCAAATAAGAAGGCGTTAAAAGAACCTAAAAAAAGACAGAAAATATACGATGTATTGAGCCTATGTAAAGGAGTGGTAGAAGCAAAATCTAAAGTACACATATTTATGAATGTAAAGAAAAACAACTTGAATCGTGTATTAGGCATCATTCCGTCTTTAGAATCACCCACCATTAGTGAATTATCGACAGATGAATGGTATTCTGTGAATACAGTAATACCAAAAGAAGAATTTCTTCAGATATTACCATCTCTTAGAAAATATGCACAAGGTTTGATTGTACATAGACCTGGACAAGTACTTCCACTAGATAAAATTCACGAAGACGAAGGTAAATAGTTTGATCAAGTATTTTGAAATAAATAATTCATCAACAGCAGAGCAAATCTCAAAAAAGATCCGTCGAAATACAGTAAAATCTACGGATTCAACATACGTAAAAGAGATAATGCAAAATGTTGAGAAGAATAAAGACAAAGCTTTACTGAGATATACATCGAAATTTGATAAGGTTAAGTTGCTTCCTAATGAATTAAAAGTTAGTAAAAAGGAAATTAAATTCGCGTATTCAGATGTGGATTCAGATGTGATAAAGGAGTTAAAGATTCTAAAGAAGTCAATAGAAAAAACTGAAAAGAAATTAATGAAATCTTTTTCAAAGTTTGTAAATGAAGTTGAAATAAGAGATAAACGAAGTTATGTAAAGTATAATTTAGTTCCTTTGAATAGTGTAGGATGTTATGTTCCTGGGGGGAATGCAGTATATCCTTCATCGTTAATTATGACTGCAGTACCTGCAAAAATTGCAGGCGTAAAAAGAGTCATAGTATGTTCGCCTCCATCAAGAGATAAGAAAATTAATTCTTCAGTATTGGTAGCAGCAGATATTTGTCAAGTGGACGAGATATACAAGGTTGGAGGAGCGCAAGCAGTAGCTGCAATGGGATATGGCACAGATATTATAAAACCCGTTGAGAAGATAGCAGGTCCTGGAAATATTTTTGTTTATCAAGCTAAGAAGATAATATCCGAAGAAGTAGGAACTGATTTACCTGCAGGGCCGTCGGAATTATTAGTAATTGCTGATGATAGTGCAGACAATGAATTAATTGTCAGTGATTTATTTGCTCAATCTGAGCACGGTATTGATAGTTTATGCGGGGTTGTTACGCCATCAAGGAAACTTGCGAAAGATCTAATCAGACTAACAAAACAAAGAGTAAAACAAGTAGAGCGCAAAGACATAATCAGTAAATCCTTACTTGGTAATGGATTCGTCGTATTAGCAAGAAACATGCAAGAATGTATTGACTTCTCTAATTGTTTTGCTTCTGAACACTTGGAGATTATGACTAGAAAGCAAGATTCAGTGGCAAAAAAAATAACGTCTAGTGGGGTTGTGCTAGTAGGAAATTATACTCCAGCCGCATTTAGTGACTATGGATTAGGTACAAATCACGTATTGCCTACAGGAGGTTCTGGAAAATTTTATTCGGCATTATCTAGTATTGATTTTACCAGAAGATTTTTTGTAGCAAAAACAACGAAAGAGAAATTAGCAAGTAATTTAGATAGAATAGAAAAGCTAGCGAACCAAGAAGGTTTAATCAATCATGGAAAATCCGTAAAAGCAAGATTTGTAAAGGAAAATGGCAAAACAGTATCAAAGAAGGTTAATTAATAATAAAGTAGCCTATCTCAAAATCGCAGACAGCGATATTAAAAACATCAATACAGTTATTTTCGATTGTGATGGAGTTTTAATTAACTCAAAAAATTCATATGATAAATGTATAGAGTTAACAATTTCTTATATTTTAAAAAATATATTAAATAAACAATTTATAAATTTTAAGATATCGAAATCAACTCTAGAGTTATTTAGGCAAACAGGAGGGTTCAATAATGACTACAAATTTTGCTATATAGTAATTTTAAAAATCATATCGATGATTCCAAGTAGCTTAGCCATAGATTATGAACAAGAATATGGCAGAATTAATGCAAAGAATATTTCAGATTCATTTAAGAGATTAGAGTCAATTAAATTGAATAGAATTAGTGTTTATAAAAAAAATATAAAGGTAGGTCATACCAGAGAACTGAATGAGTTAGCAAGAGGTATTAAAAAAATCGATTTGGATTCGATTGAGAGTATAATTACTAAAGGATCAGAGGCGGAACAACAAGATTTGGTAAATTCTTCCAAGCAATTATTAAATTTTACAAAGGATAGAAAAAATAACATCATAACTAATGTATTTGATGAATTTTTCTATGGTAAAAATCTGATAAAGAAGGCAAGAAGAACAAAGAAGATTAATTTTAATCGGAAAGGTACTATAGAAAGTGAGAAACTAATTGTAAAAGAATCTTCTCTAATAGCATTAAAGAGTAGATTTAATAGAAATATCTCAATTGTATCAGGAAGAGGAAGAATTGGAACAAAATTTTCGCTAGGTAAATTATTCAAGTTTTTTAATCCAGATGGGAATGTATTCATTGAAGATTTAGCAAGAATTCCAAAATATGGGGCTGGAATTGACAAGCCAAACCCCTTATCATTAAGAAAATCGGCTTCTAATCTATCCAGAAAAGGAAACATATTGTATATTGGAGATTCGATGGAGGATCTTTTAATGACTAAAGCGGCGGGCAAATCGAAGAATCAGAAGTATATATTCGCAGGAATATATGGTAGTTCACGTTCAGAACGAAATAAAATTAAGCTATTCAAAGATAATAAAGCGGATATAATAATAAGTAATATTAACGATATACCTGAATTATTTAGTGAGTGAATTGAGAGAAGCTGAAGTAACGAGAAAAACAAAGGAGACTGACATTACAGTAAAGGTACAATTAGAAGGGACTGGAAATGTAAGAATCAATACTTCGGTAAAATTCTTGGATCACTTGGTTACTTCATTTGCTACACATAGTTTAATTGATATTCAGATCGATGCAACTGGAGATTTAATTCACCATACAGCTGAAGATGTTGCATTAACAATAGGCGAAGCAATAAACAAAGCACTTGGAGAACGAAAATCGATAAAGAGATTTGGTTTTGCCGTTGTTCCAATGGATGATGCATTAGCATATTCGGCAGTAGATTTAGTTAAACGTCCATTTCAAGTTGCAGATTTGAAGATAGATAAAGAAGGAATCGAAGATATGCCTGCAGAAGATATTTATCACTTTATTCAGTCATTTTCAACTAGTCTACAAGCAAACATTCATGTTATTGTAGAATATGGAAATAATGATCATCACAAAGTGGAAGCTGCAATAAAAGCAATGGCGCTATCAATGAGAGAAGCAATGTCGCCAGATAGTAGAAGAGATGGAACTCCCTCATCGAAGGGAATGATGTAATGATAAAGATTGCCATATTAGATTATGGTGTAGGTAATTTATTCAGTATTCAGACTGCACTAAAGAAGCTGGGAGTTACAACTATTGTAACATCAGAATTAGATGCGAATTTAGAATATGATGGAATTATTCTTCCAGGTGTAGGAGGTTGGAAACATGCAGTTAAGAGAATACAAGTGAATCAGAGGATTCTAAATGATTATTATGAAAACAATAAACCAATCTTAGGTGTATGTTTGGGAATGCAGTTGTTCTTTGAAAAAAGCGCAGAAGGTCCAGGAGACGGATTAGGGTTTTTTGAAGGTGAAATAATGCTTTTTTCGAATGATGTAAAGGTGCCTCACATAGGCTGGAATACTCTAAAACAGAATAATAAAGACCGTATTTTAGATGGTGTTGAAGATCAATCTTGGGCATATTTTGTTCATTCTTTTTATCCAGAACCAGTTGATTCTAAAATTATATCAACTACGACAGATTACGGTATAGAATTTACGTCAATGGTAAATAAGAACAATATATTCGGAACACAATTTCATCCAGAGAAATCAGGAAAAGCTGGATCAAGAATACTAGAGAATTTTGTATCAGTTTGTGGAAATTTATGAAAATAGTGCCATCAATAGATCTTTTAGACGGAAAAGTAGTAAGATTAAAACAAGGAAATCCAGATTTAGCTACGTTTTATGATTACAGTCCAGTACAACTTGTTAAAAAATGGCAAGAAATTGGGATTAGTCGTATGCACATAGTAGATTTAGATGCAACACTTGAACGAGGTAATAATTATGAATTAATTAAGAGAATTTCAGAAAGTACAGAAATGCAGATACAAATTGGGGGAGGAATACGTAACGTAGATTATGCTAAAAAGATTTCTGAGAACGTAAACAAGGTGGTAATTGGAACTGTTGCAATAAATAACAGAAAATTATTTGAAGAGATTTGCAAAGAAGTCGGTGTATCGAAAATTATAATATCACTCGACTATGTGGGTAATCAGATTATGATTAATGGTTGGAGAGACAGTTCTGGAATAGAATTGGATAAAGCAGTTTCAGATTTCACGGATTACGGAATTGAAACGATTTTATTAACTGCAATCAAAAAGGACGGAATGTTGGAGGGTCCTGATATGGAAACTTTAACAAAAATTAGAAATAATACCGATATACAAATTCAAGCTAGTGGAGGGATTAGTTCTGTGGATGACATAAATAAAGTGAAAGAAATAGGCGTGGAATACGTGATTTTAGGTAGAGCATTACATAGCAGAATAATTACAATAGAACAGGCTATTACATTGGAGGATTGACAATGACATTATCAAAAAGAATCATACCGTGCTTGGATGTAAAAGAAGGAAGAGTAGTAAAAGGTGAACATTTTGTTAATTTGAAGGATGCAGGAGATCCTGTAGAATTAGGTTCAAAATACAGAGATGATGGAGCAGATGAATTGGTGTTCCTTGATATTACAGCTTCGCCAGAAAAAAGAAAGACAGTTAGTGAAATGGTTTGTAATGTAGCTTCGAAATTAGACATACCTTTTACTGTAGGAGGAGGGATAAGCAGTATTGACGATGCAAGAAATATTCTTTGTAGTGGAGCAGACAAAGTAGGAATAAATACGATGGCAATTGAGAAACCTGGATTAATTACAGAAATTTCCGAACGATTTGGAAGACAATGTTGTGTTGTCGCGATAGACGCAAAAAGAAATGAGAATAATATGTTTGAAGTATTCAGTTATGGTGCTAGAAAATCAACAGGAATTGATGCAATACAATGGTCACAAGAAGTAGAAAAACTCGGAGCAGGTGAGATATTACTGACATCGATTGACAGAGATGGAACTGAGGATGGCTTTGATGTAGAATTAACAAAAGAAATTGTAGATAAAGTAAATATACCGGTTATTGCAAGCGGCGGATGTGGAAGTATGGAACATTTTGTTGATGTATTTAATAAAACCAATGTAGATGCAGCTCTAGCAGCTTCGGTGTTTCACTATAACCAATTTGATATAGCTGCATTAAAGAGATTTTTAAAAGAGAATGAGGTTTTAGTTAGAACATGACAAAATTGTCTATAGATGATATTGATTTTGAAAAGAGTCAAGGATTAGTTCCAGTGATAGTACAAGATAGTAAATCAAAAGATATACTAATGTTGGCTTATGCAAATCGATTAGCGATAGAAGAGACTGTTAGAACAGGATATGGTCATTATTGGAGTAGATCTAGGAACAAACTTTGGAAAAAAGGTGAAGAATCTGGAAACGTACAGAAAGTACTCGAAATAAAGATAGATTGTGATGAAGATACACTAATTTATCTTGTAGAGCAATCTGGCAATGCTTGTCATAAAAACACAAAAACATGTTTTCAAAGAGATTTAATTTAGCTAAGATGTAATTTTAGTACCTGTAGATTTACCAGAAATTGCAGATTTGATTTGTCGACTATCGCATTTAATTACAGCAGTAGGAATTTTAGATCGTTCGATAATTTTTAGGGAAAGTAAATCCATTAAATCGTAAGTTCCAGCACTCATCTTATCGGCGACAACCTTACCAAGTAAATTTTTTGTAGTAATTGATTTAATCAGCTTTGCATTTTTGTTTTTTCTTGGGTCGGAAGTAAAAACACCATCAACATCAGTAGCATTTACAAACAGTTTAGCTTTAGTCCTTTCAGCAATTAAAGCAGCAGTTGCATTTGTACTTTGGCCAGGTGATAGGCCGCCAGTAAAAACAATTTTTGAAGAAGTTAGACAACGAACTACTTCATCTAAAGTTTTTGGTACGTCTTGACAAGAATTAGTAGTACAAGTTGTAAGTATTTTTGCATGTATACGAGAAACGTCTATTCCAAGTTGATCAAGAAAGGCTTCGTCTGCATGAAAGTTTCTAGCAGCATTTTGCATATTCCGAGCAGTTTTTCCACCGCCAGCTACTGCAACGACCTTATATCCACTACGACTAATTTCGTCAAGGGTTTTTGTTATTTTCTTGACATGGGAATAATCTTTGTCGAATGAGAACAAACTTCCACTTAATTTAATTACTACGGTTTTCATTTAACCACTTATGTCTACGAGTAATTGTCTTATTAATTTTCATTTATTATTAAATATAATATAACATTAATCGGCGTCGTAGAACAGTCATAAGGTGAATTTTTGCCAAGCAAGATAGATTCAGTAGCATTATATAAAACAAGGAAAACACTTAGAGAACTCTCTACAAAAACAGGAAAAGGCACTGAATTAATCTCTTTATATATCCCGCCCAAAAAAGCATTGCACGAGGTGTTAAACAATCTTAGAGAAGAATATGGAACTGCAACAAATATTAAATCAGACTCGACTAGAAATCACGTACAAGATGCATTAACTAAAACTCAACAGCGATTGAAACTTTTCAAAAAAACTCCAGACAATGGAATAGTATTGTTTGTTGGAGCTTTGATGACTAATGGTCCGGGAAGTGAACAGGTATTTGTAAATGAAATAATTCCACCTAGACCGGTGCAAACATATCTCTATAGATGTGATGATCATTTTCATTTAGAACATCTAATGGACATGATAAAAGAAGTTGATATAATTGGTGTAATTTCAATTGATTCAACAGAAGCAGGGTTTGGAGTTTTAACAGGAGCAAAATTAGTAGTCGATGAAGTAATTACATCAGGAGTCGGAGGAAAAACAAGAGCAGGAGGTCAATCTGCTAGAAGATATGAAAGATTGAGAGAAATGAATTTATCTGGGTATTATAATCGAGTTGCAGAACATGGAAAAAAGATTTTTCTAGAGCAGAACAAAATTAAAGGATTGATAATAAGTGGACCAGGTCCTACAAAGGAATCATTTTTGAAAAGTGGATATTTGGATTATAGGTTAAAAGAAAAAATCTTGACAGAGATAGATGGGGCTTATTCTGGAGCCGAAGGAGTACGTGAAGCAGTAGACAAATCAACAGAAGTTTTGAAAGATATGAGAGTTGTAGAAGAAAAGAAGTTGATTCAAAGATTTTTAGGAGAGATACATAAAGAAAAGAGTCTTGCGGCATACGGGATAAGTGAAGTAATGGATGCAACAACCAAAGGTGCAGTTGAAGTTATCATAGCATCAGAAGATTTGAACATGTTAGATATTTCATTAAAATGTAATAGATGTTCAGAAGTCACTAATAAAATCCTAAACAGAACTGTCTATGTACAAGAAAAACAGAAATTATTGAGTGAATCTTGTAATTCATGTAATTCATCTGATTTCTCGGTGACAGAAACTGATTTAATCGAGATTCTAGAAGATAATGCTTCAGATGCAGGAACAAGAATCGAGGTTTTAGGAAGTGGATCGGAAGAGGGAAAGATGTTGATGAGTTTTGGTGGATTAGGGGCAATATTGAGGTATAGGATTCAGTAAATTGGGGATGGATTAGTTGGAACCAAAAATTAAAGAGAATCGATGGAATGTAGAAATTGAAAAAAGCATTTCAGAATTATGGAATAGTGAATCGTTATATGAATTTGACATAAATGATCAGAGAGAAGTGTTTACAATTGATACGCCGCCTCCATATCCGTCTGGAAGACCGTGGCACATTGGTGCAGCGGCACATTATTCACAAATTGATATGATTGCAAGAACTGCAAGAATGATGAATTACAATGTGTTGTTTCCAATAGGAATTGATAGAAACGGTTTACCTGTAGAAATCTATACTGAAAAGAAATTCAAAGTTAGTATGATATCTACGCCTAGAGAAGAATTTACAGGACTTTGTAAGATTGCACTAGATGATTTAGAGTCGGAGATGATTTCTACAATGAAGCTCATGGGGTTATCGGGACTATTTAGTGAATATTATAGGACTGATTCTGACGAATATAGGGCACTTACACAGGCAACATTTATTGAATTATGGAATAAAGATAGAATTTACCAGTCTTCTAGGCCAAATAATTATTGTTCTAAATGTCGTACAACTATTGCTGATGCAGAGATATTCTATCAAGAATTGCCATCAAAATTAGTTTATCTTAAATTTTACATCAAAGAAAAGGAAGACTATGTTATAATAGCGACGACTAGACCTGAACTATTATCAAGTTGTCAAGTCATATTAGTCAATCCTGAAGATGATCGATTTAAGAATCTTGTAAACAAAGAGGTTAGAGTTCCTGTATTTGATAACTATGTGAAGATAGTTCAGCATCCTAGTGCAAAGATGGAATTCGGTTCTGGAGCTGTAATGATATGTAGTTATGGAGACTACACAGATGTATTGTTATTTAGAGAATTAAAATTACAAGAGAAAATCAGTATTGATACGGCGGGAAGAATGACAGAAAATGCTGGAAAATATCAAGGATTGAAAGTTAATCTAGCCAGAGAAACGATAATCAAAGATTTACAAGAATCAGATTTGGTAGAACGAATCGAGGACATAAACCACAGAACCCCTTGTTGTGAAAGAAGCAAGAACCCTATGGAAATCATTCCAATGGAAGAATACTATGTCAAACAGATAGAATACAAAGATGAGTTATTAGAAATTGCACGAACATTGAAATTCCATCCAGAAGAACATCGAAGAAGATTAATTGATTGGATTGAAGCTATTTCACTGGATTGGCCTATATCTAGAAGACGATATAATGCAACAGAAGTCCCAGTTTGGTATTGTAAATCATGTAACGAGCCGAATTTACCTGAACCAGGCAAATATGTTAGGCCATGGAAAGAAAATCCTCCTTTTGATAGTTGTAAGAAATGTGGAAAAGATGAATTTGTAGGAGACGAAAGAACATTTGATACGTGGATGGATTCAAGTATATCGCCATTATTTATTACAAAATATAACAAGGATCAAGAATTTTTCAAAAAGACTTATCCTACAAGTTTACGTCCTCAATCAAAAGATATTATCAGAACATGGTTGCATTATACAATACTAAGATGTAATCAATTAACAAACAAAACGCCTTTCTCACATGCATGGATTATGGGATATGGAGTTGACGAACATGGAGAGAAGATGAGCAAGAGTAAAGGTAATGCAATAGATCCTATACCAATATTAGAAAAGAATGGAGCAGATATGTTTAGATTATGGGCGGCATCTGAAGTCAATCTAGGATCCGATTTTCGTGTATCGGAAGTTAAGATAACGGGAGTTGGTAAGTTTTTATCAAAGTTATGGAACACTGCAAGATTTATTTCTAATTTCCCTGTTGTGGAAGAAGAACCATCAGAAACAGACAAATGGATATTAGATGAATTATCAAAAGTGATTAAAGAATCTTTAGAGGGGTATCAAGATTATAATTTCTTTATTCCTGCAAATAAGGTTAGAGAGTTTATTTGGAATATATTTGCACCTCATTATATAGAATTAGTGAAACAACGAGCTTATGGAAATGACTTTGATGAGAAATCTATGCGTGCTGCTTGGTCTACTTTGCACATATGTATGAAGAATATATTATTACTTCTTGCTCCCATAATGCCATTTATAACAGATAAAATTTGGAGGGAATTATACTCACAAACCAGCATACACAAGGAGATTTTTCCTGAGATTAAAGATAGTTATCAGTTATCCGCACTTACTGCAGAGATAATTGAGTTTAATTCTCTGGTCTGGAATAAAAAGAAAGATCAGGGACTTTCATTAAAGAATGAAATAGTAATGGGAATTCCCGAGAATTTACAAGTATTTGAAGCAGATTTAAAGTCGATGCATAAGTTACAGTAATAATTTTCTAATATAATACATCAGAATCAGAATTGCAAGAATCGGAATTATACTATAAAGCCAGATAGATGAATCAGAAGTCGTAGAAGTTAGGTTATTTCCAGAAGTAACTTCATATTCAATTCCACCAAATTCAAAGTCGTTATTAGAAGAAACTATAACATTAATCCAATAAGTTCCTGGAGAAAGTTGTAAAATTATTTCTTCATCGAAGGAAAAAAGTTGTTCGTCAATTTCAGCAGTATTGGTATTATATATACGTAATAGAGCTTCGTCATATGTATCAATTCCAAAGATATTAACGATATGGGAGTTAGATGTTTCTTCAATATCGAGAGAAAGGGAATTAAAGAACGTTGAAATAGGAATTGTAAAAACCGTGTTAGAATGGTTTGTTCGTATTAGAAGGCGAAATTCATCGACGTAAGACTCTTGAATAGAATTAATCAGTTCATTAGAGAGTTCGATTACAATAAAATCGTTTCCATTCAATACAAACTTACTTGAATTTAGATTAATTGTATTGTCTTGATTTTGAAGATCGTGATTAATTGATATTTCTTGAGAATCGGATACGAGGGATTCTATAGTGAGAAATTGTACGTTGGAAGATTGTTGATTAGCAAGATTAAATGATAATTGCGATTCATGAATTGAGAGAGGTGACTGTAAAGCATTATTAATATTCAGACTGCCAGAACCTTGAAGAGTAGAAGGCAGATAGATGTTATACGAATTAGTAAGAGGGCTAGCCGAAGGTCCAACTATACCAAGGAGTTGGTTTTTACTTAGTTCTCCGTGTAGTTCAAGCAATAAAGCAGCAGTGGCGGTAACTTGTGGAGCAGAGAAACTAGTTCCGTTTTGAAATCGGTATGAATTATTTATCCAAGTAGAATTAACGTTTTCTCCAAATGAAACCAAATCGGGTTTTGAATAAAACGATGATACAGGGCCTCGAGAACTAAATAATGAAACAAAATTAGTCAAATTCGTATTGCGAAAGGACAGGGTAATTGGAACGCTAGATTTGTTTAAAGAATCAAGGATTTTCTCGCCATCTTCTTGTGTAATTATCATTGTAGGGATACTTGGTTTATAATCAATAGCCATACCGGGATGGAGTAATCGTCCTTTAATTATTCCTGGCATTGTGTTAATTATAACAAGTCCAGCTGCGCCTTTTTTAGCTACATTAGATTCTTTCTGTGAAAAATAGACAACTTCGTTTGGTTCTTCTCCACGGCGTTTTGCAACAGCAATTTTACCTGACAGGTCTACACCATCGAGATCTTTGTCACGCGCATAATTGACGAATATTAGTTCTGCGTTTAGATCATTTGTAAGAGGAACAGAATCTATCATTGGCAGGCCAATGATTTCTTCTTCAATAATATCAATACTAATTATTGCTAATGTTGAATTTACATCTTCAGTGTATTGTGAGCCAACGGAAATTACATCTTCGTATTTGGCGGGATCACCAATACTTCCAAAAATGGGACCGCTATTACCAACAGCAGTGACAACGATGATGCCTGATCGAGTAATTTCTTTAATAGACTTACGAAGTTCGTTAGATTCTGCCATGCTCCCAAGACTTAGATTAATTATATCAGCGCCATCCGAAACTGCGAGATCCATGGCTCGGATTACATCGCTTGATTTTACTAATCCATTATAATCTACGACTCGATAAGCCAGAAGTTTTGAATCAGGGGCAATTTTTGTAATTATTCCAGCAATATGCGTACCATGACCCAGTTCATCCATTGGATCAGAATCATTATCTATAAAATCATAACCGCCAATTACAGTTTTACCATCTCCAAAACCTCCACCTAAATCAGGATGATTATAATCAATTCCAGTATCGATGATGGCAATAGTTACTCCACTTCCCGTAATATTTGGATTTGAAGAGATTTGGGGGACAAAAATTGGGTTTAAAATTAATAATATTAGAAATCCAATCAAAATTTTTGGCATTATTATAAATATTCATTTCTAAGAATTAAGGTTTTAAGAATTTATGAGAAAATAGCACTATTTAGAGTTAAGTAATTTAATTGATAATAAATAAGCAATTGAATAAAACAGAATTAAGACAGATCATAGGAGTGGATGAATATTCGCTTGTAATATGCGAGAAGTCAGAAGCTGCAAAAAAAATTTCAGAGGCATTATCAAACAATAATTATAAAACGTTTAAGATTTTTAATATTGATGTATTTGTTGTCAGATATAATAAAATAAATTATGTAATATGTTCGGCAATAGGTCATTTGTATAACTTGAGTTTGTTAAAGAAACGTCAGAAATTACCGATTTATGATTATGCATGGATTCCTTCGAAGCAGGCAGATAGAAATCGTTCAAGAATAATTAATTCAAGAATTAAAGTTATTGAAAAGTTATCTGATCATGCAAATGAGTTTATTCTTGCGTGTGATTTAGATCAAGAAGGTGAGACAATTGGTTATAACATATTGAAGTATGCGTGCAATGAAAAACAAAATGTTGCGAAACGAGTAAAATTTTCAACATTAATGAGAGAAGATATAGAATATGCATTTGCAAATATACAAAACAACATCAATATTAATTTAGCCTATGCAGGGCTAACACGTCATACGATAGATTTCTTGTACGGCATGAATATTTCCAGAGCTCTTTCACGTGCTTTTATGACAAGTAGTAAAAAATATAGAACGTTAAGTATGGGAAGAGTTCAAGGACCAACTATATCTTATCTGGTGGAGAATGAGTTATTAAGAGAGACCCATGTGCCACTTCCATTTTGGACATTAGATACATACATTGATTCGGAAAAGAACAGAGACAACAAGTGGATTAAAATTCAATATGTTGAACAGAAAATATTAAATAATAAAGCGGCAGAAAAAATTCGGAATGAATGTAGAGGGGAAAAAGCGACAGTCAGTAGAATTGAAAAATCCAAATTTAAAATCAGGCCTCCTGTTCCATTTAATTTGAGTGGATTACAAAAACAAGCTTTTAAACTCTACAAATTAAGTCCATATCAAACATTAAGTATTGCTGAGAAGCTTTATCTGAACGCATTAATTTCTTATCCGAGAACAAATAGTCAAAAATTACCGAAGAATTTAGATTGCCAACGTATAATTAGGGATTTGAGCAAGTTATCAGAATTTAAAAAAGTAGCAGATCAACTATTATTAAAGAAAAGGTTTACACCATCCCAGGGTAAAGAAACAGACAATGCACATCCAAGCATCTATCCAACTGGAAAGATAATTACAAGTAATTTAACTGATGTAGAAAAGAAAGTATTTAATTTAATTGTAAAAAGATTTCTTAATTTATTTAGAGAACCCGCAAGCGGCCATAAAAAAGAAATATACTTCAAAATTGGCGAATATGATTTCTATAAATCGCATAAAATATTGACAGATTTTGGATGGAATGACGATAATCAAATAGAAGACAGCGATGTTGAATTTGAGGTTGGTGATGAGTTAGACATCAAACGAATGAATGTAAATAAGAAATTTGAAGAGCCTGTTATTCCATATAATCAGATGACATTGGTACAAAAAATGGAAAAGGAAGAAATTGGAACTAAGTCTACCAGAGCAAATATTATTCGTACAATTATTGATAGAATGTATGTCAGTGGAAATAAATTAGCGCCTACTGATTTAGCTAAAGTGTTAGTAGATACATTGAGTGATTATTCGCCCGAAATATTATCTTCTGAAATGACAAGAAAAATGGAAGAAAAATTAAAACAAATTGAAAATGGTAAAATAACATCTGACCAAGTGATAGAAACTACGAAGAATGATCTAGAAGTGGTCTTAAGATCATTAAAAGACAATGATAAGAACATAGGAAAGGTGTTAACAAGTGCAAGTAATAAAATTGATAATAAATCTAGAGAAAATATAATATTGCGAAAGTGCACTATTTGTTTAGACGGTACGTTGATGATTACATCAAATTGGAAAAATCGTGCTTTAGTTTGTTCAAGAAGCATGGAGGGAAAATGCACAGTTAGGGCATCTTTACCAAGAAGTGGATATATACGTACACAGAAAAATGGTTGTGTGAAATGTTCTTGGCCAAAGATAAGAACAACATACAAGGGAAGGCCTTGGAGTTTTTGTTCTAATCCAGATTGCCATAATGAGAGGAAGAGAAAATGAAAAGTTGTAAATTATGTGACAATATGATAGAGAATGGAGAGAAACTTTGCAAATCGCATAAGAGCGCTGCCAAGAACCTAGATTTAGGTTATGAAATTTGGAGAAATAGGTTAGATTTTATCGAAAGAGAAGAGTATCTGAAAACCTTATTAGAAATATCAACGACAGGAACATTAGTAAAACAAGTGATAATGGACGAATTAAGAGAGTGAATAAAATATGGCAATAAAAAAGAAAATCGATAATTTAACTGGTAATTTATTTCTAAGTATAAGTCGTATATCTATCGTAAGAACAATAGCTAATACGTTTTCGTCAGTGTTCCAGACACGATCTATAAAGTATGTATACGTAGCTTTGTTTGTTTTATTTACAACGGGAATTGTCAATGCTTTAGTGGAAGGTGGCGCATATGCACAAGGACAGCCAATTATACCAAATTGGCAGGGACAAACACTAGCAGAAAGTGTTATTCTTAGTTCATCGGTATTGTGCGGTACAGTAGGTTTTGTTTTTATTACCAGAGCGACAAAACAAGTTGCAAAAGGAAGAACCACGGCAGCGTTTATTATTTCTGGATTAGGGTTAACATTTATTGGTTTAATAATTGGTTTCTTTTTAGTCGCACTAAAAGGCGGCTAATTTTCCAACTTGATGGATTTTTTTATTGATAATTCATCGTCATAAACGTAGATTTGTGTATTAGTGTTTCCAGAGTTCGCGTAAATTATATTATCGCTGATTTGATTTAGAATTTTCATTCCTGTAAAGCGATTATTAGGTTTAGAAAAAGTGTTGTAGATAGAAAGATTGAGCAGAATCATCTTTGCATTGACAGAATATACAAAATTTCGTAATGAAGATAAATAATAGAATAATAATTCACCTGCGCGGTCAGGTTCAATTTGATTAAGTAAATTATAAAATGAGGGAATTGAATCCAATATTAAGAAACTGAAATTTGGATTATTCCATGATAAAACGGTAAGTAGAGAGTCGTCTAGGTTATTTTGGGTTGGCTTTAGTAATAGAATATTTGAATTATTTTTAGATGTACTAAGATAACTACGAATCCAAGCGTCAAAATCAAGATAGATGATTAACTCTGAAGTCGAGATTGACGATAAAAATTTTGGAATAAGTTGTTTCCGGGTATGGGATTTATCCATATAGATGGTAGAAATATTGGGTTTGAAGAGGTCAAGAAATTGAATGTCATTTATTGTAGCAAAGTTTTTACTGTCTTGATTTGTTGGTATTTTCATACATTTATTATATATGTATAATTGAATATTTAAGAAAGTAAAATTAATAACAAGTATTGTTGGGGACAATAGAAAAAACTCGTAAAACTAACGTCAGAATAGCAGTTATTACACTCGATAGTAAGGCATATTATAAAATTACAAAAATATTAAAAGATCATAATTTTTCATTTCTTAGCTTAACTCCTAATGAAAAAATACCAAGTTTTGTAAATTTAGTCATTACTACCGAATTAGAGAAACATCTTGCATTAAAAACTAGATACATAACATTAGAAGAATTATCTAATTCAAAGATACAAGGATATATTATTTTGAGTAAATTAAGTAATTTATCTTGTAAGAATATAATAATAGGAATAGATCCTGGATACAGAACTGGTTTAATTGTATATAATGATGATAAGGAAATTTACGCAAGTGTTTGTAGATCAATAAATCAAGTTAAGAGAACAGTTAAAGACGTTTCAGAATATTTTGAAGAAAGTGAGATTGTAATAAAAATAGGAAAGGGAGACAAACATAATTCTCATTATATCGCTAAAACAATAAGATCTTTTGTAAATGACAATACAAAAATAGAAATTGTAGATGAATTTGGCACGTCTAATCAGAAAACAAAGCCAAATAAGAGATCGTCCAGGGATATTCGTGCGGCAAAAATCATTGCATTCAGGCAAGGAAAGCCCTATTATTAGGAATAATCAGCGTTCTTTATCATCTTTGGTACAAAATATAGGACTAGAAGGGCCACAGGATAAACAAACAAAATCAACATGGTCGCTTACAGGCACTTTATCCATAGGGTTATTGCAGACTGAACAATTTTTGCTATCCATATACTATTTTATTAATACTGGTTTAACTTAAATTTATTGTATTAATTGGAATCTATTACTCCAGAAAAAATGAAGTTATTAGAAGATATGGCAGAAGAAATCGGTATATCAAAATTAGTTTTAATGGAAAATGCGGGTTTACAGTTAGCTAACGTTATTCAAAAACAATATTCAAAAAATAAATCAAAAAATATTTTGATAGTGTGTGGAAGTGGAAATAATGGAGGAGACGGATTAGTGTGTGCAAGGCATTTAATTCAATTTGCTGATGAAATTACTATTTGTTTGTTAAATATTAAAGGAAAATTAAAAACACATGAGATAAAAAAGAATTGGAATTTAATTGAAGGTATAAAACAAATAAAGAAAATGGAAGTTTTTCAAAATAAGAATTTTACAAAAGAATTTGAAAATGAGGTAAATAAATCCGATATAATTGTAGATGCATTATTTGGAACAGGGTTGAATGGAAAGTTAAATAATCAAATTGAATTTGTAATGAATCAAATTAATAAAAGCAAAAAATCTATAGTTGCAGTAGATATTCCATCAGGTCTAAATCCTCTGGATGGAAGTGTTGCGAATTATGTAATAAAAGCTGAGTTGACTGTAACGTTTCATAAAAGTAAAAGTGGATTACTGCAAAGAAACGAGATAACAGGAAAAATTATTATTGTAGATATAGGTATACCGCCAGAATTGGAAAATAACCTATAGTATATATTCGTCAACCAACATTACAATGTAGGAAATATAGAATTTATGGAATTTATGCAGATTATCGTCGGAAATATGAAGAATTTCACATATATTGTAGGCGATAGCAAAACTAGAAACGGATTCATTATTGATCCGTCTTATGATATAGATAAAGTGATAACTGCTGTGCGTAAGTTAGATTTGAATATAAAATATATTTTCAATACTCATAGTCATTGGGACCATACGATTGGAAACAAAGAGGCCGTACAAAGAACTGGAGGACAAATATGCGCTCATTCAAGTGCACCGACAAATAAAGATAGGTCATTAAAAGATAAAGAAGTTATAAAATTAGATGCTTTAACACTAAGAATAATGCATACGCCTGGTCATACACCAGATGGAATATGTTATTTGTTATCGGATAAAACCGACACTAAGAAAAATTATCTATTTACAGGAGATACATTGTTTGTAGGTGGATGTGGAAGAACTGATTTACCTGGAGGCAAGGATGAAGATTTGTTCAAAAGTTTTCAAAAAATTATGAAATTAGATGATCATGTAAAGATTTGTCCAGGACATGATTATGGTTCTAGGTTAATTTCAAGTATAAGATATGAAAAGAGACATAATTCATATCTTCAATTTGAGAACAAAGAAGAATTCAAGACAGTTATGAGAACAGCTAACCGTTAGAGGTTAATTATTGTTATTTTTTGGCCATGATGCAATCGCGTCATGAGAATGTATAGATTCTAAACTTTGTGCATGAATGTATTTAGCAGCAGGAAATCTCTTTAAGCAATCGCGTACTACGTCTTCAACAAACTTGGAATTATTTTGGGCTTCAATAATTTTATTCGCTTCGTCAGCACGATTAAGGAATTCTTTTAGGCTAGCAGAAAAACATTCGTTAAGATTTAGTGCAACTTCTTCAAAGTTTATCAAAGAATTTTGCCGTAGTTGTAAAGTAAGTATTGTTCGTTGCATATGACCAACTCCAGATATTGCTTTACTACATGGACAAGAAGTGATGCCTTTGAGTTTAAAGTCATAATCGAATTTTTTGTCAGGATTCAATGTAATAGATGTATCGAGAAATTGATCATGTACCGGATATTGAAATTTTACATTAATTTGGCAGTCAGGTTGTGTTTTAGTAATCTCGTCATGAATCTTTATCAGAGAATCTTCAATATATCGACCAGTACTATGTTTTAATGTGGATTTTATCAAACGGCTCATGTGAACACCTCGAGTATTTTGTGTAGAAACACTGACTGAAAAATTAACAAATAAAGGCCCAACGTCGCTTTGATAAAGAGTTCTGAAGTTTGAGATTCCAGCAGATACATCTACAGATGCACTTTGATTTTGAATATCAGGTAAAACGTCGTTCGAGGAGAATTTTTTTTGTTTAGATTTGTCTAACAAGTTATCAACCTATCTTATCGTACCGGTATATTCATCATATATAAAATATGAACACTATATTCGTATGCTGCTAAATAGTTGATAATGGATCTTGTGTTCCCAGAATTGAAAAACTATCTAATCGGAGTTTACATGATCGGCATAACTTACAAGGAATGTCTTCTTGTTTTTCACAAGACCAAGTTAAATTTAGAGGTACATTTAGACGTAGAGCTTCCTCAATCACTTGTTTTTTATTTAGTTTGCTAAGTGGCATAAGTATATTGTAAGAAATTTCTCGAGAACCATATGTAGAACTATTAGCTAAACTAGTTAGTTGATGAAAAAAATCAGTATTAGAATCAGGGAAAGAATCAATATCGTTTTTATTATGTCCGCCAACTATGGTTTCAATACCAAGAGTTTCAGCCCACCATAATGCAATAGAATAAAAAATTAAATTTCTTGATGGAATATAATTGGGTGGTATATTATTTTTGTTATTAAACAATGGGCTTGATTCGTTGTAGATTTCGTCTTCAAATTCAGAAAGAAAATTTAGATTAATTATTTTGTGTGAGATAGACTCAGACAGATTAGAGATTTGATTACAGCATTCGATTTCTTTATCAAACCGTTTATTGTAGTTGAAAGTAATTGTGTAGGTATCATAATTCATTTCTTTCATTTTCCAAAGAGCAACAGCAGAGTCAATTCCACCTGAAAGTAAAATTAATGCTGAACGAGAAGTCATGAGATAGTAGACCTACTCATTAGTAAGAAATGCAGAGTTATTTTCATGCTCCCAGATTTGGACTTTATGAACCCAAACACGAGAATCGGTCAGTTTTTTAATCCACTGATCAACATAGTCATAAATAAATTTACAAGAAGCCTCAATTCCGGGGCCCCATCCCTGTTCTATATCCATTATATTGAGGTTACATCCGCCTTTTTCGTGTAGTACTTTAAAGTCGGACATGAGAGGATCATCACTAGCAATAAGTAGACGGTGATCCCATTGTTCATTTAACCAGTCTTTAATTTCTTTGAGGCCTCCAAAATCCATAACCCATTGTTTATCATCGAGACTAGAACATCCAAAAGTAATCTCTACATGACGAGCATAACCATGCACGTATTTACAGTGTCCAGCATCTTTCCACTGCCTATGACCAGTAGTTATTGGTCCAAATTTTTTCGTAGAATAATATTTCAATAGATTTCATTAGTCTAGAATAAATTATAACTATTTATTTTATTCAATAATATCAAGGTCATTAGGCATCAATGTATTAGGAAATATTGAGTGAATCTTATCTATTAATTCTTGATTGAAGTTGGGACGATGAATAAGAATAAGATTTTTAACGTTGGCTTCTTTTGCAATTTCAGCAGCTTGAATAGGAGTAGTATGTGCTGATTCATGTGCTAAATCTGGATTGAGTTCGCCTGCTTCGTGTATTAAATAATCTGCATTCTTAGCAAATTTGGATAAATCAATAGGTCGAGTATCGCCAGTGTAAACAATTTTTTTGTTGTCAAATTCAATTTTATATATAAAGTCCAGAATTGAGTGATCGCCTTCCATATATTCCAAGTCAAAAGGATATTTTGAATCAGGGTGTTGAAATTTGAAGTATTTGTTTATATCGACATCGCCAAAATATTCTTTATAAACAGTATGAATTTGTTTTTCTAAACCAGGAGGCCCACTAACAGTTACTGTTCCTGATTCACGATGTTTAAGATTTAATAAAAAGAAGGGAAGGCCACCAGAGTGATCTCCGTGTAGATGCGAGACAAATATATAATCAATTTGATTTGGTGCAAGATTTAGTTTTCTTAAGGATGAGATTGTTTGAGGTGAACAATCGAATAATACTTTAAAAGTTCCATCAAGCAAAACTGATGCATTATCACGACCGTTGGATGTAAATGCATTACCTGTACCTAATGTAATTATTTTCATAAAATCAGTAATAAATTTATTTTAATGAGATATTGAAGCTTTTTGGAGAGGTTTGGTCGTCGTCCATTTCACAAACATGGCAATTATCAACATCAAGTGAAGGTTCTAATTTTTTATGAATGTCGCATAACATTCTATTGCTCCGAATTACGCTGCAAGCCTCATTGAATTTGGAGATTATATCGCTTAATTCATGTTTTTCAATCATCATTGTTGTGATTTCAGCAACAATAGTTTGAATACGTTCGTCGTCACCAAGTGAGGTGAGATTGCCTCTTGTTCCACGAAGATAATTACTAATTGCTGCTTGAGTTACGCCAATTAGCTTTGCAGTATCTTTTTGGCTAAAATTATATTCTTTGATTAAACGTTTTGCAACTAGAGCTCTAAGGGCAGGGACGGATGTTTTAGTTTCAATCTCAGCAGGTAATAACATCGTATATCTAATATTAGTAATTATTATACTTAAGGATAATGTGATAAAAATTTAATTATAAGAATTTTTGATAATATTCTTTTTCGATAAGAGAGATTTCTTCCGAAGTATTAGCGTTTGAATAGTCATCCAGTATTTCAGAATTTAGTTCGAAAAAAGTATGCCCCCATTTGAACTTCGATAGAACGAGTTCTGATTCTTGAAAATTACCAGTAATAAACAATGATGCAGCAAGTGCTTCGGATGACGAAAGTGTGAAAAGTCTACTATAATTAGTAGGATTTCCTGCTTGCAATATTGGAAGTCTTCTATTAATACCAGGAAATCTATTTTTAAAAACATCAGAGCCTTTTTTCCATGAACAATCGATTACAACAAGACCGGAACGTAGATGTTTTTGATCTGTTTTACACAGTATATTATCAGACATAGGGTTGAGTAGTATTGAATTTTTGGGAACTTGTTTTAAGGTAATTTTTTTAACTAAACCAAGTCGTACCAATTTTAATGCAGTGCATTTTTTTGGATCATCTTGATTCATATGGTAAACAAAGAGTTTCGTAGTCAATAATCGTCAATTAATGATTAAGTTTTAATCTTTTAATATTTTCAGAAAAATAATAGGATTTAGAGCACAGGATGAAGATTGCAATAGATTTAGACGGAGTATTAGCAGATGCATCAAAGATATGGATCAGATTACTGAATGAGAGATTTGGCATTAAAGTTGATAAGAGTAATGTTGATCAGTGGGATTTTTGGAAAAAGATAGGCATTTCAAAAAAAGCATTTGAAGATGTATTTGATGATGCATGGAAGGAATGGCAATTAATAGATGAAACGGAAATTGGATTAAAAGAAAATATCAATGAGATAAAGGATTTTGGTAAAACAGATTTAGTAACTGCTAGAAATAAAAAAACAATGGATGATGTAATGCAATGGTTGGAAATGACCAAGATTACTTTTGATGAGATAGTGGTTGTTGATGAAAATTACTTGAAAGGAAACTTGGATTATAACATATTCGTTGATGATTCGCCAATACAGGTAATGGAAATTGCCAATTTAGATAAAGTGGCTTTAGTATATGATCAGCCCTGGAATAACCATATTATTAGTCGTAACAATCTAATTCGGGTAAAAAATTTTACGGAAGTAATTTCATATATCAAAGATTCTGAATTTAGAAATCAGTAATAAAATTTTTTGTTATTAGCCCGTAAACTAAATTAATAAGATAACATTAGTCATAGTATGGTTAACGTAGACACGACATCAGCATTAGAGAGTTTCAGAAGATTTCTTATCAATAGTACATGCGCATCATATATACCTGAAAGTTATTTGTATGACCCAGAAGTTTTCCCAGAAAAAGACGGTGAAACTGGTTCTATCTATATTGAAGCGGCGGACAAAGTTACATTAAAAAAAGAACGCGATATCACTTTTATCAATGTTCGAGATGTGTTAGGAATAATCTACAAGTCGAAGAGTGGAAGCACAAATCTCAAATGGCGACAAATACGCGGTAGAGGGGGAAAAGTAACAGGAGAAGCTTCAACTAATTCTCTAGTAAATCTAATTACTGCAAAAGTAATTGATCAAGATTATGCCGTAGAACTTGCCAACATTGAAAATGTTGATAATGATTCCAATAACGAAGTAGAAGAAATAGAAAGTAATTAGAGTCCTAATTCATTTTTAGTTTCTTTATGAAGTAATCTACCCAAAGTTACACGTTGAATATCGTTGGTACCTTCATAAATTTTAGTGATTTGACTATCGCGAAGATATCTTTCCATAGGATATTCCGTAGCAACACCAGCGGATCCACATAATTTTATAGCAGTAAGAGACGCTCTTTCAGCAGCTTCAGTTGCATACATTTTTGCAATAGCAGCAGATGAAACGTAATCTTTTCCTTGATCTCTAAGGGATGCAGCCCAATAAGTCAATAATCTAGATGCTTGTAATTCAGCTGTGGCTTCTGCTAACATGAATTGTGGACCCTGGAAATCCATAATTGTTTGTCCAAAGGCTTTACGTTGAGTAATATATTTAGAAGCTGATTCAATAGCTGCTTGGCCAATGCCAACACCTTGAGCAGCGATTTCGATACGACCATGATCATAGCAATCCATTGCGACATAGAATCCTTTACCTTCTTCTCCGAGAATATTGGAATTTGGAATTTTAGCGTCTTCAAGAATTAATTCAACAGATTTTGATCCGCGTATGCCAGTTTTTGGAAGGGCGTTTCCTACTGTAAATCCATCCGTGTTTCGATCTACAATAAAAGCACTAATACCCAGATGTCGTTTTTGTTCATCCGATGTACGAGCAAAGATTAAGAAAGTATCTGCAATATCTCCATTTGTACACCAAGCTTTTGTACCATTAATTATCCAATCATTTCCATCTTTAGTGGCTTTTGTAGAGATTCCAGCAGGATCGGAACCAGCACCTGGTTCAGTCATTGCGTGCGCACCTATTTTCTCACCTTTGGCAAGGGGAATAAGAAATTGTTGTTTTTGATCTTCTGTACCAAAACTTGTGAGTGGCATCGTGATTAGAGTATGAGCTACAGGTATAACAGAAACTGCACAACTTACACGTGCCAATTCTTCTATAACAATCGCCATTGAAAGATAATCCATGCCAATACCGCCATACTCAGTTGGATATGGAACTCCAAGAAATCCTAATTCGGACATTTTTTGTACTAGTGAATCAGGAATTTTATCTTCTTCGTCAATTTTATGCGCAATAGGACCAATTTCATTATTCGCAAATTCACGGGCTAATTCTTGAATATCTTTATGTTCGTCCTTTAAGGAAATTGAGAAATCGCCAATAGTTGGATTTAAAAATTTTGTCAATTAAATTAACTTAATAAAAATATATTATAAATGTTTAATCATAAAAGATATTTTTTTCAGAACTTAGAGATATAAATAATGTAAATTATTACTTTTTATGGTTAAAGTCCGAGTTCATAAGATTAGCAGTGTATCTGATCCTGAAACTGCACAACCTGGTAAGCAAATTGAATTAGTAGAGGTTCGAGATAGAACTGACTCAGGTGTGGTAGGAGGAATGGGTGGAACAGATGAAACTAAAATGGTCAAAGGAATAATTTCACAATTTCAATCAATCGGGGTCTTTCCTATGAATTCACGGGAAATGGTTTTACCAAAAATGACTTTATTCTTATCAGAAGCAGAATATGATTTATTAGCAGTTCGTTTTGAAGTGAATGATGTGTTTGAATTGATTATGAAAGATGGGGCATTTATGCTAAAACGCGCAACTGAAGGAATCTAGTTATCAGATTCTTCATATTTTTTATCTAAAACTCTTGAGATATACGAATCGGCATTATCTGGATTAGGACTGGTAACATCAAAAACTTTAATGTCTGTTAGTTTCCAATTCCATTCAAGTTTTTCCTTAGGAAGAATGTTTTCTATCCATTTTGTCTGTTCTTGATTATTAAGATGGCAGTTAGATTCGTCGCATTCGTGAACAAGAGTGATATTAGTAATTTTTTTGGCCATACAATAGATATACTGTAATCATTATTTAGTTTAAGGAAGTAATTTACCAAATACTTATTACAAAAGTATCCGATAATGTTAGAAATGAAAACTCGAGAAGAAATGGTAGATGAATTAATTAAAATAAAGATTCCTACAGGGTTGATTAATCATATTGCGAAAAAAGAGAGGTCTGTATTGGGTTCAGGAATGATGAACAGTTTGAATAAAATGAATGATCAAGCAATTCGATCTTTGTATTATGCAATTCTAGAAGATAAAGTTGAAAGGGATGACTATTTGTTAATTAGAACTACAATGTGGTTAGTGAATGAATTTCAATCGGCTAAAGTTAACATAGATTATCCGGTTCCTAATATTGGGGATTTTAAGATAGCTTGTTTAAGTGAGGATGATGAAATTCTTGTTGTTGTCGAATGTAAAATGAATCAATATGAATGGGATGAGATTAATCAATTTATTGAAAAACTCAGAATGTTGAAAGAAAGAGAAGCAAAACTAAGCCATGCTTATATTGTATCTAGGAATTCAGATGTATCGGAAATTGTGAATAAGTTAAAAGAAGTGCAAGGAATGGGCAATGATGGTACTTTTGTAACGAAGGAAAAAAGAGGGATTGGTGGATTAGTAGGTGGCAAGCCAAATAAAATTAATTTTGCAATGTTGTTAGAAAAATCAAGAGATAATCATGAGAAAGTCTTTCCGTGAAGTTGTTGAAGAATTTAAGGCCTGTAGAAAGAGAATTTTACAATAGAGATACATTAAAAGTAGCAAAAGATATTCTAGGAAAAATCCTAGTAAGAAAAACAAAGAAAGGAGATATGACAGGTAGAATTGTAGAAGTTGAGGCATATAAATTTGGTGAATATGATAAGGCGAGTCATGCAAGTAAGCGTTGTACAGTAAGTAACCAAGCTATGTTCGGAGAAAACGGACATGCGTATGTATATTTTACTTATGGAATGTATTTTATGTTGAATGTAGTTGCAAAAAAGAAGACCGATCCTGCAGGAGCTGTATTAATTCGTGGATTAGAACCAATTGATGGAATTAAACATATGATTAAAAATAGAAAAGGAAAACTTACTAATAATTTAACGAACGGTCCTGGAAAGCTTTCAGAGGCTTTACAAATTAATAAAAAACTCAATAATCATGATTTAACAGAGAAAGGAGAATTATGTATTGTTGATTTGGAGAAACGAAAGGAAAGAATACTCACGTCGGGAAGGATAGGAATTTCGATGGATGTAGAAAAGGAATGGAGATTCTATTTAGATGATAATCCATATGTGTCGAAATATAAGTTTAACAAGAAATAGAACATAAGATAAGACACGTGAGTCGGTGTGTAGGTATCGGTAATACTGAGGAAACTCCTCTCTCCTATCAGGAATATGATGTTGAGAAACATATCTAGAGATAGATGGCAACGGAGCAGAAACGATATCCAAACCTGTTAAAACAATGATGATGAAAATCTGAGGTTCCAGGGTTAGGAATGAAACGGTCGTCCCATATGGAGCAAGGCCAAATAGAGTCTACGAATACCTGATTGAGACTCAGGTAGGCCGCTAAGCTGAATCCTACTTAAAACAGAAAGAGGGTTACAACCGAGACGCTATTAATTGATGGTAATTATATTACCATCGATTATGAATTTTATAATTGATTTTTATTAGTTAAACGCATGTTGATTTATGTTGAAAGATCCTGAATATGATATTATAATCATAGGAGCGGGCATAATTGGCAGTGCACTTGCGAATGAATTAAGTGAAAGATTTGACATTAAAATTGCAATTCTTGAAAAAGAAAGCTCGATAGGATATCATGCAAGTAGTAGGAATAGTGGAGTTATTCATAGTGGATTTTATTATAAGCCTAATTCACTTAAAGCAAGGTTATGTGTTGAAGGAAATCAACAATTAAATCAATATTGTAAAAGAAGAAATATTCCAGTTAAGAGAACAGGGACATTGGTAGTTGGAAAAGATGATGAAGAAAGAGAGAGCTTGGAATTTTTGTTAGAACGTAGTAAAAATAATAATGTTCAAGATGTAAGAATTATCAATAAACAAGAATTAATGAAAGTTGAACCTTATTCCACAGGAAAGTTTGCGTTGTATTCGCCTATGGGAAGTATTGTTGATTCAAAGAGATTAGTTCAGTCAATTGGACGTGATGCAAAAGAAAATGGTGTAGACATATTACTGAATCAAAAAGTCAGAAACATAAATAGAAAAACTAATGGGATAACGATAGATACGTTAACGAAAACGGTTTCAACAAAATTTTTGATAAATTGTGCAGGAGTGTATGCTGACAATATAGCAAGAATGATGGGATTAGAATTGAATTATCAGATAATACCGTTTAGGGGAGAATATTTTGAATTGCCTAAGAATAAGTCGCATATGGTAAATTCCATGATATATCCTGTTCCTGATCCGAATCTTCCATTTTTAGGGATACATTTGACAAAAACAATTGATGGCAGGGTAATAGTCGGTCCAAATGCAGTTCTTGCGCCAGGAAAAGAAGCCTATAGGAACTTAGATGTTAACGTTAATGAATTGGGTAAAATTTTGAGTTATAAAGGATTTTGGAGAATGTTGGTAAATAACCGTAAACGTGTAGAGGAAGAGTTTATTCAATCATTAATGAAAACAAAATTATTGGATAAAGTACGCGATTTATTACCTAATATTGAATTAAATGAATTAATTAGAAGTTACTCTGGAATTCGTGCACAATTAGTTGATGATAATGGTGAATTGGTGGATGATTTAGTGGTCAAAGAACATGATGATTCTATTCATATATTAAATGCAGTTTCTCCTGGAATGACATGCAGTATACCATTTGCGAATTATATTGTAGACAGTTATCTGAATAAACTCAATTTTAAAGAAAAATAAAATTACAAATACAACGATTTATGATATTAAACAAGAAAAATGATTGAAATTGATGAGGCGAAGATATTTGACGAGATACGTACGAATAAACCAAAAAGTGTGTGTATAAGCGCACCCGATGGGTTAATGATCTATTTAGAAGATATTTCAACAAGAATAAAGAAAGAATTTGACGTAGATGTTTTCATTATGGGAGATTCATGTTATGGTAGCTGTGATAGTACAAACTTTGAAGCTAAAAGGATGGGTGCCGAGTTGGCGTTTAACATAGGTCATACAATTTCATTTGAAAAACTTGGTGATAGAACGGTCATGATTGACGCATTTGATAATATTGACTTTGAATCTGCGATAAAAAAATCAGTGGATGTTTTGAAGCAATTCAAGGTTATAGGAATGGTTACATTTAGTCAGTACTTGCATCAGATCGAACCAATAAAGAAGATATTTGAAGAGAATGGAGTTCAAGTAATCATTGGAAAAGGTGGTGGACAGTTAAAGGACGGACAAGTATTTGGTTGTGAATTTTATCCTGCGTTTTATATTAAAGAGAAAGTCGATGCGTTTGTTGTGTTAGGAAATAGTAATTTTCATGGAATAGGAGTTTCGCTTTCTTCGGGGAAACCTACATTCATGATTGACCCGTATGCTGAAGAGATTATTGACGTCAAAGAAGTAAGTGAAGACAGAGAAAAGAAAGCAATTTTATCAATTTCAAAGGCTCGTTATGCAGAAAAATTTGGTTTAATATTAGGATTAAAAGAGGGTCAGTTTGATACAAAAAAACTACTGTCTGTTAAAAAAAGATTAGAGGAAAGAGGAAAAGAGGTACAGTTGATTGCAATGAGAGAAGTTACAAAAGAGAGAATATCTTACTTTAAATCTATTGACGCTTTTATTCAGACGTCGTGTCCCAGGGTTTCAATTGACGGATATACATTTGACAAGCCAGTATTGTCATCTCCTCAGGCTGAGGCATTAATAGACCTGTTAGATGGAAAAGAATTGGATGATTTTCTCATTAAACCGCATTGGTTATAATACGATGTTTAAATATTTTCAGAGTTAAAAGAAACTATGGAAAAAAGTGATAATCGTAAAGAAAAGGTAATTCCCGGTGACGAATTAGCAGTAATTGAGGAGTATGAATCTGGAAAAGGTACGCACGTAATAGATGGGCAGATTCGCGCTTCTATATTCGGGAAGACAAAATTTGATAATAAAAATAAATCTGTAGAAGTTGAATCGTTAGAAAATTCATCGGCATTACCGCAAGCTGGTGACAAGGTTGAAGGAAGACTTGAGAATGACAAAGCTCTTAGAATTATCAAGATTAATGGAAAAATCTCATTCGGATCTTTAGTGGGTTTAATGGCAAAAACAAAAATGCCGAATTGGGGAACAAACGATTATATTAGAGCGTCAGTTGTGAGTTTAACAAATGGATTAATCCACGTGATGATAAATAATAATAATGAAGACGAAGGAGTGATTAGAAGTACTTGTAACTCATGTGGAGACAGAGTAGTTAAAGTTCAGAAAGGTGTAAAATGTGCTAGTTGTGGATACTTTAAATATAAAACGCTGGCATCAGATTGGCAGGAATAGGAAATTTCAAAGTTTTTATAGAATTTCATATTTAACCGGAAGGAGAGATTTTTGGCAATAGAAGAAACTGAATATATGTGGATGGATGGTGAGTTCGTAAAATGGGATGACGCAAAAGTTCCTATTTTAACTCATGCAATACATTATGGTACTGCTGTATTTGAAGGAATAAGAGCATACCCATCTAAAGATAATTTGGGTGTTTTTAGATTAAAAGAACACATTGCGCGTTTAACGGAATCATGTAAAATCTTACCATTGGAACATAAGTATTCAGAATCAGATTTGGAACAGAATATTTTAGAACTACTGAGAAAAAATCAATTAAAACAATCGAGCTATATCAGACCATTAGTTTATGTAGGATATGGGGGAATTGGATTAAACTTCACTGGATTTCCAGTGAATGTATCTATCACAGCGTTTCCATTTGGAAAATACTTTTCAAATCATGAAATCAAAGTTTGTATATCAAATTGGAAAAGAATTTCTGATGAATCGATGCCAGTTCAAGCGAAAGCAAGTGGAAATTATTTGAATTCAGTACTTGCAAAATTAGATGCTTTAAGATCGGGTTTTGATGATGCCATATTATTAGGTAAAAATTCAATGGTTTCGGAAGGGACTGGCGAAAATATTTTTGTGGTTAAGAATGGAGAAATAGCTACACCGCCTACGACATCTTCCATATTAGTAGGTATAACAAGAGATTCGGTAATTCAAATGGCAAGAGATATGGGAATGAATATTATTGAGAGAGAGATTTCTAGAATTGAACTTTATCAAGCAGATGAAGTATTTTTCACTGGAACTGCAGCAGAAGTAACCGCAATAGTAGAAATTGATAATAGAAAAGTAGGAACGGGAAAAATAGGTAATGTCACAGACAAAATAAGAAAGTCATATGCGGATATAGTTGCCGGTAATAATGAGAAATATTTGAATTGGCTAACTGAGGTATATTAAATTATTTTGGAAAGAAATATTCCGATCGTTGGATTTCAAGGCGAAATAGGTGCTTATAGTGAAAAGGCAATAAATTTGTATTTCTCGAAAGCAAACAGTATAGCGTATAAAACCTTTTCAGATTTATTCGATGCTTTAGAAAGTGAACAGATCGAATTAGCAATACTTCCAATTGAGAATTCTATTGAAGGTAGTGTTACAGAATCCTATGAATTATTACTGAAATCAAAAGTAACAGTAGTGGGTGAAATTAATGTAAAGATAGAGCATTGTTTGATTTCGCATCACGATACAAGCAAAGATGATATTGATGTAATATATTCTCATACTCAGGCACTAGGTCAATGTAAGGCTTATTTGAAAAACTCTGGATGTGATGCGGTGACGACTTATGATACAGCAGGGAGTGTAAAAATGATTAAAGAGAAGAATATGAAAAGGGCGGCGGCAATCGCAAGTAAAGACGCGGCTAAATTATACGATATGAGTGTAATTGAGGAGAATATTCAAGATCATGAAGATAATTTTACAAGGTTCTTTTGTTTGTCAAAGATACCAACTAAATCTACAGGAAAAGATAAAACTTCAATAGTCTTTTCGGCTGGCGATGTAGCGGGATCGTTATATAAGGCATTGAAAGAATTTGCAGATGGAGGCATTAATCTCACGAAGCTTGAATCAAGGCTTACAAGGAAAAAAGCATGGGAATACAATTTTTATCTTGATTTTGAAGGACATATTGATGATGAAAATTGTAAAAAGGCAATACAAGAATTAATAAATTTGGGAAGCTCGGTAAAGGTATTAGGTTCTTATCCGAGATCCAATAACAAGCTTTGAATAGGTGTAGTTGGTAACAGAAATGAAGAAAATGGAAATAGAAGTTGAGAAAAAAGATAATCAAGCGACTTTAGTAATAACTGATGAAGATTTAGCTATAGGCTATATTTTACGAAAAGAATTATTGAAAAATAACGAAGTGGTATTTGCAGGAGCAGTAAAACCTCATCCGTTGGTAAATAATTTCAAAGTTCAAGTAGAAACGAAGAAGAGTG
>CAZKFJ010000005.1:0-47357 GCA_964552125.1 uncultured Nitrosopumilales archaeon | reverse complement strand
GAAGTTCCAGGCCCAAAATTACCCGTAATTCCATTATTTTCCAACTCTTCTTTATCTTCTTCAGGTATTATTCCTCCTCCAATTATTGCTATTTCACTCGCTCCCTTTTTTTCCAGAAATTTCTTTACTTCTGGAAAGGCAGTTAAATGCGCTCCATTGTGTAAACTTAATGCAATTGCATCTACATCCTCATCAATTGCAATACTGGCTACTTGTTCTGGCGTTGGCAATAACCCGCTGTATATTACTTCCATACCTGCATCCCTAAACGCCCTACATAACACTAGGACTCCTCTGTCATGTGCATCTAATCCTGGTTTTGCTACTAATATTCTGATTTTTTGTGCCATTCTATAATTACCATTTTAAAATATTTGAGGTTCTTTCCATTCGCCAAACACGTCTCTGCCTACATCTACAATTTCCTGTAATGTCGCATATGCTTGTACTGCTTTTATCGTATCATACATGCAATTCTTATCATTACTTTCATATGTTTTTCTTAGACTCTCTAGTGCTTCTCTAACCTTATTATTGTCTCGATCTTTCTTTAGTTGTTTTAATCGGTTTACTTGAATCTTTTGTGCCTCGTCATCCACTTTTAATATTTCAATCTTATCTTCTTCTTCTTCAGTATATTTGTTTACACCTACAATGACTTCTTTTTCTTTTTCTATTGATAATTGACTTCGATATGCTGTTTCAGCAATTTCTTTTTGCAAATATCCTTTTTCTATTGCACTAATTACTCCTCCTAGAGAATCGATTTTCTCAAAATACCTATATGCCTTTTCTTCTAGTTCGTTAGTTAGATACTCTAAATAATATGATCCTCCTAATGGATCGGCAGATTGAATTACTCCTGTTTCCTCTGCAATGATTTGCTGTGTTCTGAGTGCAACTTTTACTGCCTGCTCAGTAGGAAGCGCCCATGCCTCATCATATGAATTAGTATGAAGTGATTGTGTACCACCCAATACCCCTGCTAATGCCTCTATCGCTGTTCTTACTATGTTGTTCATTGGTTGTTGCCATGTTAAAGAAGCTCCTGAAGTCTGAGTATGGAATCTTAATGCTAAAGCAGGTCCTTTTTCAACTCCGTATTTTTCTCTTAATACGGTGGCCCATATTCTTCGCGCTGCTCTAAATTTAGCTATTTCTTCAAAGAAATTCATTGTACAATTGAAAAAGAATGACAGTCTAGGGGCAAATTCTTCAGTTTTTAGCCCTGCTTTCTGCCCTAATTCTAAATATGTAAATCCATTTGCTAATGTGAATGCTAATTCTTGCGCTGCATTAGAACCTGCTTCTCTAATATGATAACCACTTATGCTTACATAATTCCATTTTGGCATTTCTTTTGTGCAATATTCCATCATGTCACGAACAATTCTCATATGATCTTTAGGCGGATATGCCCACTCTTTTTGAGCTATGTACTCTTTTAGAATATCTGTTTGTACTGTTCCACGTAGTTCATTTAAAGGAATATTATTTTTTAATGCGACAGACGCATACATTGCCGTGAGAATTGATGCAGGCGCATTGATTGTCATTGACGTACTTACTTGATTCAATGGAATGTCTTTCAATAATACCTCCATATCTTTTAATGACGATATATTACATCCACATTTTCCTACTTCGCCCTTTGACCTATCATTGTCTGCGTCATATCCATACAACGTCGGCATGTCGAACGCTATACTTAATCCCGTCTGCCCATTCTTTATTAAATATTTCAATCGATTATTCGTATCTTCTGGAGTTCCAAATCCTGAAAACATTCGCATTGTCCATTTCTTTCCTCTATACATGTTGGGATATGGCCCCCTTGTGAATGGAAACTCTCCGGGCATGGATCTATCTTTATTCATTTGATTGTCCGAATCATAATACGAAGTCTTTACATCAATGTCCGATGTAGTAGAAAATTCTTCATTATTGTTAGTTTTTTTATTCCATGGCTCTAATACTTCTTTTTCCCATCGTTTAACATCTTCATTGTTGCTGTCTTTTTTTAACTTAGCAAGTTCGTTGATTTTATGTTTCCAGTAATTTTCCGTTTCTAGCAATATTATTACCTATATAAGAATCTAAAATCTTATACTTTAATTCATTTCGGTATTCTGTAAAAAAAATTCGTCAAATGACCAAGTTATCAAAATTATATATCTCACTCGCCATAAATTATTACCATATGAGTGATGATTTTGTCAGTTCTATTCTCTCAGGAGATAGAAGAGCTATCGCTAAAGCAATATCTATGATTGAAAATGAAGATTCAAAAATCGGCGATATAATCTCTCAACTATATCCAAAAACTGGTAATGCATTTGTTGTAGGTATAACTGGTCCGCCAGGTACTGGCAAAAGCACGTTGATTAATGGTTTAATTGAAAACTATCGTAAACTTAATAAAAAAATTGGCGTTCTTGCAATTGATCCATCTAGTCCAATTACGGGAGGTTCTTTACTTGGCGATCGATTGCGTATGAGTACACATAATCTTGACCCTAATGTTTACATTCGAAGTATGTCTTCTGGAAATAAATCTGGCGGACTGTCTAAGTATACTCGTCGAAGCCTCTCCATCCTTGATGCATCAGGTCTTGATTTAATAATTGTCGAAACCGTTGGTGCAGGACAATCTGAAGTTGATATATTGAAAATAACAGATGCTGTAGTAATTGTTCTTATGCCTGAATTAGGTGACGATATTCAAATCTATAAAGCGGGCCTTATGGAGATTGGGGATATATTTGTCGTGAATAAATCTGATCTTGATGGCTCTGATCAGATGTATACAAAACTACTTTCTGCTTCAAAACAAAAAAATGATAAATGGATGCCAAAAGTGATTAAAACTGCATCTATAGACGGATCAGGAATTAACGATCTTATTCATTCTATCGCCGAAAGAGAAAAATTCCTTAAGGATTCATCAAAACATTCTTCCACCGAAGAAAATAATATCAAAGATGAAATTCTTAGTGTAGTTATTGACGATTTATCTAAAACCCTTAGTGAAAAAATCAAAAATCATCCTGACTTTCAAAATTTAGTTGATCAGGTGTTGTCTAAGAAAATCGACCCTGACCAAGCTGCTCTTCTCATAAAAGAAAAACTTCAGATTGAATAATATTATTACTCCCCTCTGTCGATTATTCTAGAAATTGAGGCTATAACTTCTACTATTCCTTCATTATTTACGGTTGATGTAGGTATTAATTCGTCGATTATGTTTGATTCTATAACCGTTTCGGCCATTCTACTGGTCAAATCATATATCTCTCCTCCTTCCTTTAAATCATCCAATAATTCGGAAAAATCATCTGCCCATTTTAATATTCTGTCTTGGCTATCTGTAATCAAATCCTTCTTAGTTAAAATCGATATTTGCGGTATTTCTAATCTTAATTTTATTGAACTTGCTAATAGTGCAATTGATAGAAAATTTGATGGATCAGAAACTAGTGTTGCATCAAACAAAAATAAATTTACATTTGCTTCATTTGATATATTTTTGACAAAATACGGTCCACTTTTTCTATAAGCAAATAATTCAATTTGTCCTGGTGTGTCAATAAATACGTAATCGGCATTGTATTCATCAATCTCTTCCTCAATTTGTTCTAATTTAGTTGCGATAAGGTCAGAAGCTAAAATTAACGAACCATTTGGACCTAAGTTGTATTTGTCCATTATGTCTTGTAAATTTATATAATTTCTTATGTCTACATCAATCCCATAAGGCACATTGCTTACTCCTGGATCTAGATTGACCGTAATTACGTTCTTACCCTCTTGTTGATACCAATTTGATAAAATTCCTGTCAAATTACTTTTTCCAGACCCTGCAGTTCCAGTTAAAAATATGCTTTTCATCTTGAACTAAGATTTACTTTGTTCCTATTAAGATATTTAGAAATGGTTAAGCATGACAATATGTAATTTGATATTTATGAAGTTTCATATTATATCTGTTGGCAATGAACTTCTCTCTGGAAGAACTTTGAATACAAATCTTCAAACTATTTGTAATAAACTTGCTGACATAGGTTGTACTGTATCGCGTTCTTATATTGTTCGAGATAATTGCGACGAGATTTCCTGGGCTTTAAATCAAGCAATATCTGCTGATTCAGACTGGATTGTTCTTTCAGGAGGTCTTGGTCCTACATATGACGATATGACTCTCTCTTGTACTGCATCGACTCTCAACCTTCCATTAGAACTTAATGAAATTGCACTTGAAATGATTATTCAACGATATACTGACCTTGTATCTCAGAATGTTATTGATTCATTTTCTATTACTGATAGTAGAAAAAAAATGGCAATTCTTCCAAAAAATTCCACCCCATTAAATAACGACGTCGGTACTGCACCGGGCGTATTGATTAAATATGAAAATAAGAATATAGTTTGCCTTCCAGGTGTTCCTAAAGAAATGGAAAATATCCTTATTCACGAAGTCTTCCCTCTCATTGATTATGATAAAGTTGACAAAGTAACTTCCAAAGTACTATATATTGATGGAATCACTGAGTCTGAACTTGCACCAATTATTTATGAATTTGTCTCTACTAATGATTTATACATTAAATCTCATCCTCAAGGAATTACTGATGGAATCTATCATATCGAACTGGTTGTTTCTTATCATTCCAAGAAATTTTCTGAATCTACAATTAATTCAATTATTGAAAAGTTGATATCTTCAATAAAAATTCGTGATAATATTAGAGTAAAATATTGATATTACTTTTTCTTTTTATCAGATAACCACCAATTAAGATAATCATTTCCTCTTTGCGAGTTATCCTCATCATCATATTGTTTGTCTCTGATTTTATCTCTAAGATTTACTAATTCATCTCTGCTAAGAAATAATCCACAACTCTTACATGCCATTTTTCTAGTAGAATAATCAAAATTCATTGATCTATCGCATTCTGGACATTTGGTTGTAGCCATTAAGTAAATTTTGCTCATTCTTATATTTAAGATTGTTCTGGTTGAATATCTCTACTATCTTAATTATTGCTTATTTGCATTTTCACATAATTTTACAAATTACTATTATATTATATGAATAATGATTATTTGTATAGTTAATTGAATAAAAAATGAACAAACGTAAGGTTAATATAGCAATGTTTGAATGACTATTAACATGGATGCTGGAAGTATCGCTTGGCTTTTAACGGCCTCGGCGTTAGTATTGTTCATGACACCAGGACTTGCTTTTTTTTATGGCGGTTTGGTAAGAGCAAAAAACGTTCTAAATTTAATGATGCAATGTTTCATGGTTATGGGACTTGTTAGTATCACCTGGGTTCTCTGGGGATATTCAATTGCGTTCGGTCCAACGATCGGCGGTTTTATAGGAAATCCAACTACTCATCTTGGATTAAATGGAATAATTGGAGCAGAAGCACAAAGCTTCGCAATGTTCCAAATGATGTTTGCCATCATTACTCCTGCACTAATTGTTGGTGCTGTTGCAGATAGATTCAAATTTACAACACTTATTGTATTTGTTGCTTTGTGGTCTACTTTGGTATATTCACCAATTGCTCATTGGGTATGGGCTTCTGGAGGTTGGTTATTTGAAATGGGTGCACTTGACTTTGCAGGCGGCACTGTAGTTCACATCTCCTCTGGTTTCTCAGCATTGGTTGCAGCAATTCTTGTGGGCAAGAGATCAGGAAAACTTGAAAATTTCAAACCACATAATATTCCTTATGTATTATTAGGTACTGGAATCCTTTGGTTTGGATGGTTTGGTTTTAATGCAGGAAGTTCACTTGCAGCAGACGGTATTGCTGTTAATGCATTTCTTGTAACTAATACTTCCGCAGCAGCAGGAGCATTAATGATGATGTTCTTAAGCATGCGTGAATCAGGAAAACCAAGTGCAGTAATGACTGCTACAGGCGCTGTAGCTGGATTAGTTGCAATTACACCTGCTTCTGGTTTTGTAGGCCCTGTGGCCGCAATTCTAATTGGAGCTGGAGTTGGATTAGTTTCTTGGTTCTGTATTAAGCTAAAGAATCAACGTGGATGGGATGATTCATTAGATGTTTGGGCTGTTCATGGAATGGGAGGTCTCTGGGGCGCAATAGCCACAGGATTATTCGCATCTGCTGCTTATGGCGTAGGTGTAGATGGTCTATTTAGCGGAGGTCCAATCTCTGTTGTTACAACTCAAATAGTCGCTTCTGTAGCTTCTATTGCATATGCAGGCATTGTAACATTTGTCCTATTGAAAATACTTGATAGCACATTGGGTCTGCGTGTTGATAGCAAAGACGAAGAAGCAGGAATGGATATTTCTGTTCATGCTGAAGAAGCATACAACTAATCATATCCTGAATCAATCGAATAATACATTCGATTGATTCTAATTTATTTTTTAATAAGGAATTATTATAACCAATACTTTCGCAATCAATTGTGATTATATTGTCTGAATGGATTGTTATGTCCGGACCTTCATCACTCGAATTATCTACTTCTATTTCTAATTCTCTTGAAATCGACTTATTTGAAGTTGAAAATAAATCATTTCCTGACGGGGAACACAAAGTTCGTATCCATAACGATGTTCAAGATAAAAATATTATTCTTGTTCAATCCTTGTATCCATCAGTTGACTTTCATTTTATGCAATTTCTCTTAACTGCATACAAATTAAGTCAGATGGGATCGAAAGTTTATGCCTGTGTTCCATACCTTGCATATGCACGACAAGATTTAGAATTTCAACGTGGAGAAGTAGCTAGCCTTGCCGTTGTTTCTCGATTATTTCGTTCAATTGGCGTTAATTCACTTTTAACTGTAGATATTCATAGCACACATGGTTTGGGATATTTTTCATTCCCTACTTATAGTGTATCTGCTATGCCATTACTTGCTAAATACGTTAAGAATAACCTTGACCTCACTTCCCCTCTTGCAGTCTCTCCTGATTTTGGCGGTTCTTCACGAGTAGAAGCTTTTTCTAAATTACTTGACGTAGAGTTTATTTCCTTAAAAAAATCTCGTAGTCGAACTACTGGAGAAGTAATAATGGAAGAAAGCAATGTCGAAGTTGAAGGGCGAGATATTTTATTAGTGGACGATATGATTAGTACTGGCACAAGCATAGTTAGAGCAGCCAATTATCTAAAAAAACTCGGTTCAAGAAGAATTATCACCCTCTGCACTCATGCATTATTGGTTAATGAGGCTGTTAATTCAATAAAAGAATCAGGTGTTGATGAGATTATTGCTACTAATACAATTCCAAATGATGTGAGTAAAATAGATGTCACTGAAATCATCGTCGATCACTACAAATCTCTTCGTTAATTCATTCATTAGTGTTTTTGTATTATCTGGTGATTTTCCCCAAATCGGTCGAAGCGAATTAATATCCATCTTAGAATCAAATAATATTGATTACAATATAATTGACGAAAATTCTCGAATAATTATTATTTCATTCAAAAACTATCCTAATCATTACAATGAACTATTCCAACGTATAGCTTATTGTAATTATTTTGGAATATTGCTATTTCGCTATAATCTAGATTCGGATAATCTATACGCGCAAAATTCTAGTTCTGATTATCTAAAAAAATATAACACCTTCTCAGTAAGAAAAATAAATATTAAAACACGACTCGATAATAAATACGAAAGCATTATTGGCGGTCTTGTTCAAAATACTTTTCCCCATCTAAAAGTGAATCTCACATCTCCTGAGGTTGGCCTTTTTGCCTGTAAATTTGATAACCAATTACTGATCTTTTCTAATAATTCATTATCTGACGAACCAAGATGGATGAGTCGACGACCTCGTGCTAGACCCTTTTTTCTTCCATTTGCCATTCATCCAAAATTATCTCGAGCATTGGTAAACCTCTGCCGGCTTAATTCTGGACAAAGCCTTCTAGATCCTTTTTGCGGAACTGCAAGTATAGGCATTGAATCATGTCTTATGAATATTAAATTCACAGGAATTGATATATCTAAAAAAATATGTTATGGCGCACAAAGAAATCTTGAACATTTTAATCTAAATGACTTTGACATTATTCATGCAGATTCCCTTGACCTGCCTGTTTCTTTTTCTGATGGAATTGTTACAGATTTTCCATATGGCCGAAGTAGCATCAAAAAATTCTCCAATACAGTGAAATTCATGACTAAATTCTTTGATATCTCTTCAGAATTGTTGAATTCAGGTTCACATATTGTATATATGTCACCTAAGGACTGGCCTGAGTATTTACCTTCTAATTTCTCTCTTATCGATAAACATGAAATATACATTCATAGTAGTCTTACTCGTGTAATTCGTGTAATACGGAAACTCTGAATGTTTATTATTTATTCTATATAATTTAGAATAATTAACATGACCGATCTAAAAATCATTCTCCTTGGGACATCTGGTGCAGTTCCAACCAGTAATAGAAATCTTATTTCTAATGCTATAATCCGTGATAATGAGCTATTTATTTTTGACACAGGGGAGGCAATTCAACAGTCTATGATGAAAAATAAAGTTGGCATGAATCGCCCTACCCATATATTCATTTCACATATGCACGGGGATCATATTCTTGGTTTGCTTGGATTAATCCAAACTATGTCATTATTATTACGCGATAAACCCTTGTTTATTTATGGACCTTCTGGAGTATCACGTTTCTTAAAATCCAATATTAATATATTCAATATAAAATTAAACTTTAAATTAATCGTTAAAGAAATTTCACCAGGATTGGTCGTAAAAACAAAAGACTATAAAATATATGCAAAAAAAGCTAATCATTCAATTTTAAACTATTCTTATATTCTTGTAGAATCGAGTCGTCCTGGAAAATTTTATGTTTCTAAAGCAAAAAAATTTGGCATCCCTGAAGGATCCCTGTGGTCAAAACTCCAGAGTGGAAGATCCATTCGTTATAAAGGCCGGTCTATTCATCCATCTGACGTACTGGGAAAACCACGACCTGGTCGAAAAATTGGTATTTCTGGAGATACTAGACCTACTAAATCTTTAATCAAGTTTTTCTCTTCTTGCGATGTATTGATTCATGAATCAACTTTCTCATCTGACGAAAAAAACCTTGCAATTGAACGCTTCCATAGTACTTCTATAGAGGCCGCAACTATGGCCAAAGAATCATCCTCGAATATACTTCTTCTGACTCATTTTAGCTCTAGATATGCAGATACTAAATTACTCGAAAGACAAGCATGTAAAATACATCGCAATAGCATTGCTGGGCGTGATTCTATGTCCTTTATCGTTCCTTATAGTGATGAAAAGCGATTAACTAAATCTTATGTCTTGGCACAAACCAATCGATAAACTCTTCAATATTTTCTGTATTTATCTCCATCACAATAGGACCTAGCGGTGATTCATTTGCCTTTTCACATATTACAATTGAATTTATTGCTGCTGCCTGTTTATTAAATAGAATTTTTGATACATTATTCTTAGAATTCCTTAACAGAACTTTTCTTGCTATGTGAGTTGTTTGTTTATTCCTGAATATTTCATATAAATTATTCAATTTATTGAAGTCATCTGTTGAACCATTAACTCCATCCTTAGATATTTCACAATTTACCTTGACAATATTTTCAATAGCGCTAATTATAATTTTAACATCTTCAGTTTTGTTTAGTGTTGTTTTTATTTTTATCTCAATCTTATTTTTAAATTCTATCATATCATTCACTGAAATCATTAATAATTATTTTAGTTTTTTCTTCGAATTCTTCTTTAGATAAATCAATATTGTCTATGACTATGTCTGCTTTTTTCATAACTTCTTCTATGCCAATTTTTAATTCTTTTTCATCCCTTTTATTAAATTCTTCTATATTGATTGGCGCATCACTTCTTTTTCTTTCTTGTAGCAATCTCATTCTCTTTTCAGACGTATTTCTTATTAGAATTATCTTGACCTCTCCTATTTTCATAAATAATTCAACTTCTTCAATATTTCTGATTCCATCAATTATTATTTTGTTATTTTCTAATTTGTTGATTTCTTCTTTACACATTTCTGCCACTGCATTTTTTCCTTTTTCTTTTCTTAATTCAATCATTAATTTTGATAATATTTCTGAATTGTTCTTTAATCCTCTATTCTTTGCTTCCTTTCTAATCTGATCTCCCATTATGATTATATCGTAACCCAATTCTTTTCCTACATCACAAAATACTGATTTTCCTGCACCTGGCAATCCTGTAACACAAATCAATTTTCTTCTTTTTGTCATTACAAACATAATTAATAAGCCAGTTTCTGTTAATATGTTTGAGTGATTATTTGAACCTAACTTCAATTAAAAAATCAGTATTGGACAAGCATCGACCCTCTCCTTCATACAGTAAAAAATTAATTGAATTTACTAATGATTTGATATATGAACTCTGGTGTAATAATGACCCCGATCATAACGCTTCTCATTTTCCAATTTCTGACATTGTATTGGGTGGGTCTGTAGCCAAAGGAACTTGGTTGAAAGATTCTGCAGACATTGATATATTTATTAAATTAGAGTCTGATTCCACTAGAAAAGATTTAGAAAATTCACTTGAAATAGGAAAAAAAACCCTTGATTCGTTGAATTATTCATGGAAATTGCGTTATTCAGAACATCCCTATATAGAATCTGAAGTGAATCTCCATGGAAGAGATATTAAAATTAATATTGTTTCTTGTTTTGATGTTAATCCAAAAGATTGGAATCGAGGGACTCATAGTGCTGCGGATAGATCTCCACACCATACTAATTATATTCTAAATAACTTTACTTCTTCAATGAAGAATGAAGTGCGACTATTGAAACAATTTCTCATTTCGAATAAAATTTATGGAGCTGAAATTAAAATTCAAGGATTTAGTGGATATTTCTGCGAATTATTAATTCTAAAGTATAACACTTTTCAAAATGTATTGAAACAAATAAGTGATTTTACTCCAGGAAATAGTATTTATTTTGACGATTCTCATTCTAAATTCACTAAATTACACGAGGATTCTTCTATCATAATGTTGGATCCTGTTGATCCTGAAAGAAATCTTGGAACTGCTGTTTCATCTCAAAACCTTCATAAATTTATTTATCTCTCTCAAAAATTCATTAATAATCCTTCAAAAAGTTTTTTTACCAAAATTGATCCCAAACTTAATGTCTCTCTGGCCGATAATCTTTTTTTGATTCATTTTAAACATGACGAAAAAACCATTGATACTTTGTGGGGACAACTAAGACGTTCTTTTAACCATGTTTCTAATTATGTCTCTAAAAACGACTTTACTATTGTTAGATCAACCATCTCAAGTAATGATAAAGACCAGAGTTCATTCATTTTCTTACTCGATAGCCTTTCTATCTCTGACACCCGGCTTCATTTAGGCCCTTTCTCATATATGAAAAAGGAATCCGTCGCCTTCATTCAGAAGAATAAGAAGCAATCGCTTACCTTCTGGATTGATTCAAATGGCCAAATCAACTCTCTACAACCCCGTAAATACCCTAAAATCAAAGATTTACTTGGTGACTCGATTAATTCTGCAAATATATTGGGAATTGCACCAGGAATTAAGACTTCATTTCAGAATACCTCTAAAATTCATACAGGTAAATCCATAATATCGTTTTCAAAAAATAAATCTTGGTTACATGAATCTCTAGGTGATGTTATTGGAACAGAATCTCGATTATATTAACATTAATAATAACTCTAATAATGATATCTTAAATTTTATTCTTTGTTATCCTGTATCTAATAATGAACTATTTAATCAAAGATTACAAGAATTAAAAAACCTCGGCATTGAATATCTTGAACTCTCTGGACCTACTATTCTTTTTGGCAATCATATTCTTGGCAAAGGAACAAGGGGCTTGGTTGTAAAAGCTTTCTCACAAAATCAGGCTTATGCATTAAAAATTCGCAGATTGGATTCTCCTCGACATAATTTATTAAAAGAGGCCAAAATTCAATCATTTGTTAATTCTCTTGGAATAGGCCCTAAAATTGTCGATTCTTCAAAAAATTTCATCATTATGGAACTAATACAGGGTAAACTTCTATCCCAATGGTATAATCTGGAATCTCTAAATGTGGATATAATTCGCCTTACAATCAAATCACTTCTTGATCAATGTTATCGTTTAGATATTAATGGCATTGATCACGGCGAACTTAGTGATTTACGTAAACATGTAATAATCAATCATCGTGTAAATATTATAGATTTTGATTCTGCAAGTTATAATAGAAAAACATCTAACCTAACATCTTGTATACAGTACCTTTTTATTGGTGGACCTAACTCACAATTACTTCGTAAATTATTTGAAATTGATCTCGATAAAACCCTGTTATTATTACGTAAATACAAATTAAATAAGGACTATCTTACGTACGTTCATCTTCTTAAACTTCTAAATATGAATTAAATACTTTAACTAGCATTATTCTTTCAAGGGGCCGTTGTCTAGTTATTTAGGTTAATTCTATTTAGGAAAACTTGGTCTAAGATGCCAGAATCACAAATGGCTAACCTGGGGACTATGTTTGAATGCTGGTGATCGCGTGTTCAAATCACGCCGGCCCCATTAATATCCTAATAGAATTACGCTGATGAATGATATCATTGTGATTGATATCACAATCATGTCAAAGTTTACTAATTTTAATGAATATAATGACGTAGGATTCTTGCTTATTCCGTATCCTCTTGATTCCATTGCTTCTGCAAGTTCTCCACTTCTTATTACTTCATTTATTATTAACGGGACTAATATGGGCACAAATTTTTTAATTCTTGCGATTGGATTACCTTTCTCTAATTCTAACCCTCTTGATTTTTGCGCATCCATTATTTGTAAAGTATCCATTAGTATTACTGGCACAAATCTTACAGATGTTACAAATGCAAATACTAAATCTCTTGGAAGTCTGAACCATCTTAATACATATTCTAATTCATCGGGAGATGTTACTAAGAAAAATAACGAGGTAGAACATACTATTGATATGAATCTTAATGCAATTTGTATTGAATATAATAAACTATAACCTGCAAAATAATTAATTATTAATATTAATACTGAAAATCCAGTTGCGAATATCATTGTTCTTAACAATCTTCTGGTTATCTTACCCAATAGTGAAAATATTGTTATTGCGGTAAAAATTATCAAAAGATTGTATAAATCAGAAACTAATAATGCTAGTGTAAATAACTGTATAGAGATTAATAATTTAACTCTCGGATCTAACTTGTGTATTATTGAATTACTCTTCCTATAAATAAATCCGTTGGCTATGAATTGCATATTATCAATTCCTTAGATTTTTAATAATTGTACATGACTCTTCAAAACTTAATGGAATTTCGTCCTTTATTCCTAACCCCTCGAATATTTTAATTATCTGTGGAGGGATTATTCCTACCCTTTCCATTAATTTTTGATTCTTGAATATACTTTCTGAATTACCTATCTCAATAATTTTTCCTTCAGACATTGTTACTATGTTGGGTTGTAATCGCCATAGAAATTCTATATCATGAGAAATCACTATTACTGTTTTTTTATTACTGTGAAGCTGATTAATGAATTTTAACAATACTGTTTTTTGTAGTTCATCTTGACCTACTGTTGGTTCATCTAAAATCAATATTTCTGGATTCCAAGCTAGTACTGAAGCTAAACACACCCTCTTTTTTTCACCTCCACTCAACTTCAACGGGGATATACTTTCATATTTTCTTAATTTAAATAATTCAATGACGAATTCGTATCTCTCTTTTACAAATTCTTCATTGAATCCAAAATTATTTAATCCAAATAATATCTCATTTTTTACTGTATCTGCAAATAACTGATGATTGGCATTTTGAAATACCATTCCCACATTTCTTGATAATTCTGCCACTGATGACTTTCTTGTATCTTCATTTTTTATACTTACTGTACCGGTTGACGGTTTTAATAATCCATTGATGTGTTTGACAAGTGTAGTCTTTCCTGCTCCATTGTTTCCCACAATCGCTGTTATTGACTTTTCTGGAATATCTAAATTAATATTATTTAATGCATTAGTTCCGTCAGGATGATTGTAACTAACATTGTTAAATTTTATCAAATTTATTTCATTACCTCTCTTATCATATCTTCTACTCCTGTAACTGCTTTAGTAAATTTCATATTATTCTTTGCAAGTTTTCTGTATAACTTGGTTGAAAATGGAACACTTAATTCCGGAATTATGTCTTTTTTATAATTAAATACATTTTCAGGCGTGTCATCTGAAATTATCTTTCCTTCAGATAGAACTATTAATTTATCTGCATACTTCAATACTAAATCTAATCTATGCTCTACAATTATTATCGACATTCCTTTTTCTCTACATAGACTGTTAATTAATTCCATGAATTCCGCCGCAGTTTTTGGATCTAATAGAGATGTGGGTTCGTCTAAAATTAATATTTTTGGTTCCATTGCCAAAACTCCTGCTAATGCAGTTCTTTGTTTTTGCCCGTCGGATAGTTCGTGCGGTGCTTTTTCTGCCAAATGTGTAATATTCAATGTTCTCATTATCTTGTTGATTCTTTTTTTAATTATTTCTTGTTCAAGACCTAAATTCTCTAATCCAAAAGCAATATCCCTCTCTACAGAAAACATAAAGATTTGATTTTCTGGATTTTGAAATACAAATCCTACTCTTTTTGCTATTTCCTTTATTTCTGCATCTCTAATTTTTATTCCATCTACTGTAACATCGCCTGTATACTCTCCTTCATACATGTTTGGTATGAGACCTACGATTGCTCTTAATAAAGTGGACTTGCCACAGCCTGTTGGACCAGCTAGAACTGTAATCTCATTTGACTTAATACTTAGATTGATATTCTCTAATATCTTAGCGTCTCTTGAATTGTATCTAAATGAAAAATTATCGAATCTTATTAATTCTTTTACAGACATTAATTCTGATGAATTTTGATTACATAATAAGATTATTGTGGATTGGTACCTACCGCCCCTCGTTTCATTGATTCGTCAAGTTTTGCTTGTACTTCTTTGATATTTTCTTTTAGCCTCTCTTCTTGTTTACCCAATACTGTTAATTTAGTATTGGAAAGATCCTTTGATTCTGTTAAATCTTTTACTACGTCTGCTTTATTACTTGATACCATTACAGTTCCTGCAGATTTGTATACTTTCGCATCATCTGTAGATTTCTCTAACTCTGCCAATGCTTTACCAATTTCAATTATCTCTAAATCAATTTGTTGTTTCTGTACTAAAACTGACTGTAAATTTTGCTGTAGTTGCTCATATCTCTCTAATTGTTCTCTTAACCATGGTGGTACATCTTGATTACTCATACTGTAATCGGTTTGACTCTTAATGTAAATAAATCTTTATTCTGATACTATATCATATGAAACATTTGCTGCACGTATATGCGAAGATATTTTTGCGCGTAATTCGGATATCTCCTTTGCGTATATTTCCATTATTAGACTATCATTCTTAGTAAAGATTGAATCGGTTTCTTGTATATCTTGTTTAATTGATTGTTCTATTAATTTAGATGATTTTTTATTCGATTTTATTTTAATTATGGATGAAATTTTATACGGTGGTTGTTTCATAGGCTGAATCCGCTACTTTATACTCACATTTATCACATGCCCATATTCCTATAGCTATTCTTTTGAACTTGATTGAGTTACATTCAGGACAATTTCTTTTTTGCCTAAGGTTTGTAGTTGCTTTTGTATATTTTTTCCTTACCGAAGATCCAAATTTTGCCCCAAATTGCGTTGTAGTCTTTGTTTTACGCGCCATTGTTTACTGCCTCTTTTATCATTTTTCTTATTTCTTCACCTTTTTCTTTTGAAATTACAGACAATTCTTTTAATTCCTCAAAAGTAAAACCTCCTGGTTTTCCTTTTTGGGCAGATACATATTTTCCATTTTCATCTGTTACTAGTGTTAGTCTTGCCGATGCAATTTCTTGTTCATCTGCATTTGGATCTATTATTATTTTATCTCCAATTTTTGCAAATGTTGTTGATATTGGCAGTGATTTTATTGGTAATTTTTCTCTTTCTTCAAGCATTTTTACCTCGTCATTTTCAATAGTAAATTTTGATTTATCAGCTTCTAATAATGCCGCTGTTCCTGCATATGCTACTGCATCAAACAGATTTCCATCTTCGTTAATTACTGCTACATCGATATACACTGAATATACCAATTCTCCTTCTTTAATGCATAATTCCGAGACATCAATCATTCCTGATTCTCTTATCCCTCTATCTGAAACTCTTGATAATTCGATTGTATCTTCGTCAGGAGGACCTGGTTCAACATATTGTGAACTAATTGGCAACATCTCCGCATTGCAAGTCATTACTCCCTCTGCAGGTGTATCTGGAAATGGATGCGCGGTTTCAACTTTTATTCCTGCCCACACTTCAGTATCGCCTATTTTTACTTTGGCTGAACCGTTTGTTTTATCTTTCAGAATATTTGTCTCGATCTCTATCTCTCTATAGTCTAATAATCCTCTGCCATCAGTTCTTTTGGAATCTGAGAGTTTTGACATTATACTATCTAAAGTAATTGCATCTACAATTCTATGTTTTTTCACTGCTGGCATCTATTCTTCATCCTCTTTCTTATTGTTCTCATTGAAGTACTTTTCTGATAATGCATCTTTTTGTAAATTGTATAATTTATTACAACCTATTTTCGCTAATTCTAATGCTCTATCAAATTCTTCTTTTGATAAATTCCCATCCAATTGGAATAGTGTGATTAAATCCTTGTTGGGTAACATTGCAATTGGCATATCTGCTTCTCCTGTTTTATCTTCTTGATCGTCTACATCTAGTACCACTTGACCGTTTACTTTACCTGCTGCACATGCTGCTACCAAGTCTCTCATGTTGATTCCTGCATCAGCTAATGCCGTAGATGCTGCATTTATTGCTGCACATCTGGAACCTCCGTCTGACTGAAGAATTTCAACATATATTTCAATTGCAGTTCTAGGATAATTCTCCATAAGAATTGCTGGTTGTACTGCTTCTCTTATTACTTTGGATATTTCTATTTCTCTTCTTGATAAATTGGGTCGTTTTCTTGTATCTGTAGAAAATGGCATCATATGATACCTGCATTTTATTATTGCTCTGTTTGATACCATCATATGTTTTGGATGTACTTCTTTTGGCCCAAATACAGCTGCGATTATTTTGTTTTTTCCAAACTCAATTAACGCAGAACCGTCTGCATTTTTTATTACTCCTGCTTTAATCGAAACATTCCTAAGTTCGTCAGGAGCTCTTCCACTGATTCTTTCAATATTATTTTCTGACAATATTAATCACTTTGAAATTAAACTTATAACTCTATCGTTGAGATCAGATAAATGTGCATTATTTCCAATTAATTCAATTGCACTTTTTGCTTTTAGTCTTCCGTCCTCTGTTCCTTTTAACAATATTGCCCCATTTTGTCCGATTGTCAAGTGACAATTTGTATGTTCTTCTATTAACTTAATCATGGCTCCTTTTTTACCTATGACTCTTGGTATCTTTGAGGACGTGATATGTGTTATTTCTCCTTCTGTTATTTTACCTAATCCTGGTCCACTTACTGACATTAATGGATCTCTTGTTCTATCAAACGATAGTATTTTTGCAACTAAACAATCGCCTTTCTTAAATTGTGATTGCATTGAATCTTTTGACGAAGAGAATCCTCTACCAAATACTGCAGAACCCGTTAATATTCCAAAGAACCATGAATTTATATCTACTTCCCATGCAAATCCGTTCATTTCTACAACTTTTCCTATTACGACATCATCAGTTCTAGGAACATATGTTCCATTTAATGGGATTACTTTCACACCATTATATGCAATCTCAGCCATTCCTATTTTTGTACTAATAATTTTATTACCTTCTTTTATTACATTGGCAATTGGATTATGATCTCCTTCAATTACCACATCCCCAGGAACAACATATTTTCTTTCTATTGAATTTGTTTTCATTGTTATTCTATCGAATCTGCTATTATATTACCTTTAGTCAATGAATTCAATTTCTCAATCAGTGTTATCTTTGAACCCGGCGAAAGGACAATTACGGTGCTTAATGATCCGTCATTCTGCCATTCTTCCGACTCTATAGTTCCGAATTTCTTCAATATTCCAATTGACTGTGGCGCATGTTGAGGTGGAATTACTATCTTTAATTTACTGACTTCTGTTTTCATTGGAATTATTTTTCTCAATTCTTCTATTATTCCTTTAACCTGCTCCTCTGTGTTTTTTATCGGATCAATACTTACTCTTGCCTCCAATAACGCTTGTTCTATTCTCTGAGGAGGGTGAGGTATTCTAGTTTTCGGATCCACATAATTTCCTGCAATTAACGTTATTATTTTCTTTCTTTTTTCCTCGATTTTTTGTTTTCTTTGTTGCGTATTTAGAAGTAATTCTCCTTTATCTAAAATTATCTTCAACGCCTCCTGGACGTTATCGGTTTTTAGATGCTTTTTTAATTTTTCATCTGGAATTCTGATTCCTTTTTTAGCATCTGCATATATCTCATCAAAAGCTATTGCTTTCTCGTACTCATGGGATTCTCCTTTTTTATACCTTAATGCATGATCGGGATCTACAAAAATTTCAAATTTTTCTCCAGAAACAGAATGTCTTACCACGGTAAATTTTGAGTTAACATTCTTTTTTTGAAAGTCTTTCATCTATATATTTTTCATTCCTTAACTTCACATTTAAATTAGTTGATAAATGCGGGTCCTAGGGGATTTCCATCGGAATTCGGACCCCTGGCCACCGGATTTCTTTCCTGATGATAAAAGTCCGGTGCTCTAGGAATTTATACTACCTGGCTGAGCTAAGGACCCACAAAAAATAATTCATATTCACCTATTAGTGTGTTTACTTGTAGGTCTAATTCTACTTTAAAATTTTATAAACGCCCCGGGCGGGAAATTCCGAAATTTTTCTATTTCTTTTGAACCCGCGTCTAAAGCGTGACAGGCTCCAATGCTAGGCCGAGATGTGCGATATATAATCTCTACACCACCGGGGCTAAATATTTCAAAACATTCTCATACTATAACTCTTTCGAATTTATTACAGTTATAAATATTCAAATCCAATTATTCGTAATTTGAATAATCATGTAACGCTCAGTTATGTTCAATTTAATCCAGAATTTGGTAATGTCGATAAAAATCTCATTATTGTTTCTAAATTGTTATCTAAAGTCAAACCCGGTATTGTCGTTCTTCCTGAATTGATGAATACTGGCTATAATTTCAAATCTAAGAGTGAAGTCCGCAATCTTTCAGAACCGTTTAAAACCGGACAAACTTCTTTATTACTTTCTAAAATCTCTTCTGATATCGATTCTACAATTATTGCAGGTTTTGTTGAAAAATCCAAGAACAATTACTATAATAGTGCAATGATTGTCTCTAAAGGTAAATTCATCGGTGTTTATAGAAAAACACATTTGTTTTATAATGAAAAATATCTTTTTTCCAAAGGCAACACTGGATTTCGTGTCTTCAATATAGATAATTTCAAATTAGGTGTAATGATTTGTTCAGATTGGATATGGCCTGAATCTGCACGTACACTTGCAGTTAAAGGCGCTGATGTAATTGCACATCCTGCAAATCTTATTCTTAAAGGCCTTTGCCAGCAAACCATGCCCATTCGATGTTTTGAAAATAGTGTTTTTGCTATTACTGCAAATAGAACCGGAACTGAGAAACGTGGTAAAGATTCATTTCATTACACTGGCCAAAGTCAAATTGTTGCCCCTGACATGAAAATTCTATCTCGCGCTCGATCAAACTGTAATTCTGTTCATTCAGTTTCTGTTGATTTATCCTATTCCCGTAATAAAAAATTACATAAAAATAATCATTTAATTAAAGATCGCCGAACTAAATTTTATAAATAAATTTATTATTCTGGATTTTTATTACTTAATTCAATATACTCTTTACTTATTAGATTATAGAATTCCCATTTTCCTCTTTTTGGGTTAGCTTTTCTTCTCTTTTCAAATGTCCATGCAAGAACTGGCTCTGCCCCAACTTTTTTAGCCCATTTTACTAAGTATTTTCTTTCTATCTCATCTATATCACTCAAATATTTAGATACTTGTATAAACCAGACAATTGTCTTCTTTTTTTCTTTTCTTACCGAAATAATATCGATTGGAAAGTATTTTTTTCCATCTACTAAAACCATCCCTGCTTTTGATCCTGAACCTCTAATTGCAAACCATCCATTCATTCTTAATTTACTAAGTAGGTTGTGTTCTCTGCTTCTACCTAGTACATATGAATTTGCTGGCATGACTTCATTATATACGTGGAATATGTTAAAAACCATTACATAAAATACATAATTGATGAAATCATCATACTTGTCTACCTTTATTCAACTCCTTCTTCTTGGCGCAAAAAACCCTATTGAATTATCAACATACGAATTAGCTCAATCTATTGATAAGACTCAACAAACTGCATCTCAACATTTATTATTTCTTGAAAAAAATAATCTGATCTTTCGTTACAAAATCGATGGGAATGACGTAATTAAAATCTCAGATTCTGGCCTGGACTATCTTAAATCTGTAAATCAACAAATTACATCCGCTTTTGACGAAAATACTTCTAATATTATCACCGGTACTCTATTTTCTGGTCTTGGCGAAGGGGCTTATTACATTTCATTAGCTGGGTATAAGAAACAATTCGTATCTAAACTCGGTTTTGAGCCTTATCCAGGTACACTTAATCTAAAAATATCAGACGTTGCTCATAAACAATTCTTTGATAAATTGTCAAAACCTGATGGAATATTGATTGAAGGTTTTACAGATAAAAAACGCACATATGGAAATGTAAAATGCTTTCCATGTACAATAAACTCAAATATTCGAGGCAGTATAATAGTTATCGAACGCACACATCACGATCATTCTGTTGTTGAATTAATTTCTCCTATATTCTTACGTAAGAAATTAAAACTGAACGATGGGGATGAAGTATCAGTTCAAGTTGATATTTAGACTAGTTACTCTTTTTATATTTAGTTCTTAAATTTGAACTTTTTACATGTGGTATTGGCGAATCTAATTTTTTGATCTTTATACTTAGATTATTTATTTTCACACGTCTTCTTAACTCACTTATTTGATGTGTTTGATCATATCCTATTGTTATTATGTTGGGTTTAATTTTCTTTACTACTCCAAAAATATCTCCCTTACTTCCTAACAACGTAAAATCTACATATCTTATTGACGAAACTAAAATTGTTCTTCTTCTCTCATTATTTATTGGCTTCCTTCCTTTAATTTTTATTACTCTGTTATCTCTAGCTATTGAGACAATTAATAAATCACCTTCTTGTTTTGAATTTTTTAATGTATGTATGTGTCCAGGATGAATTATGTCATATACGCCTCCTGTTAATACTACCTTTATATTCTTCCTACCTTTTTCTGTTAAAATATAATTTGATTTTATTTTTCTGACTAATTGCTTTGATATTAAATTGTCGATAATTCTATTGAATTCTTTTTTCTCTATATCTAAATATTTCTGTATGTTTCTTGCTGTTCTTTTTTTCTCTAAATTATTTAGAAAAATTCGGCATAATATTTTCTTCTCAGTTTTTTTTATTTTCATTATTACCACTCTAATTCTACTTCACCTAAGAAGATTAATGCATCTATTAATCCTTCGGCATATCCTATGCTTAAAATTGCTAATTCGAATCTTTCTTCATCTCTGAATCTTTCTGAATCTTCAATATACGCCTCTATATTTTTGAATAAATCTCTATATCTGACATTATTATCTGTCATTTTTCTTATTTTTTCCAATGTTATTTTTGCTTTTGGTATGTATTTTTCTAACATGTCTGTTGATTTTGATTTTATATTTGCTGAATTATCTGTTATATTCTGAATTCCAAATAATTGTTGTAATGATTCTATTTCTGTAAAATGAAGTTTTCCTGGAATAATTATTGTATATGGAGGTTTGTCGTAATTTCTTTTTATTAATTTACTTGCATTGTCACAAAATATCTCTTGTTTATTCATTCCTATTCTAGAAGCGATTATAATTATTGTTGATTCATCGATTACTTGTTTTTTCTGTTCTTTCTCTATTTCTAATAGCTGTTTAATTGCATCATTTGGATCTAAATATTTCATTGTATCTAAATTATATTCCATTAATATTGTTGAATGCAATTCTGATAATAGATTCTTATAAATTACTTCATACACTGATAAAGGTGCAATTTGTGCTTCTGCCATTAATGTTGTTATTCTTCCAAATTTGTATGAATGAAGTCCTGTCTCTCCCGGTAAAACTGTAATTATTGATGTATTGTGCAATACTTTTGTAATAATCCCAGCTTCCGAGGCACGCATTTTTAAATCCATGTGCGTAGTTGCAATCATAGGATCTCCATACGTTAATAAAACCACTTTTCCTTCTTTAGATTGTTCTAAAATCTCTCTTCCATTCTCGATAAATTCTCTTCCTACTTGCTCATATTGAAAACTAAATTTATACTCATTATATGGCATTGGCGGACTAGTATATCTTTCAAAGTATATCTTATCAGCATCCTTTACCTCCTCGATAATCTCGTTTGTTATGGTCTTCTCATTTAAGCCTAATCCTGCAAAAACTAACATTTTGATCTAATTATACCGAAGGAAAATGTTCAATAAAAAGTACATTGCAAGCATAATATTGGGTCTGTGGCTCAGCCAGGCAGAATTCATGCCTAAAGCGGCTGGCTCTTAACCAGATATGTCTTTGACATAGGAGAATAAGTCGTGGGTTCAAATCCCACCAGACCCGTTTATTCTTTTAATAGCTGCCTTCTGCCAATGGCCTTAAGTGCCTTTTCCACGAAGTAGTATTACATTTATTACAATTGTAGAGGGACTTTCCTTTTCTCATCATTATGTCTTTTTGTTTAATTATTGTATGCTGCGTTTTTGTCATACAATTACTACAATGCCTCTTTTCGCTAATCAATTTCACTCAGTTTTTCTTAAATTAGATATTTCTGCTAATAATGCGGTTAATTGAATATCTGGGTTTGAACCAGTAATTATTCTGTAATCATATTTTGCCAATATTTCTATTAGTTCTTTAATCTCTTTATACTTGTTCTTGTTTATTGCTTCATTCATATACTTGAGGAAATCTTTTTCAGAAAGCCCATAGATGTTTGTTAATTCTGACATCTTTATTCTTGCAGAATTGAAATCATTATCTAGAGATAATTCTAATATTTCTTCAATTTTACTCTTAAATGAATGACCTGAAGCTTTTTGTATGTTTTTCGTATTAATCTCACCGAGTGAGGAACATGATTGCAATAAATTAATTGCAGATCTGAGATCACCGTTGGTAATATCTGAAATCTCCTCAAGACCTTGTTCTTCGAATTTTATATTTTCCTTTATACATATTGATTCTAGTTGTTTGACTAATTCTTTTTCATTAATTCTTGTGAAATTAAATATTGCACATCTACTTTGAATAGGTTCGATTATGTTGGAAATATAATTTCCAATTAGTATGAATCTACAAGATTTTGAAGTTTCTTCCATTATTCTTCTTAATGCAGTTTGTGCATCATTTGTCATTTCATCTGCTTCATCTAGTATAATCATTTTGAAAGGAACTTTTTCTCGATTATCTGCGTACCTTGCAAATGTTTTTACTCGATTTCTTATTGTATTTATTCCTCTTTCATCTGACGCATTTAATAATATTGAATATTCTTGCCAATTATCTCCTAAAATTGATTTTGCAATGATAATTCCTAATGTTGTCTTTCCTGTTCCAGGAGGCCCTGTAAATAACAGGTGTGGCATTGCCGAGGAGTTTTTTATTATCGGTTTTAGTCTCTTAATTGTTGATTCTTGATTAATGAATTCATTAATCTTCTCAGGTCTATACTTCTCAACCCACATTAAATCTCTTAATTCACTCATTTCTAATATAGCCTTATTTTTTCATAATATTCAATCTTACTTATCCTTGTCTACTCGATTTGAGTTAAAGTATAATCTGATTTGTCTTAAAACCCTAAGTACATTGCAATGGTATACAGAATATGTCATTTGGCAAGGAAAATTCAATATCTAGTATGATGAATGAATTACAAGTTGAATCCGAATTATCCCTTGTCAAAGTTGTAGCTCTAGATGATGTTGAGGAAACGGAAATTGGAGGATTTAAAATTGAATACAAAGAGGCTGAATCTAAGTTTGACGTTCCTAGATGGGTGGCACATATCCTTGTTGATAAGAATCTTGTGAAACTTGCCGACGTTGGAATTGAACTGGATGTAATCAATGCTATTGCTAATGAAAAAATGCTTGGCGTTCATAAATTATCCGAACTAAAACCTGATATTTATAAAAAAATTAATTTTCTTTTGAAAAATTTACGTTCTAAATTAGACAACGATCGAGAAAAGTCATTTGAATACGAAAAAATTTCAACTTCTGTATACGATTTGATCAATATACGAATTAGTAAAATTATTTCTCTTGCTTCCTTGCCATTTCCTCCTGACGACATTCAAAAATCAATCACTCCAGAAGAATATCTGTTATACGACACTGTAAGATTAAATATTCAAGAATGGCGTAAATCAATGATTGGAGACGAATAATAATGGAACAATCTGTTGGAACGCATTCTAGTTGGGAAGACACACTTGTTCGTTTTATAAAAAATTTTAAAGACAAATCTAATGTATTGAAATACCAAGAAGCATTATCACAAATGGTATATCACAATTCCAAATCCCTAATTGTTGATTATGAAGACCTTCTAATCTTTGACGACGATTTATCTACGATTCTTATTGAACGCCCTGATGAGGTTTTATCTGAATTTAATTCTGCTACATACAAGTCATTGTATTCCGTTCATCCTGAATATGCAGAATCTATAAAAAATGATATTCAAGTAAGACTCAGATCACTTCCAGAACAGGTTCCTCTTCGTGATATATCTAGTAAAAACCTACATCGATTAAGTTCTGTAGAGGGTCTAGTCGTACGAACATCTGAACTCAAACCGCTTGCTACATCTGCCGCATTTGCATGTACAAAGTGCGGAGAAAGTAATGTTGTTCAACAAGTCACGCCTTTATTAGTAAAACCCTCTTCATGTATTAGGGCTGACTGCTCTGAAACTAAGAATTTTACATTCGATGAAAAACAATCAAGTTATCAAGATTATCAATTAATTCGTATCCAGGAATTACCCGAAGAATTACCTCCTGGTCAATTACCTCAATCTTCTGACGTTCATTTAACTGGAGATATGGTGAATATTGCACGTCCTGGCGACCGATTAAATCTAACTGGAATAGTCAGAATAGACCAACCAGAATCACGTGGTAACGAAGCATCTTCAATATTTAGATCAAAAATTGAAGGCAATTATATTGACATCGAATCTAAAGGTCCTGAAGACGTTGAATTAACAAAAGACGAAGAAGAACTCATTATTGACTTTGCAAAAGACCTCGACGCATATCCAAAATTAATACAATCCATCGCTCCAAATATACAAGGCTTAGAATCTCAAAAAGAAGCGGTACTTTTAATGTTGATTGGCGCTCCAAATAAAACAACTGAGGACGGAAGCTCAATTCGTGGAGATATTAATATTCTTTTTGTAGGGGATCCCGGTACTGCAAAAAGTGAATTATTAAAATACGCATCTAGATTGGCTCCCCGTGGTTTATACGCTTCTGGTAAAGGTTCAACCGCTGCAGGTCTAACAGCAGCTGTTGTTCGTGAAAGAACAGGAATGATGATGTTGGAAGCAGGAACTGTGGTACTTGCCGATAAAGGAATTGCCTGTATTGATGAATTTGACAAAATGAGAAATGAAGATCGTACTGCTTTACACGAGGCAATGGAACAACAAACCGTAAGTGTTGCAAAAGGAGGAATCAATGCTACTCTTAACGCTCGAACTGCCGTTCTTGCAGCAGCAAATCCTGAATTGGGTCGCTATGATAATTATAAAACTTTTAATGATCAAATCAATATAGACGCTCCATTATTAACACGATTTGATCTTATATTTGCAATAAAAGACACACCCAATGTTGTTAGAGACGAAAAACTTGCTCAACATATTCTTGACATTCATGAAACAGGTAAAGTTACTGTTGATGTGCCTCTTGAATTTGATTTACTGAAGAAATACATTAGCTATGCTAAAAATTTCATTCCAACATTGTCTCCTGAAGCAAAGAAATTAATTCAAGATTATTATGTGAAAACTCGTCAGAGTCCTGCTAAAGACGAAGAAGGGAATCAAGGCATTCCTATAACTCCTCGTGCATTGGAAGGTATGGTTCGTTTAGCATCTGCACGAGCACGTTCACTTTTTAGAGATATAGTTACCGAAGAAGACGCAGAATTTGCTCGTAATCTTGTTCGTAAAATGTATGAATCAGTGGGCACTGATCCAGAAACTGGAGAGGTAGATTTTGGAATTATGTATGGTAAACCTGTTAGCGAAAGAAGTAAATTAGAAACAACTATGAGCATCTTTGAAGAACTCCAAAAAGAATCCAGTAAACAACTTGTTGATAAAGACGAATTTATTCAAAAATTAATTGATACCGGAAAATTTACATCTGCGGAAGCAAGAAAATACTTTAAAAATATGAGCGATAGCGGCCAAATATACAACGTACAAGATAATTTATATCGCAAGGTAAACTAGATATCTTGTTTGAATATATCCTCGCTTGATTTATCTGAAAAGTCCATTGAATTTTTACATAATCAAGGTTTTAAAACACTTTATCCTCCACAAGCCGACTGTATTAAAAATGGCTTACTCGACAATAATAACCTGATTGTTTCTACTCCAACAGCTAGCGGAAAAACTTTAGTTGCTATTATTTCTACTCTTCAACATATTCAAAATGAAGGCAAGATAATATATTTGTCTCCTTTACGAGCACTTGCCAGTGAAAAATATTCTGATTTTAAAAAATTAGAGAGCCTTTCCAAACCTGATGGTTCATCTATAAAAGTTAGTATTTCTACTGGTGATTTTGAATCTAATAATGAATATTTGAAAAATTCTGATATAATTATTCTTACTAATGAAAAATTCGATTCACTTCAAAGACACGGAATTAAATGGCTTTCACAAGTCAGTTTGATTGTTATTGATGAAATCCATTTAATTGGCGATTCATATCGTGGACCTACCTTGGAAATGATAATATCTAATATGCTTATTTCTGAACATTCTCCTCAAATTCTAGGATTGAGCGCTACAATAAACAACGTAGAAGAGATATCTGAATGGATTGATGCTAAACCTGTTGTATCGGATTGGAGGCCCGTATCTCTATCAGAGGGTGTGTTCTGTTTCGGTCAAATTGATTTCAAAGACGGCAATTCACCAATCGATATTGAGAATTCTGGCGAAGGAACTGCCATTGATATTGCTATTGACATGGTTAAACAAAATGGTCAAAGTATCATTTTTACTGAAACACGAAAACGTGCATCTAGTATGGCTAAAAAAATTGAAAAAATGATGCCGTTAATCCTAAAGCCTGAACAATTACAAGAATTATTTGATCTCTCTCAATTATTGGAAAAAAATGAAAATACCACTGATATGAATAAATTGCTTGCTAAATTGATAAAACACGGAGTTGCATTTCACCATGCTGGTGTAAGCAATCAACAACGACAAATTATTGAATCGGGTTTTCGAGATCGAAAAATAAAAATCATTTGCGCAACTCCTACTCTTGCAGCAGGCGTCAATTTACCAGCAAGACGCGTAGTTTTGAGTAGCTATCGTCGTTACGACATGCAATATGGCGGCATGTCTCCTATTTCTGTTCTCGACTATAAACAAATGTGTGGTCGAGCTGGCAGGCCTCAATATGACGATAAAGGAGAAACTATTCTGATTGCTAATGATGAATCTGAACAGGACTCATTATTTGATCATTATATCAATGGAGATGTTGAAGATATAGAATCTGCATTAAGTAATGAAGATTCTCTACGTACTCATATTCTTGCAACTATTTCTTCTAGTAAATTTGGCATCTCTAAGCCTAATTTATTAAAATTATTCAATAATACTCTTTACACATTACAAAATGGAAATGACGAATTGGAATTCAAAGTAGAAGACTGCATTGATTTTTTACTAGATGAAAATTTTATTGAAAAACGCAATAACAAATTCATCTCTACGAGATTTGGCAAACAAACCTCGTTACTCTATATCAATCCTATAACTGCACGTGATTTTCGCGATGCAATCAAATCTTCCCACGAAGATCAAGATTATACTATGGGGATGCTTCAAGTCATAGCTTCTAGTCCTGATTTTGGCAGATTGTTTTCTTTTCGAAAATCTGACGAATCCAATTATTTCTCATTTATTAGTAAACATAAACCTGAATTTTTTGATATTGGACATTCCGAACACGAATCTAGAGCAACCTTTCGTATTCTTGCTGCTCTGAATGCTTGGATTAATGAAAAGAAAGAGAATGATATTCTTAATCTCGTGGATATTGACCCTGGCGATTTGTATTTTGCCACTGAGAATACAAAATGGCTTTTAAATGCATTTTACAAACTCACTGTGCTATTCCAAACAAAACATCTGTTTGATAATATTTTACTCCTCCAGAATCGAATCGAAACAGGAATTAAATCTGAATTAATAGAAATTATAAGCCTTAAACAGGTAGGACGTGTTTTGGGCAGAGCATTATTTGATTCAGGATTCAAAACACGCGAGTCATTGTATTTAGCTTCTATTGACGATATTGCTAAAACCCCTCACTCTCTAATTACTACTTCATTCGGTAAAAAAATTAAAGAACAATTAAAGGAATTTGAAAATTGATGAACCCTACATACGTTAGAGGATTATTATGTAATAAGAATGGAGGTTTGAACGATTCAAATCTTGATTCTATGAATCATCGTGCTTGGTCCGGTTATCTCTCTTGTGATGATTCCAGTTATTCTATTGACGAAAAACTAACTAGTTTTTCTTCTAATATTATTGGATGTCTTTCTACTCCAACTGTTAATGATACAAACGTGTTAATTCACGGTGAAATTTATGGAGACTATTCTTCTATTTTGGATAATATTATCAATTCCGATAATGTCGAAACATTAACTTCTAACATTCATGAATTGTACAAATTAGACGGTTCTTACTGTATGGTCGTCCAAGGAAAGCTGGGAACAATCTGCCTTCGAGATCCTTTGGGATGCAAACCTCTTTACATTGGCAAAAATAATAACTCAATTTCTGTTTCCACACAAAAATCAATATTGGTGAATTCAAATTTTACTGTTGAAGATTTCATTCCCGGTACTGCAATGATTCTTGAAAACGAATTAATGATTGATGCACGTAATCTTTCTCCTACTTCTTATTCTCAATATGATGCTGATACTTTGTTGACTTTATTAAAAAATTCTATTGCATCCCGTATAGGTAATAAAAAAACTATTGGGGTTTCCTTTTCTGGCGGCATCGATAGTTCGATACTAATTTCTATTGCTAATGAATTTACTGAAATCAAAGCCTTTAATGTCAGAATGAAAGACTCTCATGACTTTGAGAATGCTAAAAAACTTGCTAATTTACTTGGTATAGATCTTATAGAAATTGAACCAAAAATAGAACATATTCCTGAGGACATCCCTAATATTACTTCAATTGCTGAAATCACTCGACCTATGGATGTGAGTATTGCACTGGGTTTTTATTACGTAGCTAAAACAGCTAAAGAACATGATGTCTCCACACTTTTTGTTGGTCAACTTGCAGATGAATTATTTGGCGGTTATGCTCGTTATATTCGTACTTTGTCTGAAGAAAGTCCACAATTTGTCACCGATATGATGAATTCTGATGTTCATCAGGCCTATACTAAAAACTTTGAACGAGACGAAAAAATTACTTCTCCATTTGTTGATTTATTTGTTCCATATGCATCAATTCCTTTAGTTGATTTTTCCCTTTCATGCCCAATTGAATCCAAAATCGATCCCGTTAATGAAATCCGAAAAGTAATTCTTCGCTCTGTTGCTAAGAAACTAGAACTTCCTGACGAAATAATCTATCAGACTAAAAAAGCCATTCATTTTAGTTCTGGAATTGATAAAGTAGTTAAACGTGCATTGAAAAATAACTAGATGTCTAATATCATCTCTGCTTTCCAATTTTCTTTTTCTCTTGTTAGACTGAACTTATGTAATGTTACTGCCTTGACGTCAGCGCATAATTCATGTCTATCATAGTCTATGTGTTCACCATGGGCAATCACTGAAACCATAAACTTCTTACTCGTTTGATTAATTTTCACTTCAAATTCACTAAATAACATTTGATTCGCATCTTTTTCTATGACTAATTTCTCTAAAAATTCAAATAGTAATAAATCTCTTTCATGTGATTCAACTTTAAAGGTGTATTTTTGATTAGTTTTAACGCTTTTCAAATTATCTACCATTGTATTTGTCAAGGCCTTGCCTGAATCAACAAAAATCCCTTCTAATGAATCTGAATTAACTTCTATTGCCGCATCTGCCATTGATACATCGTCTATATACCTGTATGGCAATTTTATCCCTTTACATTGCCTATAGGAATGAATCTGACTACTCGTTTTGAAATTTTGGCGTTAACTGTTGCATCAACTACGTCATCAATATCTTTGTATGCATCTCCTGCTTCCTCAGCCAATCCTGAATATGAAACTGATTTCACGTATATACCTTTTTTCAACATATCTTTATACAAAGTTTCTCCTCTAAACATCTTCTTTGCTTTTGTTCTACTCATAATTCTTCCACTTCCATGTGCTGTACTGGCAAATGTTTCTTTATGCGCTTCTTTTGTACCCAATAGTAGATACGAACCTGTTTCCATACTGCCTCCAATAATCACCGGCTGCCCGATGTTTCTATATTTGATTGGGATCTCCGCTCTTCCAGGGCCAAATGCACGTGTAGCTCCTTTTCTATGGACAATCATTTTTTTATTCTTTCCATCTACTTCGTGTTCTTCAACTTTTGCTGTGTTATGAGCAACATCATAAACCATTGATAATCCTAACTTCTCTGCGTCTGTCTTGAAAACATTTGCAAATACTTCTCTAATTCTGTGTAAAATTGTTTGTCTATTAACGAATGACATATTTATTGCACATTGCATTGCTGAAAAATAATCTTGTCCTTCTTGTGATTGAAAAGGCGCGCAGGCTAGTTCACGATCTAGAATCTTAATATTGTATTTACTTTCCATGACTCCTAAAAACTTTTTCAAATAATCTGATGCAACTTGATGCCCAAATCCTCTACTTCCACAATGAAACATGATTACTACTTGATTTGGAAATATCCCTACTGCTTTTGCTGCTTTTTCGTCAAATATGTATTCTGGTTTAACTACTTGTATTTCTAAATAATGATTTCCCGAACCTAGTGTTCCAATCTGTTTTAAACCTCTTTTTATTGCTACATCGCTAACTTTCTCTGAATTAGCTCCTTTCATTATTCCATTTTCTTCCGTATTCTCTAAATCGTCTTCCCATCCATAACCATTTTCAATACACCAAGTCGAACCCATTTCCGTAATATCTTTAAACTCTGATTTGTTAATTTTTACAAATCCTGCTCCTCCAACTCCTGCAGGTACTTTATTATAGAGTTGATCTACTAATTCTCGTAATTTTGGCTTGACGTCATTATACGTTAAATTAGTAAGAACGAGCCTCATCCCGCAATTAATATCAAATCCAATTCCTCCAGGTGAAATTACCCCTTCTTTTAAATCCATAGCTGCTACGCCTCCTATGGGAAATCCATATCCGCTATGCGCATCTGGCATAGTATATGCATAATTGATTATTCCAGGCAATGTTGCAACATTTGTAATCTGATCAATTACTTGATGATCCATGTATTTCAGTAATTGTTTAGTAGCATAAATCCGAACAGGAACATTCATACCTTGTTTATAGCTGCTAGGTATTTCCCATACTGTGTTTGATTTCTTTTTAACTATATTCGTGATGTCATTCACATTGTTTCTATTTTAATTTAATTAGAATGTTATTTAATCATATCATCATGCAGGATAATTACATGATTGTCAATATCCATGTAAAAACAGGTCTTAACGATGATTTCGTCAAATTCGAAAATAATCAAATCCTTCTTGGCGTTAAATCATTTCCTTTGCATAATAAAGCTAACCTTGAAGTCATTAATGCAATATCTAAGCTATTTCATGTCGATATCACTAAAATTAAAATCATTCATGGGTTGTCTAATAATACTAAAACCATTAAAATTATAGACCCAAAATATATTCCTGAAGAACTTCTATGATGTATTAGTTGATATACTGAGAGCTGTTGTCTATATTCGAATGTTCAATTCCTTCTGGTTTCGTTTTCATTTCTTCTACTTGATTCATTAATTCATCTGCCTCTTTAATTTTATTAGATAATTCATCCAGATTAATTTTTATATTTAATATCTTGCTTAGTGATTCTAATATCGCTTTAGACGATTTTGGATCAATTGTGTATCCTGACGTCTCACCTAGTAGAGAATAACCTTCAATTCCCTTTATCTTCGCGGTTCCAATTAATATTCCATTCATTCCTGTTATCATACCTTGATTCATAATTTTAATTCCCTTATTTTTTAATACCTTTACATGCTTCTTTTCTGTCGTAGCACCAAAAACTTTCGGCTTCTTTACGATTTCACCAGTTATATACGCAGCAAGCGTGAATATTTTTTTAATACCTAGATCTTTTACATAATCTATGATTTTTTCAGTGACTAAATAGTTTCCTCGTTCTGTAATTGGCTGTACATCTCCTGTCAAAACCAATATATCATTATTTGATTTTCCAGTTTCTATATGATATATTGTATTTGACATTGTTTGAACTATGCCTTTGTTTGTGGCTATCTGGGGTGGGAAATAATCGCTCTGAATTTCACAAATTGCAGTCGATTCAAATTCATTTAACAAATGCTCTGCCGCTAATTTCCCTACATATCCACTACCTGGCATTCCACAAATTAACACTGGATTCTTGAATTCTCTTTTTTTTAATGTTTTAAGTCTTATATCCATCTGGTAATTATTTCTTGGTCATGATTTATTAAGAACTTTTCTGACAATTATATTGTGTCAACAAAATCAGTACAAGAAGTAACAACCTTCGTTCGTATGCCTAAACCCAAGCAAAAAGAATTTTGGGACGCTCGACGTATCGAACATCTTCGTGAATTAGCTCTCACTGGCAAGGCCGCATATTTATGGGAGGATCATTCTGAAAGTTCTAGAGTGCTTGATAGACTTGCATTTTCTGATATTGACCCTGCTAAATCTAATGAAAATTTTAAACAAATACGTAATAATCCGTCCCTTATTGAAAATATTGATACTAGAATAAAACTCGCCTATGGAAGAATTGGAATATCTGCACCACTATATCTTGGCGATATGTCATTTGGAGCTTTAAGCGGAATTCCCAATATTGCATTAGCTCGTGCTTCTGACGCTACTGGTGTTATTAATGGCACTGGAGAAGGTGGTTTACATCCTGATGTAGCTGCTTGTAAACAAATAACTGTTCAGTGGGCTTCTGGAAGGTTTGGAGTTGATATTGATGTTCTTAAAACTGGGCAAGGCATTGTAATCAAAGTTGGTCAAGGCGCAAAACCGGGTATTGGTGGACATTTACCTGGATCAAAGGTCACTGGTCCAATTTCTCGCGCTCGTCGAATCCCTGTTGGCAAAGATGCTGTATCCCCTGCTCCTCATCACGATATTTATTCTATAGAGGATTTGGGCCAAAGAATATGGGCTTTGAAAGAGGCTACTGGTAAACCTGTTTTTGTTAAAATTGGTTGTACTAACTACACTCCATATATTGCATCTGGCGTGGCCGCAATGGGTGCAGACGGAATTATTATTGACGGTTCTGGTGCAGGTACTGGTGCCGCTCCTTCTGTAATTCGTGATCATGTAGGCCTTCCTATAGATCTAGTTGTTTCTTGGGTGGACCGTATCTTAACTCAACAAAACCTACGTAAGGGCTTTTCTGTTATTGCTGCAGGTGCTGTTAGTAATGCCGAAGATACTGCTAAAATATTAGCGTTAGGTGCTGATTGTGTTAGTACTGGAACTGCTACATTGGTTGGTTTAGGATGTCTTATGGTTCATAAATGTCATATTGGTTTCTGCCCTGCCCTTCTTACAAACAAACTCGTAGACGATCCTACGAAAGTTCTTTCACTCGATAAGTCAGTTGAATGGACTTCTCAAATGATACTTGGTTGGATTGAAGAATTTAAATGGATTTTACAAGAATTGAATCTTAATTCTGCATCTGAACTAGTTGGAAGACGAGATTTACTTCGGGGTTATAACATGCATGAAGAAACAGCAAATATTTTAGGAGTAGAACTCGATCACTCATCTAAATCATTAGTTGGTCCTCAACCCATTCAAAAACAAGTGCCTGATGATGAATACTGGACTCCAATTCTTCAAGGCGAACTTCGTGAACTCTCTGGCAGTGCAGGAAGAAATCCAGGTGAGGCTGTAATTACTAGTATGGGCACAATTTCTGCACCCTTTGTTGATCAAGCGCGTTCTGTATGTGACTGGATTCGTTCTGACGGTGCGCAAGTCACTCGTCCTAGTATTGATCCTTATAGAGAAGAAATTGAAACTTCAACATATCTGGCGCATGGAGATATTAGACTGTCTAACCCTATCTATCTAGGCCGACTTACGGACGGAGGTTCTATAGAAAAAATCTTTTATGAAGTAGCGTCATCCATGGGGTTGTTATTTAATTCGAGTAAACTACTCGATGATGCCAATGAATCCATGAATTCATCTCTTTTAATTCCTCATTCTGAATTCTTAAACAAAAATAACTCTGGAATAAAATGCATAACTATTGATTATAATGAAATCGAACAAATTGAAAAATTGTCTAAAAATAACATTCATATCATGGTGAGATTTCCATCTAACGAAGAAACTATTAAATTAATTCCATCAGTAATAGAACAAAAGATTACCGGAATTATCATTGATTGGGACTTTGAGAATAATCAAGATACAATAGATCTTGCAATCTGCACTTCTGAAGTAGATAATATTTTACGGAATACACGAATAAATACTACGATTGCTAGAAATGAAATTAATTTATTGGTTGAAGGAAGCCGCGTTCGTATGGCAGCTGATATATTCAAACTAGTTGGATTAGGAGCTGATGCAGTTGGAATTAGTAAAGCTGCTTTATTATCAATCAACTACGATCCAAAGAAGTTTCGTAATGATAGCAATGAATCTAATTTTGATCAAGATAAAACTAGAGAAAAACTTGAATATACTATCTTGGCTATGCAAAAAGAAATTAAATTATTAGCGGGAGCTGCAGGAATTAGTTCTGTTCAAAATTCATTATTGGGCAATCGAGAATTATTCCGCACTGTTGATTTAGATCCCTTAATTCGAAAACGACTTGGCATTAAAGCAGGTGGAGCTCCTTGATTAACTCAAAAATAGTTAGTAAAGATGATTGTGGAGTATTTGCAGTTTTAAAGAAAAAACACTCTTCTAAAATCCCTAATCAAATTGCTGTTGATGGTATTGAATGCGTTAGATTTCGCGGTAGTAAATTTGGTGCGGGCTTTGCATCATTTAACCTTGAAAATTCTAATAAAGATTTCTTATTGAGTATATTTGTAGAAAATGAGAATACCTTTGATGAAATAAAGACCATTTTAATTGATCATGGTTTTACTATTAGAGACATTAAATCGCAAACAGTTGCGGCTTCTGAACTGTCACTTGACATATCCTTAACTATCAGTACCGACGATTCAGAAAAATTAGCTCAAGTAGTTAATGAAATTAACTATAAATTTTCTATTCCTAATTATCGTGCTCGAATTTACTCTTCGGGAAATTACGTTAACGTCTATAAAGATATAGGATATCCTTCTGATGTAGCTTCTTCTACAGGTCTTATAAAATCTGACGCTGTTGCTGATTTATGGATTGCTCATACTCGACAACCTACTAATTCACCTGGTTCTTCTGCAATCTGGTGCCACCCATTTTCTAATGTAAATGCTGCCATTGTACATAACGGTGATATCAGTTCTTTTGGTTCAAATATTAATTTTCTTAATTACCGCGGAGTGACAAATCTTGTAGGCACTGATAGTGAAGTTGTTGCATTTATTGTAGATTATCTATCTCGTATTGAAAATTTATCAATGAATGATGTTGGCTTAATTCTTTCTAATCCATATGATAGATTTCTTTATAGATTGGGTAGTGATAAAACAAAATACATTCGCGATTTACTATATCGTTATCGCGGTGCTGAATTAGACGGACCATTTACTATTTTTATCGGATATTCCGATGGAAATGACGTATACCTTCTTGCTGTAATCGATCGTTCTAAATTCCGTCCTGTGGTAATTGGCGAAGACGACGACTATATTTACATGGCTAGTGAAGAATGTCAAATTAGAATGTTATCTCCTAAGGCAAATATTTGGACTCCACAACCTGGAAGATTTGTTCTTGCATCAATGAATAAAGGTATTATTGAATCTGGACGTGATTCTGATACAATTGATTCAATTAGTTCTGACCTGGTACAAATCGAGAATTCCCATGACATCTCTCAGAATATCATTGATTCAAACGGCCTATCGTCATATGAATTGAATACTAACATCAAGTCCGTTCTAAGTGATGGACCAAAACAAGTTAATCTAATGAATGTACGTGGTCAAAGATACCTTGGCGTTAATCTTCCAAAAGATACTGAATTAAACATCTATGGAACACCAGGAAACTGCCTAGCTAATTTCAATAAAGGCACTAACATCAACGTATATGGAAGCGCTGAAGATAATGTAGCTGATACTATGTATGAAGGAAAAATTACAATTCACGGTAATACTCGTGATGTAATTGGCTATGCACTTCAAGGTGGTAAAATATTCATTCGCGGCAATGTTGGAAATCGTGCATTTATTCTAATGCGTGAATACGAAGAAAGCCGTCCTGTTGTTATTGTAGGAAATCGTGCAGACGATTATTTCGGTGAATATATGGCTGGCGGTCTTGCATTGGTTCTTGGAATTGATTCTCTTGATTCTGCCGAACCAGAACAATTGGTTGGTAATTTCCTTGCTACTGGAATGTTGCGCGGTTTGATATATGTAAGAGGAAAAGTAAACGCTGATTCTATTGGACTAAAACCTCCTAAAGAAGATATTATTAATTATTTGTCCTATCTTAATTATAAAGGCGTTATTGACAATGATTTATTCAAGAAACTCTCATCTGCTTCTGACATAAATCTTAATTTCTTAAAATCAGAACTTTCTGACGATGCATTCAATTCAGTAAAGAAACTATTTTCTAGCAAGTATAGTGTTAATTTAGATATAGAATATCGAAAACTCAATTCTTCTGATCTTGAGTTATTGACTCCATACCTTAATGAATTTGCATCTGATTTTGATATTTCAGATGATGTATTAAACAAGCTTCTTAGTTCTGAATACACTGTTGTACAATCTATAGATAAATCCAAAGACTCAAAAGACCCAAAAGTAACAATTGTTGAAGAATAAATCCTATTCTTTTTTACCTTTTAATTTATCTGACAGGGAAGTCATTTTTCCATCTTTTGAAACTGATATTGAAGTGGGCACTGTAATTCTTAATCCTGCATTTCTAAATACTGCTAATAATTCCCCTCCCGATATAGAATTATTTATTTTACCATTCTTTATCATTTCTATTAATTGATTTACTATCCGTTCTGTCTCTTTTGGATAATATGTCTCGGCAATCCTTAATACTTCATCGCCTCTATCAACTAATCTTGATATTAGAATATTCTTTGGATTGACTTGCTTATTCTTATTCTCAATTCTTTCCATTAATTCCTTTATCTTTTTTTGTTTCAGAATTTCTAATTCTTTATCTTCACTCATTCTTGGTATATAATAGAAAATATCTAATATAAAACAAATGATAAAATAAGGTTTAAATGCAGTAATTAGACAATAACGTTTACTTAATTGAATTCAGATACAAAAATTCTTATTTGTGATAAAATAGAACCCGAAGGCATCAATTTACTGGCCGAATCTGGGTTTAATATTTTGGAAAGAACGTCAATCACTCCTGACGAACTACTTGAAGAAATTAAGGATGTTCACGTTGTAGTTGTTCGTAGTCGAACTAAAATTACTGAGTCTGTAATTAATAATGGAAAAAACCTTCAAATAATTTGTAGACCCGGGACTGGCCTAGATAATATTGATACTTCCGTTGCAAATAATCGTAATATTCCTGTATATAATTCAGTCGAGGCTTCTACCAATGCAGTTGCCGAATTGACTATTTCTCTTGCAGTTAGCCTTTCTCGTTCTATTCCTTTAGCTGACCGCGCCTTGAAGAACGGCGAATGGTTGAAAAATTCTCTTCTTGGTAGTGAATTACGCGGTAAAACATTTGGTGTTATTGGTCTTGGGCGTATTGGCCGACGAACTGGCATTCTTGCATCCGCTCTTGAAATGAAAGTCATTGGTTTTGAAAAAGAAGTTGTTGATCCTGAATACTTGAAAAAACATAACGTTACTCAAGTCGAATTTGACGAATTATTGTCTACTTCTGATTTTATCAGCCTACATTTACCTGCTACACCTGAAACAATTAACATGATTGGGAAAAACCAATTCGAACTGATGAAAAATACCGCATTTATTATTAATACTGCCCGAGGTAAATTGATTGTTGAATCTGATTTATTTGATGCACTTACTAACAATCAAATCGCTGGTGCAGCTTTAGATGTTTTTGAAACTGAACCTCCTACAAACTCTGAATTAATTAAATTGAAAAACTTAATCGCAACTCCTCATATTGGCGCTCAAATTATAGAAGCGCAAAAAGACGCATCCATAGTTATTGCTCAAAAAATTATAAAATATTATTCAGATAATCCCTCTAAGGAATAATGACTCTCTTGAGAGACTTAGCTATAGCTATTCCATCAAATATACTAGAAGATTGCCAATCTTTATCCGATAAAACAAATAAAATTGGCGTTATTGCCAGAGCAGCTTCAATCTTTAAAGTTACTAAAATCCATGTATACAAAAATAAAGGAATTTCTGATACAGATCTTATCTTATTATTGCTCGAATATTTGGTTACTCCTCAATATCTAAGAAAAAACATCTTTCCTATAAAAAACGAATTGAAACTTGCTGGCACTCTTCCTCCTCTTCGTATACCGTCTCATACAGTAAATAGACAATATGACCGCAATATTGTTGATATTCGTGACGGTCTTTGCATTAAATTCGATAAAAAATTGAATATGTCTATTATTGATATTGGTTTTAACAAATATGGGGTTATAAAAGATCGCATTCCTGTTGGCGACATTGTTACTGTAAAAATTGTTTCTGATTCATTTAAAGGAAAATACTTTCTATTAGAAAAAACCAATCCTAGTCGTTATTGGGGTTATGATATTCTTTATAATAATTCTTTGAAAGAAGTCATAAATTCAAATTCTTACGACGTTAAAATTATTACGTCAAAGTTTGGATCTGAACTTAATTCAACTTCTACTTTAATATCTGCACAACTTGATAAAAACTCTGATTCAAGCATTCTAGTTGTTTTTGGCTCTCCTAAAACTGGCTTGATGTCTATTTTATCTCGTGAAAAAATTGATAAATCTAATTTAATTCTGATTAATCTATTTCCTAATCAGGGAGTTGAAACGATAAGAAGCGAAGAAGCCATTCTTGCTGGCCTTTCTATACTTAACTCTCTATTCATTAAATAATTTTTATAATGTTTCATCGAATAATTCTGTTCTTTTTCTACTCAAAAAAAGACCTATTACTGAAAATATTATTGCAAATACAATTAATCTTACATTCATAAATATCTGAAATTCTGAATCTACTAGAATGTACAACATTCCTGAAATCAGTATTAAAGAAATTACCATTGAAATTAAATCTATATATCTAATCTTTTGTTTTATATCCAATTATCTCACTCTTCATTCAATACTTCAAAAATCAATACCTCTCCAGGTTTGATTTCATCCAATTCCTCAATTTCACTATTTATATTTCCTATTACCGTCATTTTATTCGTGACTAGTTGATCTTTTTTAAATAAAACAATAGCTCCACTCGATGCTAAAAATCCAATGTCTTCTTTTTTGAATGATTTTTTGGGTTTATGAAGGCCTGCAATAATACCAACGGGACTATATATCATCAAATCTTTAACTTTAATTATTGGACCGCTTAACCTTTTTTTCTCTATTATCTGATTTACAATTGAAGGCGCTAAATGTTTTGATATTTCCCCTCCTAATGTTGCATTTCCAATCGTGATTTTAATTGAAATTTTAGATAATGAACTCATTATAGATAATAGAAAAGTTTATGTGGATATAAATTGTAACATGATATGAAATAACGGTAAGATAGCATCTACTTTTATTATTATAAACAAGGAAAAAAAATGACAAAACAAGAATTTAAGGTTGAAATTGGCCCCAAAAATCTAACTCGATTTGAACGGGCAAAAATTATTGGGTCTAGAGCACTACAATTGTCTCTCGGCGCTCCTACTTTTGTAAAAGTTTCAAAAGATATCCATGATCCTATAATGCTAGCTACTTATGAATTAGATAATACAGTTATGCCTCTGACTATTCGAAGAGCTTATCCCGATGGCACTTCTCAGAATATCCCGCTATCTAGTTTGGTCTGATTAGGCTTCTAAACTCCAATTAGAGTTATGGTTGACTTCACACTTCTAATTCTTCTTATTTTCCATGTGATTATGTCCTTGACCTTCTCCATTGTATCAGATTCGATAATAACTACAAAATCATATCTGCCATATACTGATGCTACTTCTGCTACTCCTTCCATCTTTGTCACCTCTTGAATAAACTCTTCTTCCACATCGGGATCTGTATTAATTAATACGTATGCTTTTGTCAATTATCTCACATTCACGATACAGTCGTATTGTATATAAATTCAATCTGCCCACTTTTAAGATAATTTTATGCATTAAATCGATTTCGAGCATTATGTTTAAATAATAATTTTATGTTAAAAAAAATACAAAAATGTCTGAATCCGAATCTAATTCAATTGATAATAATTCAAACGATATGGCTGTTTCTAATAACGCCCCCCATTCTGATACTCCGGTATCAGAAAATACTCCTAGTACTAGTCCTACAAATAATATTTATGTTGGAAAAAAACCAGTTATGAGTTATGCTATGTCTGGTCTTATACAACTTGGACAGACTGGAGAGATTGTCATTAAAGGCAGAGGCATGGTAATTTCTCGCGCTGTTGACGTTGCACAAATTATAACTGAAAGACTTGGGAAAGGAAAATATTCGACCAAAAGTATCGCAATTGATACGGACATACTTGGCGAAGACGATAATAAAAGAAATGTCTCAACAATCGAGATTATCATAGGTACCTCATAGTAAAAATTGTCAAAACCATCCCTTCAAAATATAGATATTCGTAAAAGATCCTCTTCTATCACTAAAGAAGAAATTAATAATATTGTATCTGAATTTGGTACTCCATTATATGTTGTAGACGAACAAATTATTCTTAATAATCTCTCCACTCTGGAGAATTCATTTAATAATTATAATGGAAAGACTTCTATTGCATATTCTCTTAAATCAAATTTTAATCCTTCAATAACCGAAATCTTGAATAAAGAAAGCATCTTATTTGATCTAACATCATTGGGAGAATTGTATTTCTTTAAACAACGTCACGGTAATATTGATAATGTTCTTTATACTAGTGTAACTGAAGAAGAAAGCGAATATTATTCTGCCTTACAATCTGGAATCTCTAAGTTTGTAATTGGTTCATATCATGGACTAGTTAATTTAATTTCTGCATCTAAATCATCACAAAAGTTTCCTAAAGTTTTAGTAAGAATCAACCCAGAAATCGACGTAAACGCTGACATCAGTGCTTCCATTGACATGGGTAAATTTGGCGTCCCAATTAATAATTCATCGAACGATGACGCATTCTATATAATAAATAAAATCTTCGATACTGATCTATTGGAATTTCATGGAATTCATTTTCACCTAGGTTCACAGATTAATGACCCATCGTGTTTTATAAAAACTCTAGATCTACTTTCCTCTCTAATTGAAAAATTAAAATTTTCAATTGATGATTTTACACTGCCTATGATTGATATTGGTGGTGGAACTCCCGTCGAATATACAAAACCTGTTCCTTCTCCTGAATATATTGGAAAACTCATTTCCGATAAATTAAATGATTTCATCCAGTTACATGATATTTCACCTACTCTTATTGTCGAAAGTGGTAGATATTTATCCGCAGAATCATCTATTCTGATTTCTCGTATTGTTAATTCCAAATCATACCCTGACTGCAAATTCCATATTATTGATGCAGGCTATAACTTACTTCTTGATTCCGCATTAATGAAACAAGAATATCCAATTGATATAATCACTCAATCTAAACAAACTAACTACGAAAATATAAAAATTGGCGGCCGTTTATGTGATACTCTTGACACTTTCCATTTACCACCTGGAAAGAAATATCCATGCGCAACTATCAATGATCTTGTAGTATTCAGAAATGTCGGAGCATATTCTATTGTATTTAATATGCCTTTTCACTGTCAAACTAAACCTGCTATTCTTTTACGAAGAACTGACCATAGCGTTCTTGTAATACGGGAATCTGAAAAAATTGAAGATTTATTCAATTCCGAGGGCGGAAATCTCTCATCTAAACAATGAATATTTCACCAGTTTGTAATTCAAACTCATGAACATTCTCTTTTGTATTAATCTCTAATATCACTGATATTGCTCTAATTGTATTTCCATGAGAAACGATTAGTACATTTTCATTGTTACTGTGTTTTTCTCTTAATTCATTTACCCATTTTTCTACTCGGTCGGCTGTATCTTTTAACGATTCACCGTTCTCTGGTGGCGAATCCCATCCTCTTCTAACTTTAAGAAAGCTATCCCCTCCTATCTCTCCTTTGACTTCTTCTTTATTCTTACCTGCCCATTCTCCATAATTTCTTTCATTTAATAATTTGTTCGCTATGATATTCTTTGGCGCATTGGGGTGATTTTTAATAATAATCTCTGCGGTTTCTTTTGCTCTCGACAAATCGCTCGTATAAATCACATCTATACTGTATTCCGATAATTTTTTCGCAGTTTCAGTTGCTTGTTTCTGCCCTAATTCGGACAATGATGGATTGTGCCATCCTGTGAACCTGTTCTCCAGATTGTAAGTGGATTGCCCATGTCTAACAAAAAACCATGTCATAGTATCTTGAAATTAATTGCCAGTATAAATATATTGTTAATTAAATACCTATAAATGCCAATATATCAATTATTTTTATATTTGAAGCAACTTCGTAAGGACTATTTTCTTGAGGAATATGCATTTATCAATTCAAATTCTGATTTTAACCCATATCCAATAATTGCTGATAATTCTGAAAAAAAATGTTTATTATGTAAATCAAATTCTAAACCCGATGAGATAATAACCTTATCTTCTGAAATAACTGTTAAGCTTGAAAACTATGCAGGTTCTAATGCTGATGATATCTCTCTTGACCAAAATACAATGAAAAATCACTTTGTTGCAGATTCTTCACATCAACCATTAAGTAAACTTTCTGTATCTCGTTTACATAAGCTGTTACTCGAAGTTCAAAATATTAATAAACAAATGCTCTCTGATAATCTTAAAAATATTCAAATTTACGCCAATTCGGGCCTGTTATCCGACGGTAACCCTGTTCATAATGGATTTGAATTGGTCAACTTGCCTATCATTTCTCCTTCTCTAAAAAAAGAAATTGAACTCTCTAAAAAATCAATTTTTGATTTAGGAATATGTCCTATTTGCCGAATTATTAATTTTGAAACCGGAGGACCTCGACAAATTCTTTCTACAGTAAGTTTCCTTGCTTTCTGCCCATGGAATTCTTCACATCCATTTGAATTTTGGATATATCCTAAATCTCATCAATATTCATTTACATTGATTGACGATAATGAGATTGAAGATCTTGCACAGATATTGCGTTCTACTTTAGGTGGTTTGGATAATGTTCTTAATAGTCCTTCTTATAATATTGCATTTCATAATTCCTTGAATGAAATTGACTCTGAAATCCATTGGCATATTGAAATAATTCCACAATTATCCTATGATACCTGTTTTGATGCTGGATACGGACTATCTGCTAATCCACTTGCTCCTGAAAAAAGCGCTGAAATTTTAGGTAAATATTCAAGAAGAGAATTGGCAAGCCTTGTTGGCGTAGTTTAATTAATTTCCTTAAAACGATTCTTTAATAATTTTTTTATCTCATCAATATTTGGAGTAGGCGTTGGATCTATGTCCTTCAATATTGCTAGATAAAGAGATACATAATCTAGCAAATATATTAAATCAATTATTCTTCCAAGTTTTGTTTTTCCTTCTGTATATATTTCTAATGGTTTGATATCCATTTTAATCAATATTTGACTTAATGATTCGAACCTTTCTCTTTGTTCTAAACTCTCATCATCATCTCTTAAGAAAATTGATGTAATCTTATTATCGCGATTCTTCCCCCATGATTGTATTTCATTATGACAAAGTTCTGGTAAGAGTATGTGTTGTGCTCGAATTTTCGAATTTTCATTTAATGATGCTTTAAATCTATATCCCGGTGCGGACAATGTTTGTCCAGAATATATTGTCGGTGGCGTTGCCAATTCTAATATGTCGCTTGCTATTTGTTTTGCAACATTATCCTGAAATGGTATGTCCTTTTTTATTTGATTGTTTCTCATATTTAGAAGATTCATCATATCTGCAAATTCTTCTTTCGTAGATTTTATTATTTCTAGTTCTGATAATAAATTAATGGCGGGAAGTAATGCATACAATAAACTTGCTCTTGGCGTTAATGCTAGTTCTACTTTTGTATGAGGTATGTTGTATTTTTTACTAATATTCATTAAAGCTCCTCCTGCTGAAATTGATACAACCGATGCATCTTTTTTAGTTTTTGCTTCTATACATGCTGATATTGTTTCACGCGTTTCTCCAGAAATCGACGCTCCAATTACAAGAGTTTTACTGTCGACATATCCTGGTAATTTATAATCTTTTAACACCTCAAATGGAACTGACAATTCATCCCTCAACCAGTTCTGAATTATATCTCCCGATGTAGCTGAACCTCCCATTCCTATGAATATAATATTCTTGATATCCCGTTTCTGGGGGACATTTGGCATAATATTTATCGCTTCTTTTGCATATGCGGGCCATTTTTCATACTGCCCAAATAATCCTGATTTATCAATTTTATTTATTCTGTCTTCATTCAGTCTTTCATTATATGTCAAATTTTTATATTACCTACTTTTACTCTCTTCTTCTTTCTCTGTTCAATGGTATTATTATATATTTCTCGTAATAACTTTCTATCAAAGTTATTTTGATTAATATCCCTCCTTTTCATCATTCTAGCTTGCGTTCTAATCGCTTTATTTATATTGTATTCGACTAAACTCTTTTTCTTATAATTACTATAAAATGTAAATGCCGGTATATCTTCTATAGCCATTCCGAGTAGTTGACCACAAACTCCGATTTTTACCCCCGTTAATACTAATGATCCTATTGAAGTTTTTGAATTATCGCCCATCATACACCCAAATTTTATTTCATTACTTTGTATTCTTTTATTTCCTATGTTGACTTTAATCTTTCCATACGTATTTTTCAAATCTGAATTTGTTGTGCGCGCACCAATATTTACCCAAGACCCAATTATCGAATGTCCAATATATCCTTCATGTGATTTATTTGTATATTCCAAAATTATTGATTTTTGAACCTCTCCTCCAATGTTACAATTCTTTCCAATTACTGTATTTTGATATATTCTTGCACCATTTATTTTTGTTTCTTTTCCAATATATGCTGGACCTTTAATGTAAGTAAATGGTTCAATTACCGCACCATCATCAATAATTACTGGCCCTTCACTAGAATCTAAATAAGTTTTATTTTTTTCTATAATTGTTGCCTTTCTTGATACATAAATTTGTTTATTATCTGAATATGATTTTATACTTTTATTTTTTTTATTAAACTGTTTATATTGATTTTTAATAGCTTTTCCCGATTCTCTGATATATTCCCACGGGAAATTTATTATAGAATTTTTTTCTAATTGTTTGTTTGAATATTTCTTAAGACCTGCTATTTCTTTAATGAATTTGTATGAATCATTAGTATTCATATCTTTAATTATCGATGATTGAATACGTGCACAAACTAGTTGATTGCCTGTTTTTGCAATAAATTTCTCCTTATTCCTCATTAATTTCTGAATTTTGTCATTATTTGGGTTAATCTGTGAATTTATTACTAAAATATCTCCTTCATAATTCAACTTCTCAACATCTATGCCCTTGATATTATTCTTCGTTAATTGCATCAAATGCTTTCTTCCAAATAACGATATACTGTCAAATTTTATGTCGTTTTTTAATTGATCATAATATCTCAATGCCCCGAATTGTAATTCTAAGGATGTTCTGGTTGAAGTAATTGGTTCAAGATTTTCAATTGTTTTATCTTCAATTACTAGTAAATTCTTGCTCATTTCTTTCCACTTATATTGTATTCTTTGAAAATCTTTTCATATTCCATCTTATCTCCCAAGTCAACTATATCTCCTTTCACTGGAAATCCGAATATTTCGTTTCCGTCTTTTTGAATTCTCTTAAATGCCTGATCCATCTCGTATACTTTATTCTTAGGTATGTATTTTAGAAATTTATAATCCATAATAAAACATCCCGTATTTATCATTCCTTTAATTGAGGGTTTCTCTTTCCATTCAGCTACCGACTTATCTTTGTTTAGTTCTATCATTCC
>CAZKFJ010000004.1:0-50404 GCA_964552125.1 uncultured Nitrosopumilales archaeon | reverse complement strand
AGCAAATTTAACTCTTCGAAGATTAGTGAATCAAGCTTATTCAGATGAAATATCAGAATTATCCAATTTAGAAAGTCCTAATGCCAGAGTTATCAGTAATACAGTATGTGATCAGCAATTAGGTTCAAATATTATCGATGAGAGGAATTTATCAGATATGAATTGGGTATGGGGTCAATTCATTTCTCATGACCTAGATTTCACTCCTACTGCAGTTTTTGATACAAGGTTACAGGATTTGGAAAGAATTCAAATTATTGCGCCAGAAAATGACCCTCATTATCGAGAAAATCAAACGATGATGTCGGTATTTCGAAGTTTATATGACGTAAGAACAGGATTATCAAGAGAGAATAATCGCGAACAAATAAACACCGTTACTCCGTGGTTAGACGGCAGTGTAGTATATGGAACGTCAGAACAACGTGCAAACGAATTAAGAACGTTTGAAGGAGGGAAATTAATTACAACAGAACATGAGAAAGGAGATTTATTGAGGCTAGCTCCTGCAAATTCAATAGAAGAACAACGAGTAAGAGGATTAGCTTTCTTTTCAGGAGATATAAGAGCAAATGAGAATATTGCATTGACTGCAGTAAATACGTTATTTGTAAGAGAACATAATCGTATTGCTGAAGAAATATTGAATGATAATCCTGAATTCAGTGATGAGGAGATATTTCAGATGGCAAGAAAAATAAACACTGCAATAATCCAGTCAATAACATATAATGAATTCATACCGTCATTAGGAATTGAATTGGAACCGTATGTCGCTTATGATGAATCGGTGAACCCACAAATCTCGCATTTGTTTTCTGTAGTAGCGTTTAGAATTGGACATAGTCAAATAGGGGAACAATTCGTTCTAGTAAATGAAACAGATGTAGAACAAACTATTCCAATGCATGAGGGTTTTTTCAATCCGTCAATTATTCAGAAACATGGAATTGATTCCATAATAAAAGGAATATTTGTAACAAAGCAACAAGCGAGTGACATATATTATCACGACAGCATTAGGAACTTTTTATTTGAAGAGCCTGGAAGAGGAGGTTTAGATCTATGTGTATTAGACATCATAAGAGCGAGAGACCACGGAATACCAGACTATAATTCAATACGAGAAGAGATTGGTCTAATGTCCGTAACCGAATTTGATGAAATAAGTTCAGATCAAGAAGTAATCAGACGATTGAGTCAGACTTATAGAAATGTTAACGAATTAGATCCAATTATTGGAATATTAGCAGAAGAACATGTAGAGGATTCGACGCTTGGAGAAACTGGATACCATATAATTAAAGAACAATTTGAAAGGATAAGAGACGGAGATCGTTTATTCTATTTGAATGATCCCGACTTGAAAGATATTGTTGATGATATAGACAATACTAGATTATCAGATGTAATCGAAAGGAATACAAGAATAGAAGATGTTCCAAATAATGTATTCTTTGTAAATGAGTTGCAAGATGATTACTCAAGAACAGAAAATGAAATCGTATTTACTATTGCGTCGGTATTTTTTGTATTGATTATTACAATTTATGCACGTCAAAGAAGTAATCAAGTGTAAAAATAACAAGTCATCTATATATTATGAAAATAATTACCATATTGGCAACAGGTAGGGTTGGGGGGATAGCCGTCCTCCTTGCTGAAACCGGCTATACGCAGCACCAGTAACCACTGGTTAAAGTATAATTTTCAGGTACCTGCCATCTTGCTTGAATGAAGTCACGCCGTGATTGGTGGTCACAAGAGATAGCTATTTCGAAGGAAATAGTAATTCTTCAACTACTGAAACCGGACAGGTCCGGGAGGGAGCATCCGTATAGTAGGGTGGTTGCGCTTTCACGTCTACGTGAATGACTTTGTAAGATTGGAAAAGGGCTTGGGACTTATATGAATCCCAGTGGCGCTGTTGCCATTAATCTTAAACGTCTTTATGTGTATATAGATTATAACGATGGCGGAAAATATCAAAGGAAGTAAATTTGGATTAATAGGAATAGCTAGTCCAATAATCGGACTTTTAGCAGTATTAGTTTCTATTTATTTCTCGCCTTGGTTTGAGTGGCCAATACATGCGCTAAGTGACTTGGGTGTTGCACAAGAAGGAAGACTCATCTCACAATTTGCACAAGAAGGTGACACACAGATTGCAGTATGGACATTTAATGGAGGCATGATTGTAGCAGGACTTTTAATAGCAATTTTCGTTCTTTATACCAGAAAAACTATTCCAAATAATTTAATGAGTAAAATAGCATATTCGCTAATATTTATCGGTGGAATGAATCTGGCATTAGTGGGAGTATTTCCATATAATATTTCTGGTACGATTCATCAAATTGTAGCAATAATTTACTTTATCTTTACGCCAATCGGATTAATCATGATTGGAATAGAAAGACGTTCAAAGGATAGGAATTTTGCGATATTTTCGATTGGATCGGGAATAGTTTCATTAGTAGTAATTGGAGGTGCAGTTCTTGGAATATTGGGAACGCCAATAGGTAGCATTTATCCCGAAGGAGTGGCGATTCCTGAATTTATAGAAGCAGTAATTCTTGGTCTATGGATTGGAATAGCAGGAATAAGAGTTTTCAGAACAGGAAAATTCTAATTAATTTATATATTTTTTTCAATTTTTTTAAACGTTAATAATGGCAATGCCGACATTTCTTATGCCGTGGTTGCCTAGCCTGGTAAGGCGCAGGATTGCTATTCTGCAAATATCCTGTCTCCGCAAGGAATCGCGGGTTCAAATCCCGCTCACGGCGTCACATTTAACAAAAATTTATCTGTAATAATCACGTAATTAAAATAATGGTAGAAATTACACCAATAATTACAATTATGGGTTACTCATTAGTTGGAGGTATCGCCTCGGCATACCTTTTCAAACGAGTTGCAAAGATTCTTGTCGTTCTCGTTGGCATAATATTTTTTATCATCCCTGCTTCAGGTTATGCAGATACATTACCAATTTTTAATTATATAGCAGAATATATTTTTGGGCAAGCAGCAACTTTGGCTACTTCATTAGGGTCAATAGTTTTACTGCAATTAGAAATGGCAGTGCCATTTGTTATTGGTTTTGTAGTAGGAATAAAAAAGTTCTAATTAAATCAATATTTAGTTGCGTCGAGGCTAATTACAGGTTCATTTCCGATAACTTCAGCAGTATGAACAGTTCCAGCAGGAACAAGCAACATATCTCCAGGTCCCAGAATGAATTCTTTACCAAGAGCAGTCATTTTGAATTTGCCAGAAAGTACTGTATCTTTTTTGTCAATAGTGTGTGAATGTTCGGAAAAATATGTGCCAGGGCTGTAAGAATAAGTAATCACACTAAATCCTTCTTCCTCTAGACGTTTTCTCATATTAGATTCGTTTAATTCACCCCAATCGGAGTTCCAAGATTCAACTTCCACATATAATAAAATGACTCGATGAATAAAAATGATTTTTGTAAAAATAATTAATATTTTTTATTATTGGAAAGAATAAAGTCAATAATTTCTGAAACGCAATGGCCATTAGTTTTATCTGATGTGTAAAATGATTTCTCTTTTACTAAGTCGTGAGAATTGGAAACAGCGATAGAATACTTTACCACATCAAATACAGATAGATCATTAAGAGAATCTCCAATAGCAACAACAGAATTAGTATTAATTTTTTCAGACTTTAAGACCTTATCTAAGGCATATCCCTTAGTGATGTTAGGAGGCATAAGATTAATCATTTCATCAGATCTAGTAAGGTTTAGATCAAGATTTTTTTCAGAAAGAACTTCCGATACTTCGTTAAGAAAATCGTCCACGTTTATTCGAGGTTCACGGTCAAGAGCAATGATGACATTTTTATCATGATGCGCTTCTTTTGGAATAATACAGAAAGGCAACCAAGAAGAAAGATTGTTTTTGAGTAAGACAAGGTCCTTCTGCTCACCCAATAAAATCAATTCATGATTACGGCAATCATAAGTAACCGTGCCTTCTTCGCAAATAACAATATCGTCAAGTCCGAGACATCTAGTTATGCCAAGAACATAATGTAAAGTTCTGCCGCTAGAGATGACTATACGAACGCCACTATCTACAAGATTTCGAATATTTTCAATTTCTTCAATCAGAAGTCTAGAATTGCCAAAGACAGTTCCATCTAAATCTAAGACCAGGAGCTCGATTTTATCTGAGAAAATGTTTTGAGACACAGAATAAAATTAGGAAAATAATATATAACTAATTAGAAATGCCGAGAGCCGGATTTGAACCGGCGACAGCTCCGGCTTCAGCGGAGTGCTGGAGTTATATAATCTCTCCCAGGCTGAGCTACCTCGGCAGTGAATAAATTTCTATATTATAGAATATAATGTTTACAATTTGTATAGATTTTGATTTTATAGAATGCGGTCGACGGGATTTGAACCCGTGTTCCGGGGTTGGAAACCCCGTGTCCTAACCAAGTTTTCCCCTAATTAAAGGTCTGGACGACAACCGCTAGATTCTAAGAGATGTTAGTAGATAAAAAATATTTATGAAAAATTAGGATTATGTTTCTCAATTTCATATATAATTCTGGAACATGCAGTATGTGATTCGAGATTGAAATTACCGAGAGATATTAAATCGTCTATGCAGGTAAGAACGTTTTTGGAGAAGGTTCCATGAGAGAATCCACCAATCAATAAAGTCGGACTAGATGAATTAATTATTTTATCAGACAAATAATTGGAGGAAAGTGAATCACCTTGCCGAGATAACCCAACAACGTGATCAGAATCAATATCAGACATAAGTTCAGAGAATGAGGATTCATATATGTTAATTAATGGATCAGATTCCTCGTTATTTAGATAGTTATGGAATAATTTCTCGAATAATCCAATAAAACGATGATAAGATTTTGGCAATCGTACGCCGAAATCAAGTTCAATTACATGATCTGAAATTGTATGTATATAATATTTAATTTGGTTTTCTAGATATAAAGGAGTCGAGGTAATTGAAAGAGAACTCATATGTACGATATCAGGTCGACCTCTTTTATCGATGTTGTCAAGATTTTTCATAAGGTGAGAATGATAACTTTTATCAAGAAACTTATGGTCGATATTATAGGATTTAGAATTTTTTTTGAGTTCATCTGGGAGAATTTCCAATGCAGATTCAGTCAATACAATATTAAGATGTTCCACAATGTATAAAAAATTCGTAGTGATAAATAGATTTTGTAGATTCATTGAATATTAAGAAGAAAAAACGGCAAATAGCAGAAAACAGAGTGGATTATCTAGCGTCTGAGATAGAAAAATCATTAAAACATAATCATAGTCTTGCAGAGATTCAAGCAAAACAAGCGAGGGATTTTTCTAAAAAATTTAACATAAAAACAGGATTTTCACAAAGAATGTTATTTTGTCATAAATGTAAGAGATTCATCGTACCTGGATTTAATTCAAGAATCAGACTCTCGAAGATAAGGAAATCAATCAATATCACATGTCTTCATTGTGGTTTTACTTATAGAAAGATGAGAAACTAGAGTCAAACCTATATAGGATATAAATTATTGTGAATCTGAATTTGACAAACGTGAATGAAGTACCAGCAAACAAGTTGATAGAAACATTAGCGTTAAAGCTTAAAGAAGAAGAAATTGTAAAGCCTCCTGAATGGTCGAATTTTGTTAAAACAGGATCGCATGCAGAAAGACCTCCGCAAAATATTGATTGGTGGTATGAAAGGTGTGCGTCGTTACTGAGAAAAGTGTACTTACATGGACCTATAGGACTATCAGATTTGCAAGATTTTTATGGCGGTAAAAAGAAAATTAAATTCGCAAAAAGACATCAAAGAAGTGCAGGACAATCGGCAATTAGGAAACCACTACAACAACTAGAATCAGCAGGTTATATTGAGAAGAAAGAACTAAAAGGAAGAATTATTTCAGGAAAGGGAATGAGTTTAATTGATAAAACTAGTGCTGTAATATTAAAAGAATTAGCAGAAAGTAATTCAGAATTAAAGAGATACGTATAATATCTTATACAGGTTTATTAGTTAACGAATTTTAATTAATTGTTAATCAAGAGGATATAGTCATTGTTAGCGATATTTGATACAGAAGGAGTTTTAATCGATGGTGAATTTTTACCAGAATTAGCTAAAGTCGTTGGAAAAGAAGAAGAGATTTGGGAGATAACTAAGAAAGGAATAAGCGGAGAGATAGAATGGGAAAAAGGTCTCATAGAAAGAATCAATGAATTAAAAGGAGTGTCATATGATGATTGTAAAAGAGTATCAGATGACATGCCCATCATGCAGGGTGCAAAAGAAACATTCGATGAATTACGAAAATTAGGGTTTAAGACTTTAACTGTATCTGGAGGTCCAGATATTTTAATTGACAGAATTAAAGAAGAATTACAAATAGACTATGCATTCTCGAATAAATTGATTTTTAATGAGGAGAAATTACAAGGAGTAGACATAATAGTAGGATCAGACAAAACAATACCAATAAAAGATACAATAGAAATGATGAAGAAGCAAAAAGAAGATATTGTAATAACTGTCGATGGAGCCAATGACATAAAGTTATTTGATTTAGCAGGACTAAGAATCTCTTTTAATGGAACAGAATTAATTAATGAGAAATCAGATTCGATTGTGAATAAAAAGGACCTAAGAGAGATTATACCAATTATTAAAGAGAAATTTAACTTAAATTAGGAATGTTTAGCAGTTTCCGTAATTGTAAGTGTATTTTCATTGAGCCAATCAAGGCCTTCGACAAAAACTTCAGCTAGTTCGACTGTGGTAATTACGGGAATTCCTAATTCAACTGCTTTTCTGCGTATTAGATATTCATCTTCTATGATTGAATCAGCAGTATTAGAAGATTTAATCATTGGGACATTAATGATTAAATCGAATTCGCGTTTAATTAGATAATCTTCCAGATTAGGTTTCCTTTCATATTCACCAATTTTGTAAAGTGCAATAGAATCAATGTTATTAGAATCAAGAAAATCAGCAGTATGTTCTGTAGCAAAAGTCTTGAAACCAAGTTTAGAGAATTTTTTGATGACAGGTAAGAGTTTTTGTTTTTTCTCGGTACCGCCAATACTTACAAGGATGCTGCCATTTTTACGGGGTATATTATAACCAGCAGAAATCAGTGATTTAAGAAAAGCATCATAGAAATTTTTTCCAAAACATGCAACTTCCCCAGTAGATTGCATTTCTACTCCAAGATTTGGATCTGCACCATCTAATTGCATAAAAGAAAACTGAGGAACTTTTACACCGACAGATTGAATGTTGCGATAATTATGAAAACTAGAAGAAATTGTCTGTCCCAATATTGCAGAAGCAGACAGTTGCATAAGGTTAACACCACTATATTTTGAAACAAAGGGCATTGAACGCGAGGCACGGAGATTACACTCAATAACAGAAACAGATCCATCTTTAACGATAAATTGTGTGTTAAAGGGTCCCTTAATTTGTAGTTGCTTGGCAATCTTATTCGTATAATCTATAATCAAGGCTTCTTCACTAGGATCTAAAGTTCTAGGAGGAATAGTCATTATTGCATCTCCTGAATGTACGCCTGCTTTTTCTATATGTTCAAGAATCGCTCCAATAAAGACATTATCACCATCAGATACAGCGTCAACTTCAATTTCTCGAGCGTCTTGAATGAATTTACTTACAACAACCGGATAATCAACATTAACTTTAGCTGCATCTTCAAGAAAAGTTTTAAGATTATCATCAGTCCAAATCACTCTCATTGCAGCACCGCTTAAAACATAAGAAGGTCTCACAAGAAGAGGATATTTTTGTTCTTTAGCAAATTCATATGCAGTATCAAAGGAAGTAAATGTTTGCCATGAAGGTTGGGAAACACCAATTTCGTCCAATAATGCACTAAATTTCTCACGATTTTCAGCGCGGTCAATATTCGAACTAGAAGTTCCAAATAATTTAACGCCATAGTTTGATAATTTGTTAACAAGATTATTTGCAGATTGTCCTCCAACGCATGCAACAAGACCATCGGGTTGTTCTTTGTCATAAATATCAAGAATTCTTTCAAGAGTGAGTTCTTCGAAATATAAACTATCGCTCATGTCGTAATCAGTAGAAACAGTTTCAGGATTACAATTTACTACAATAATATCATAACCACGTTCCTTCAATGCCCATACCATATTCATTGTAGACCAATCGAATTCAACAGAGCTACCTATTCTATAAGTGCCTGCACCAAGAACGATGAGTTTTTTCTTATTGGAAGGTTTAACGTCGTCAATAGAACCATCATAAGTTATATACAAATAATTTGTTTGTGCAGGCCATTCGGCAGCAAGAGTGTCAATTTGTTTAGTTCGAGGAAGAATGCCATAATTGGTTCGGATTTTACGAATTTCAGATTCATCTTTGTTAAAGTAAAGAGAGAGTTGTTTATCTGAGAATCCCTTCTTCTTTGCGTCAAAAATGAGTGATTTGTTATTAGAATCAGGATTTTCCAGTAATTTACGTTCAAGATCAACAACATTCTTGATTTTATCAACAAACCATTTGTCAATAGTAGATATTCTTGAGATTTCTTCAGGGGACATATTCGAGCGTAGAGATTCAACTACATGAAAGAGAATTTCATCGCTAAAGTGAACAAGATTATCTTCAAGAGTTTCAGGATCAGAATCAGTATGGAAAGTTGGGTCGCATAGTCCTAATTTATCGATATCAACCATACGAATAGCCTTTTGAAGAGCCTCTTCAAAGGAGCTTCCAATCGACATAATTTCTCCAACTGATTTCATTTGTGTTCCAATTTTTCTTGACACATTTTCAAACTTTTTGAGGTCCCATCTGGGCATTTTAACCACAAGATAATCAAGAGATGGTTCAAAACAAGCAGTAGTTACGCCAGTAACTTGATTGAAAAGTTCGGGAAGAGTTTTACCCAATATAACTTTAGCAGCTAAATATGCTAAAGGGTACCCAGTTGCTTTCGATGCAAGTGCAGAAGAACGGGACAACCTTGCATTAATTTCAATTACATTGTAATTTTCAGAATTAGGGTCTAAGGAAAATTGAACGTTACATTCACCGACGATTTCACATGCAGTAGCGGCTTTAATTGCAATCTCTCTTAGTTTATGATATTCTCGATTGGTAATGGTTTGTGATGGGGCTACAACAATATTATCACCGGTGTGCACTTTCATTCCAAGGACATTTTCCATATTACAAACAGTAACACAATTACCTTTGGCATCACGCATTATTTCATATTCAATCTGTTTCCATTCTCCAAGATATTCTTCAATCAAAACTTGTTTAGTAAGACTATTGGCAATTCCTTTGATAACAATCTCGTCAAGTTCGTATTCATTATGTGCAACACCGCCTCCCTTACCACCTAATGTGTAAGCGGCACGGATCATAACAGGATAACCAAGGTCTTTGACTAATTCTTTTGCTTCGTCAAGAGAATATACTGCACGACTTTTTGGAGTATCAATGCCTGATTCAGTCATCTTTTGTTTGAAAAGGTCTCGATCTTCCGTGATTTCAATACCACGAATTTTAGTACCCAATACCTTAACGTTGTACTTTGACAGTATTCCTTGTTTGTCGAGTTGAATTCCACAATTTAATGCGGTTTGGCCACCAAAACTCAAGAGAATTGCATCAGGTCTTTCCTTAGCAATAACTTTAGCAACGAACTCGGGAATTACAGGGACAGAATATACTTTGGGGCAGATACGAGAATCAGTCTGAATTGTAGCAATATTAGGATTAACCAGAATAGCATCTATTCCTTCTTCTTTGAGAGCTTTAATACATTGGCTGCCAGAGTAGTCAAATTCTCCTGCTTCGCCAATCTTTATTGCTCCACTGCCAAGAACAAGAATTTTTTTGATTTTATCGCTCAGTTTGAATCACCAGTTATCATGTTAAAGAATGCGTCAAAAACATAAGAGGTATCATAAGGACCAGGATGTGCCTCTGGATGAAATTGCACTGCAATACAGGAATTATTTTCATGCATAACTCCTTCTAAAGAATTATCATCAAGATTAACAAACCAAGGTTTCAACTCCGTGTTAGACAAAGAATCAATATCAACAGCATAACCATGATTTTGACTAGTTACATAGCTCCTGTCGCTAACCAAATCATGACAAGATTTATTTTGACCTCGATGTCCATATTGCAATTTGTAAGTTGATGCACCAAGTGAAAGTGAAATTAATTGATGGCCTAAACATATTCCCAAAGTAGGAATTGGAGAGTTACAAATTTGTTTAATTGTGTCAAGATAGTCGGTGCAACGTTGAGGATCGCCAGGTCCATTACTAACAATTACACCTTTAGGATTGTATTCCATAATCTGATCAAGAGTGTAATTATATGGAACGACTATAGCAGAATAATTTCGCTTTAATACATTCCTTATGATGCCATTTTTTACTCCGAAATCTAGAATTACAATTTTATCATCGCTATTCCCATAGGTTTTAGGAGACTTAGTACTTACATTTTTAAAGAATTCGAAAGTTTCATAGGACTTTGCATTACTTAGAATAGAATCAGGATTACTTGAATTATTGGGATCATAACTAATAGCACCCATCATGACACCGGATTCTCTGATTTTCAGGGTAAGACTTCTAGTATCAATATTAGAAATTCCAGTTATTGCTTCTGATTTAAGCCATTCGTCAAATGTTTTTGTAGAACTCCAATGGTTTGGAGTAGTACATAATTCGTTGACAATAACTCCACTAGGTTGGATCTTAGAAGATTCGAAATGTGCAGGTAGAGAATATTCATCACAGTTAGCATAATCAGGAACGCCATAATTTCCAATCAAAGGATAAGTAAATGATAAAAGTTGACCGCCAAATGAAGGGTCAGTCAAAGATTCAGTATAGCCAACCATACCTGTTGTAAATACTACTTCGCCAACAACTGTAGAAGGTTTACCGAAACCGGTTCCATGAAATTTACTACCATCTTCTAGCGTTAATACAGCATCACATTCCACAGAATTATTCATTAAGATTTAAAACAACATTAAGAATATAAGAATTTTATTTTGAATTACTATTATGTCTCAACAGAATTGGGCTTTTTTAATTCCGGAGAAGAAGGTTCGTTTGAATCGCTAGTAAGTCTCAACAGAATTGGGCTAACAACAGTAGTAACCATTATTACTGCCATAAGAACTGCATAAGAATAACTGTCAATTAATCCGGATGCATAACCTATTCCGGCAATGACAATTCCTACTTCTCCACGAGATGCCATTCCAATACCTATACGCTGAGCTTGAATTCTGTTACGTAAGAAGATATAACCGGGAATACCACAACCGAGTAACTTTCCAATCATTGCAAGTGCAAGTATTAAGCCAAATGCAAATAGATCAATTCCAAGAATTTCTGCAAGATTAATTTGTGCGCCAACATATGCAAAGAATAATGGTGCAAAGATAATTCGTATATGGCTAATGAATATTTCAATTTGATGTTTATATCGAGAACCTGCTAATGCCATTCCTGCAGCAAATGTTCCAACAATAGGAGAAAGACCCATGTAAACTGCAATTGCACCCCACACAAGAATTATGAATATCGCAAGTGTTTCTATTGTAGATGGAGATTGAGGGTGTTTTTCTGAGTCCTCAGTTAATTTAAGTTCTCCAGTAAGATTAGTTACGAAATCTAGGAATTTAGGTAAGAAATAAACTGAGCCTAATAATAAAGCGATCCAGAGAGAGAGAGTAAATACAGTAGTAGATAAGACACTAGCAATTTCAGGGATAATACCCGTACTGGCAATTGCAAGAACTACTCCAAGAAGAGTTAAACCAAGTACGTCATCTACCACTGCAGCGTAGACCATGATTTGAGATTCTTTATTTTTGAGTTGGTCGAGTTCTTCAAGAGTTCTTATTGTAATCGCAATGCTAGTAGCAGTAAGAGCTGCACCGATAAGAAGAGATTCTGTAGATGAAAAACCGACAAAGATACTTCCATAATAGCCAAGGATAAAAGGAATAACTACGCCAGCAGTTCCAATAACAAATGAAGGAAGTCCTGCCTTTCTGAATTGTTTAAATGTAAATTCTAATCCAGCGCTAAAGAGGAGTATCATACCACCGATTTCAAAGAAAGTTTCAAGAACGAAATTTTCATTAACAGGACCTGAAAAGAGAGGTTCGCCTGCTAAAACAAGAAGACCGCCAATCGCAAAAGGTCCAAAAATTACACCTGCAAGTATTTCTCCAATTACTTCAGGTAGTTTTATTCTTTTAAAAACTAGGGCAAATATTTTTGCAGTAACAATCAATAGGCTAATAGCCAAAATTGTAGTGATAACGGTGGTGGAGGAAGACAATTGATACAATTAATAGAAATAAGATTATGTATTTAAATTAATAACAAGATTCAAGAAATAGTTTTTTTCTCACGAATGTCATAATCGTGGTCGTCAATATTACCATCTTTGACAGTAATTACACGTGAACATCGCATAGCGACTTCAGGATCATGAGTGACAAGAATGACAGTTTTTCCGACTTCTTGATTAAGATTATATAATAAATCAATTATAGACTTGGAAGTTTTAGTATCAAGGTTTCCAGTAGGTTCGTCGCCAAGAATAATTGGAGGATTTACGGAAAGAGCACGAGCAATGGCAACTCTTTGTTGTTGTCCGCCACTAAGTTGGTTAGGGTTATTTTGCCATCGATCCTCTAAACCAACCATTTTAAGCATTTCATAGGCGCGTTTTTTCCTTTCTGTCGCACCGACGCCAAGAATAGATAAAGGGAGTTCCACATTTGCTAAAGCAGAAAATCTAGATATTAGATTAAACGATTGGAAAATGAATCCAATTTTTTTATTTCTTAACAATGCCAGACCAGCAGAATTAAGAGTAGTGGTTTCAATGCCGTCAATTTGAATTTTGCCAGATGTGGGCGAGTCAAGTGCGCCGATAAGATTCAACAAAGTAGATTTGCCACTGCCAGAAGGACCCATAATTGCAATAAATTCACCAGAATCAATTTTAATGTCTACATTATCTAGAGCAACAGTATCCAAACCGCCGCCCGAATATACTTTTCTTAAAGAGTCAGTTTTTAGTATTACTGAAGACAATGTGAATATACCTAGAACGGTTGTTTAGAACTACGACGTCGAAGTATAAAGATAGTGATTAGAATTACAAATGCCCCGACACCTATAATGGCAATAGGTGATGAAAGGAAAGCAGAAGTAGTAGAGATTTCGTCAATAATAACGGGTTGTAAATCAGCAAGTGAACCTCCAATTAGGAATTCATGGGTACTAGTATGCAAGAATTTATTTCCATATGTATCTTCGTATACAACTTGTAGAATTAGAGGAGAAGTACCATCTCTAGCATCTTCGTCAACAGTAAATTCTAAACTAAATGGAATCAAACTATCTGCATCAACTTCACCAATGTATTGAGAACTTTCAGTCGTTAATATTAAACCGTCGCCATCTAGAATAGAGATTGAAAGAAATTGAGCGTCAGTATTACCTTGGTTTAGAAGATTACCAACAATTGATGCATTAAATCCTGCAGGCAATACCTCACGATCAAATTCAACAGATTTGAATGTAAGGTCAATTAAGCCTCGAATTGTGAAACCAATAGTTCGGATTTCTTCGTGTGGGAAGCCATGTGAATCGATATAAGATATGTGAACTTGAACGACGCTGGATGTATCAGCGGCACTGAGTGATGCGAAAATTTCAGGGTCAAGAGTAAGAGAGTCGCCAGAATTTAGTTTGTTGAATTTCCAAGTATTGCTTCCTGAATTAAGAAATATAGGAAGGACAGAAGATTGAACTGTAGAAAATTGTAAATCAATTGAGATGTCAGTAACATCGTCATCGCCAGTATTTTGAAGATTAATCAATGGAGTAGTTATTCGTCCGGATTGGAGAACATTATCAGGAATATTTATTGAAAATGGAGATGACCAGTCTTTAACTATGACGCCAAATTCTTGAGAGATGGTTTTTTGTAAACCGTTGATAGTTCGATATTCAACAACAACTGAGATTGGATATAGGCCTTTTTGTGCAGTTGGTGAAACATAAGTTGGGAAAGAGAAGGACGTCTTTTCATCAGTAAGCAGATGATCTAATTTTCGAGTATTGTCGTCTAGAGAAGTTCCAAGAATGCTAGAGGAAGTTCCATAGGAAACAGATAAGGAAATTGAATAAGCTGGTGCAGTTCCAATATTTGATATTTCTAATATCAAATCATTTTCTGTGCCACTTGTAAGAACATTATTCTTGATTGATAATTCAATATCACTTTTACCATCTACTATAACGGAAAAGTCAATTATTTCATTACGTAATAATGAGTCTTTATCCAAGTATGAAAAATCTAATTGTAGGTTATATTCTCCAAGTTCAATAGAGTCAGAAACATCAACTAGAAAGTCAGCCGAAGAAGTAGAACCGCTAGGAACAGTTGCTCCAAAGAAACCAGTCATTGAGTTTGCACCGTTGGAAGAAGAGAAGTAATTATTTGAAATTAGTTTACCTTGGATTCCACTAATCGGACCAGTGTCACGGTTTTGTATGACTACGTTGAGTTTAACACTATTATCGCCTGGTTCAACTGAAATTTGATCATTTGGACTTCCCCAGAATGTATCAACTACTGCGATTCCTTTGTTTGTTACTTCTTCTACACGAAGAAATATTGTACGAGTTTCAGTAATAGTAGTTCCGAAAGAATTATCATATACCATAGTAGCAGAGATTTGGTAATTATTGCCAGCAGCAGAGATTGGAGCAAATAGGGATATTGAGATAGAAGTTTGTTGATCTGGACCTAGTGAAGAGAGTTGCCATTTGTTGTCAGATCCGAGAAGATTTAGTGGAGATGGAATTGTTAGAGATAAATCAATAGAACCGGTATTTGCAGTGCCTTCATTAAGAAGAATAAATTCAACATTGTTAGATTCGTCAGGTAAGAGTAATTGAGTACTAGAAGTAAGTTTAAGGAAACTTCTTCCACTAATATGAACATTAACATCTTTGTCAATAGAAAGTCCATTTAATCCGGTAGTAGTTTGATAATTAATTGTTAGAGGAATAGACAAAGTCCCAATAGAAGCATCTTCATTTATGTTAACGAGGAAATTATATGTATTAGTAGAACCAGCAGTTATAGTAGTAGTAGATATAGCATATAGAATATTACCACCAGTACGATTAGTTAAAACGTCAGGTAAGATTAATTCAACAGATAAATTATTTATATCAAAATCACCGCCATTTCTAAGAACAATTTGGAGATTATTACCGAGATCACCAGGAGTTACTTCGACAGGAATAGTTTGAGTGCCCCAATCAGAGAAGATAACATCAAAGTCAGTAATGAATACATTCAGGTCATAAGTACCCAGACCAGACCATTGGTTACCAGTTAATTTAATAAAATAATAACCCGATTTAGATGCAGTGAACGTGATAATTTCGTCAATTCCCTCGCCATTAACAGAAGAAGCAAGTTGAACTTGTTCGCTATCAGAACTATCAGGGTCGTATAAATATAAATCGATGTCAGTGCCTGAGATTAAATCAACATTAATTGAGATAGTCTGTCCTGCAAGTACATTAACTTTATAATATTCAGTTCCACTTGTCCAGGTTTCGCTAATTTTTCCTGTTTCTAATTCAACGGCATTAGAGATTGAACTACCGCCAGCTCCATAAACAGGAGGAAAAGAAATAACAAAAACACTAGAAATTAATAAAAATAACATTAGACTAGACATTAACAATTGAATTATGTTTTTCATAATGAAAGTTCTATCTTCTAGTTAATAAAAACATATCATAATTGTCGACTATAAATTAGGCATTAGAATAAAATTAAAAAATAAATAGTGGACCGGAAGGGATTTGAACCCTCGACCTCCCCCATGCCAAGGGGGTATCCTACCAGACTAGACGATTGGCAAACATACCAGCCCATCATAATGTATGATAACTCGATCCAAATTTATTAGAGAATTAGATACTTAAGAATATTAGGATAAGAAGTGATTAATTTAATGAAGACTTGATTTGAGAAGCCAAATTATCAAGTTCTTGTTTAGTAGTGGTTTTTCTAGACGGCCATGAATCATTATCAGTATCGTTAATAAATCGAGGAATGACATGAATGTGAACATGAAATATATCTTGACTGGCAGCTAAACCATTAGATTGGGCAATATTCAAACCATCGGCATTAACTGTTTTCCATACATGCCTAGAAAGCATATTTACAATTTCGAATAATTGGGCAACATCGTTATTTTCCATATCAGTCAGATATTGATAGTGTTGTTTTGGGACAACTAGCAGATGTCCTCGATTAAGAGGGTATCTATCCATAAAAGAAATTAAGAAATCGTTTTCAAACACGATACTTGCTTGCTTATCTTTATCGATTATCGCACAGAATACACAATGTTCAGCCATATGTTTTCATAGTGTAAGAATTCTATAAATTATTAACGAAGTGTCCGGTATATTTATAACCAATTATAGCGATTATTGTAAGAGTAGAGTTAAGATGAGTGTAGAAAGTCACAATATGGAAATCTCTTGCATAGTAGTCTGATTGGACAATAAAGTAATTTGGAATGAATAATTATGTTAAAAAATATATCTGAATTAACGGGTTCTGATGCATTAATCAAAGCATTAGAGAATGAACAGGTAGAAGGAATATTTGGTTTACCTGGAGGAGCTAATCTACCAATTTATGATTCTTTGTATGATAGCGATATACGTCATATTTTAGCTAGGCATGAACAAAATGCAGCCCATATGGCTGACGGATATGCACGTGCATCAAGAAAACCAGGTGTTTGTTTTGCAACTTCAGGTCCTGGTGCAACTAATTTAATTACAGGAATCGCAACAGCGGCAGCAGATTCATCTCCAATAATTGCAATAACTGGACAGGTAGCATCAGACATGATAGGAAAGGATGCATTCCAAGAATGTGATATAATTGGTATAGCAACCCCTGTAACTAAATATACGTACCAGCCTCTCACATCTGCAGAAGTCCCTCAAGCAGTAAAAAATTCTTTTCATATTGCAACATCAGGAAGACCAGGGCCCGTTTTAATTGACATACCAAAGAATGCACAAACTGAAAAGATGAAAATTAATTTTCCTGCTAAACCAAATATTCGTAAGATACAACAATTACAAACTGCAGATCTCAAAGCAATAGATCGAGCAGCAGACCTCCTACTCAATGCCGAAAGACCAATGATAATGACAGGCGGTGGAGTAATCTTATCAGGGGCATTTAAGGAATTACAAGCAGTAGCTGAATTTTTAGTTGCACCAGTAGTATCTACGTTTAAAGGAAAGGGAGGTTTTTCAGAAACGCATTACTTATCGTTGGGACCAATTGGAATGCACGGGCACATTGAAGCAAATAAATTAGTAATCGAATCAGATGTGTTATTAGCTGCAGGAGCAAGGTTTTCAGACAGATCAGTTGGAAAATGGGATGAATTTGGAAATGAAATGACAATTATTCATGCAGATATTGATCCTTCAGAAATTGGAAAGAATAAAAATGCAGATATAGGTTTGATTGGAGATATCAAAACTACATTATCATTGTTGTTAACAGCAATGGGAAAAAAGGCTCAAAAAAGACAATCAGAATACGAATGGATAAAAAGAGTAAATGAAATCAAGGATATATGGAGAAGTAAACCTCTTCCAGCTCCAAGAGAAATAACAGGGCCAAGATTGTTGAAGAAGATGAGAGAAATTTTACCAGATAAATGTTTAGTAACTACAGAAGTCGGTCAGCATCAAATGTGGGCATCATTGCATTTTGATGTTGCAGAGCCCGGTACTTTCTTTACATCGACAGGATTAGGTACAATGGGTTGGGGATTACCTGCAGCAGTAGGTGCGAAATTTGCAAGGCCAGATTTACCAGTAATTGATATTGCAGGAGATGGAAGTGTGCAAATGACAGAATCAGCTCTAGCAACTTCAGTAACAGAAAAATTACCAGTAATTACAGTAATATTCAATAATGGAATGTTAGGAATGGTTGCACAGTGGCAGAGATTATTCTATGAAAGAAAATACATCGGAGTAGAGCTTGAAGGAATTCCAGATTATGTAAAGATAGCAGAAGCATATGGAGCTCAAGGAATAAGAGCGCAATCAATGAATGAATTTGAGAAGGCATTAAAGAATGCATTAAATAGCGACGTAGCAACAGTAATCGATGTGCCAATTAATCCTGACGAAGATGTATTTCCATTCGTTGTGCCTAATACGGCATTAAAAGACATGGTTATTGCATAATAAACAAAATAAGTTAGACAAATGCCAAAGTTTTATTGAGAAAAAGTAAATGGTTTATTAGCAGTTAGACGAAAAAATTTTAGGATTGCCTCGTAGAGCTTTAAGTAATAATCAAATAAAACAGAAATTGCATAAACCAGAATGGATTAAAGTAAATTTTGTACAAGGAGATAACTACAAGAAAGTCAAAGAATCAGCAAATAAATTAAATCTAAATACAGTTTGTCAAGAAGCTAATTGTCCCAATATCTATGAATGTTGGGAAGGAGGAACTGCAACTTTCATGTTATTAGGAGATATTTGTACAAGAGGTTGTAGATTTTGTCATGTTAAATCAGGTAATCCAGAAGGAATTGTAGATATTTTTGAACCGGAGAATACTGCAAATGCAGTAAAAGAATTAGAATTAGACTATGTAGTATTAACTTCCGTAGATCGTGATGATTTAACAGATGGAGGCGCATCTCATTTTGCAAAAACAGTTGAAGAGATATACAAAAAGAATGAAAGAACGTTAATTGAAGTATTAATACCTGATTTTTCAGGAAAGATAAAAGATCTATCAACAGTAGTAAAATCAAAACCAACCGTAATAGCTCATAACATTGAAACAACAAGAGAATTAACACCGGTAGTGAGAGATAGAAGAGCTTCTTATGAGAGATCTTTAGAAGTTTTAAGAAATGTAAAGAAATTAGATTCGAATATTTATACAAAATCATCAATTATGTTAGGATTTGGAGAAAAATACGCAGATATAATAACTGCAATGAAGGATTTGAGGGAAGCAAATGTAGACATATTAACAATCGGCCAGTATCTGCAGCCATCAGATTTTCATATCAGTATTAAACAATATGTTCATCCAGATGAATTTATTAAGTTAAAAGATGTTGCTGAAGACATGGGATTCAAATATGTTGTATCGGGGCCCTTAGTCAGAAGTTCATATAAAGCTGGAGAATATTTTGTAAAGAATTTGGTGAAATAGATATGGAAATGACATTAAATCAAGCAGTAAAAAGTGCACTGGATAATGAAATGGAAAAAAATGACAAGGTTGTACTTATTGGTGAAGATATTGGAAAGAATGGAGGAGTATTTAGAACGACGGAAGGATTATACGATAAATATGGTCCAAAACGAGTTATAGATACGCCATTAAATGAATCTGGAATTGTAGGGACCGCAATAGGAATGTCTTTATACGGATTAAAACCAGTTGTTGAAATTCAATTTATGGATTTTATATTTCCTGCATTTGATCAGATTGTTTCAGATTTAGCTAAATTTAGATATAGAACAGGAGGTGCATACACTTGTCCAATGGTAATAAGAGCTCCATATGGAGGAGGAATAAAGGGAGCTTCTTATCATTCACAAAGTGGAGAAACTCATTTCGTACACACTTCAGGATTAAAAGTTGTTGTACCTGCAACACCATATGAAACAAAGGGATTATTAATTTCAGCGATCAGAGAAGAGGACCCTGTAATATTTTTTGAACCAAAGAGATACTACAGAGCATTAAAAGAAGATGTTCCAGAAGAATCTTATACAATACCAATTGGTGAAGCAAGAATAATGGAAGAAGGTAGCGATGTGACTTTAATTAGTTATGGTCCAATGATACAAACTTCATTAGAAGCAATAGAAAGTGCTAAGAAAGAAGGAACAAGTGTAGAGTTAGTTGATTTAAGGACTTTATCTCCATTAGATTCAGAAACAATAATTAAGTCGGTAAAGAAAACCGGAAGAGCAGTAATCGCACATGAAGCACCAAAAACATTAGGAATGAGTGCAGAGATTTCAGCGTTAATTGCCGAGAACTGTTTAGAATATTTAGAAGCTCCTATACAAAGAGCAACGGGCTTAGATACGCCATTTCCTTATTCATTAGAAAAAGAGTATTTACCTGATGCAAAATTTGTATTAAATAAGATAAAACAAACAGTAGAATATTCGTAGTGATTAGAATGGTATATAATTTCAAACTAGCAGACATAGGAGAAGGGATTGTTGAAGGGGAAGTTAGTAAATGGTACATTAAAGTTGGGGATGTAGTAAAAGAGAATCAACCGTTAGTAGAAATAATTACGGAAAAGGTAACAGTTGAACTACCATCTCCTGCAGATGGAACAATAATGAAGATTGGTCCAGATGCTGGAAAAATTGTAAAAGTTGGCGAAGTAATCGTAGTAATCGATGATGGAAAAGAAGAAGACGATGTTAGAGGGGTTTCTAAAGAAGAGGCCAAAGTAGACAAAAAAGAAGTAATCAAAGAAGAAATAAAGAGTAAAAAAGTTATTGCCACACCTGCAGTCAAACGTTTGGCTAAAGAGATGGGAATAGACATAACAAAAGTAGTTGCTACTGGTGAAGATGGAAAGATAACCGAAAAAGATGTTAAACTATATTCAAAACTAGAAGTTCAGAGTAATGAAGAAAGAATAGCTTTCAGAGGAACGAGAAAAACAATTGCTGAGAGATTAGCAAAATCATCAGACAGAGTAGTTCAAGCATGGATTATGGAAGAAATAGATATGACAGAAGTTACAGAGTTAAAGAACAGATTAAAGGAATCGTCATCTGAGGATATAAAATTAACTTACATGCCGTTTTTTGTTAAGGCAGTAATTAGATCTCTTAAATCAAGTCCAAGAATTAATGCTTCATTAGATGAAGAAACTGAAGATATCGTTATAAAAAAGGATTACAATATTGGAATTGCAACGGATACTGAACAAGGGCTAATAGTACCTGTAATAAAAAAAGCCCAAGACAAAGATATTAAAGAAATCGCCAAAGAAATAGAGGAATTATCGATAGAAGCTAAATCAGGAAAGTTAGGATTGGAAGATACACAAGGTGGAACATTTACCATTACAAATATTGGAGCTATTGGAGGAATATCATCAATACCAATAGTAAATTATCCTGAAGTTGCAATACTTGCAATAAACAAAATAATGAAGAAAGTAGTTCATTGGGAAGGAAAGATAGTTGTTAGAGATCGAGTGTATCTTTCGTTATCATTTGATCACAGAGTGTTAGATGGTGCAGATGTAGCGCGATTTTTGAATTCTATTAGGAAATGTTTAGAAAATCCAGAGAGTCTAATGAAGGATGAGCAGTCTTAACATCATAGATTTAGGTTTAACTGAATATCAACGTGCATTACAGATACAAAAAACACTTGTTAAAGAGCGATTAGATAATTCTACACCTGATACATTATTATTGGTTGAGCATCCTCACGTAGTGACATTAGGAAAGCAAACAAGTCCAAATGACGTTCTAGATAATTCAATTCCTATTGTAAAGGTAGATAGAGGAGGAAGTGCGACGTATCACGGTCCAGGTCAGTTAGTTGGATACATAATAATGGATTTAAAAAGTAAAGGTATTTCAGTCCCAGTACTTATTTCTAAGATTCATGAAATCATCATTCTAACATTAGATGAATTAGATATTACGGCTAAAAGGGAAAAAAATGACACAGGAGTTTGGATAGGTCAGAAGAAAATTGCGTCAATTGGATTATCTGTAAGAAATTGGATAACATATCACGGTTTCAGTTTGAATGTGAATACAGATTTAGAGAGATTTAACGCCATAAGACCGTGTGGTTATGATAGTCAAGTTATGACGTCAGTGAATTCTATAAAGAGAAAAGAATATTCAAAAGAAGTTATTCAAACAAAGGTAATAAGGAATTTTTCGAATGTGTTTGAATATAACAAAATTCAGAAGATAATATAAGAACTAGGTAAATTCATCGAGTAATTGCTTAGCAATATTCTTACCAGTGTCAAGTGGTTGATTAACTAATGGTCCATCTTGTAAAGCAGGTTCGTCGCCATCATAAGTAGGTTTATCAGCTTTATAGAAAACACCAATAGGAATCTTCGATTCCCATTCATAAGATTTTGATAAAGCTTGTTTTAAATCATTAGTATCGTGTTCTTCGTCTTCCAGCGTATATACACGATCACGAAACCACTGATAAGTTTGGATTTTATTATAAGTAACGCAAGGACTGAGGACATCGACTAATGAGAATCCTTTATGGGAAAGTGCATTTTCTATTATAGTAGATAAATGATCGGCATTACCAGAGAAACCTCTGGATACATAGGTGGCACCGGAAATAAGAGCAAGTGCAATAGGATTGACAGGTACTTCTAATAAACCAGAAGGAGTAGATTTGGTAAGCATACCTCGTTCACTAGTAGGTGATGCTTGACCCGTAGTTAAGCCGTAAATTTGATTGTTCATAACAATATATGTGATGTTGATATTTCGACGCATAGAATGAATAAAGTGACCCAATCCAATACCATATCCGTCGCCGTCGCCGCCAGTGGCAATAACAGTCAAATCAGTATTTGCAAGTTTAATACCATTAGCAATAGGAAGAGAACGACCATGAAGGCCATGGAAGCCATAAGCGTTTACAAAACCTGGAAGATTTGAAGAACATCCTATACCAGATGATATAACGACATGTTCTGACTTAATTTTTAGACGAGCAAGAGCAGTATGTATACCACGTAAAACAGCAAAATCTCCACAACCAGGACACCAAGTAGGTGTTGTTTCTGTTTTATATTCTTCAATTTTTATAGGTTCGACAACCATCTAAATCAAATCCTCAACTTTATCTATGATTTGCTCAGGATAAAAAGGCTCGCCGTCGTATTTAAAAAGAGTATGATTAATTTGGAAACCTGTCTCCATAGATATTAATTTAGATAATTGACCAGAATAATTTGCTTCGACAATAAGAGTATCTTTACTATTAGAAAGAATTTCCTTAATTCCTTTTTGTAAAGGAATAAGATATTTAATATGTAAATGATTGACATTTTTAGAGTTATTTTGAAGAATTTGTATCGCCTCATGAACAACGTTATAAGTAGAACCCCAGCTAACAATTGTAAGGTCCGCGTCTACAGGTCCTTCTAATTTTACAGGAGGAAGTTGTTCCTCGATAAATTTCATTTTTCTCATACGTTTAAGCATGATCTTTATACGTGTTTCAGAATCAGTGAATACATCACTAATTATGTTTCCATAATCATCATGTTCGTCACTAGAAGCTTGAAATACTGTACCAGAAGTACCAGGAAATGCGCGAGGAGAGACGCCATTATCAGTATATTTGAATCGTTTATAGAGTTTGTCAGAATCGTTTGAAGTTACAATTTCTCCACGCTCAATAGTAGAATTAAAATCAAGATCTTCAATTGATTCCATATGTTCAGACAAAAATAAATCAGAAAGAACCATAACAGGAATTTGGAATTGATCTGCAAGATTAAATGATTCAATTATTGAATAATAACAGTCTTCAATAGTAGATGGTGCAATTATAACTTTAGGGAAATCTCCTTGCGAAGCACCAATAGCCTGGAACAAATCACCTTGTTCAGTTTTGGTAGGTAATCCTGTAGAAGGACCACCACGCATAGAATTAATAACTACAATAGGAGTTTCAGTTTGACCTGCCAGACCAATAGCCTCAGTCATTAATGCAAAACCACCACCAGATGTTCCAACCATAGAACGAGCTCCTGCAAAAGAAGAACCAATTGCCATATTAATAACAGAAATTTCATCCTCAGCTTGTTTAACAACCATACCAGACTTTTTAGACTGTGCGATGAGATAATGCAAAATTGAAGAAGCAGGAGTCATAGGATATGCACAATAAAATTTACAACCGGCGATTATAGAACCAAATCCAAGTGCTTGATTTCCAGTAAGCACAGGTCGTTTTATATTATAATCAGGATTTAAATCGTAATCAAAATCAGGAAGATTTGATTTAGCATATTCATAACCAGCTTTAATGACTTTAAGATTAACGTCCATGACGGATTGTTTCTTTTTACCAAAATAATCACGAATAACGCCATTCATAACATCAACGTCAAGATTAAGAAGTTGAACAAGAGAACTAAGTGCAACTGTATTTTGAAGTATAGGATTTCTTCCTATATCTTTCAGAATTTCGTTAACAGGCAACGGGCAAAGAATTACGTCATTTGGTATTGTGTCGGGATCAGGTTTGATTTTATCACTATTGTATAAAACAGCGCCGCCAGGAACTACATCAACGATATTGCGTTGAAATTCCAGGGGATTAAGTGCAATAAGGAAATCAACTTTATTTCCATGGGAATAAATTTTTTCACGGCCAGCACGAAGTTGAAGATATATGAATCCACCTCGAATGACAGATTGATAGCTGTTATATGCAAGAAGGTGTAAGCCGCTTCGTGAACAGATTTTTGCAAATGATTCACCTGTAGAAGCAATACCATCTCCTGCTGCGCCTCCTACTCTAAGAACTACTTCGTTTTTTGGCATACTAAGGTAATTGCAAAATCTACATTATTTAACCTTGCGAATTAAAAATTTAAGTAATTTATCGTCTTTATTGAAGAAAATCAATTCATTTTCAGACTTTTTTACCCAAGATTTGATATCTTCTTCGGCAACTGGGTCGTCTGCAAGAACTTCAAGAATTTCGTCAATGTTCATTTCTTTAACGGTTTGTCTAGTTTGAAAAACCGGTTCAGGGCACAGAAAGCCTTTCATGTCAATAGTTTTAGTAGGTTTAATGGATGAATTGTCTTCGGTCATAAGAATTTTCTCACACTCTTCAATAAATAGTTATTTAGTGTTACATATATCATACAAGAAGACTAGGAAAAGGGAATAAATTTGAGCTTCAGATTACCAAGAGGAATGAGAGACATAGAAGAAGAAGAATATACCAGAATTGAAAAGGTAAGAAGTGCGTTCAATGATACATGTGAAATATTTGGTTTTAAAAGATTAATGCCTTCGCCGATAGAAATGCTTTCAACACTAGAAGCTAAAAGTGGTCCGGGAATAAAGGATGAGATTTACCATTTTAAAGACAAAAAAGATAGAGATTTGGGCCTGAGATTTGATTTAACAGTAGGAATAACAAGGCATATAACCGGAAAGAAGGATTTACGTAGGCCGCATAGAGTAGGGACGTTTGGAGACATGTTCAGATATGATGAACCACAAAAAGGGCGATATAGATGGTTCCATCAATGGAATGCTGAAATTTATTATACGGTTCAAGATAATCCAAGAGATCATGTTTTTGAATTATTCAAGTTTACAATTTCATTATTTAATAAAATTGGAATAGATAATTTCAAAATAAAAGTAGGTCATAGAGAAATCGCAGAGAGTTTTGTAAATTTATTAATCTATGAAAAATTAGAAAAGCCAAATGAGGACAACCAACAAGATGTAACAACAATATTAAGACTATTAGACAAAATAGAAAAAAAAGATTCTAAACAAATAATTGACGAGGCAATTAAACTAGGAATGGATGCAAAGAAAGCAGAAATATTATTGGAATTTGGGAGGATTAAATCGAATGACTTGAATTTACTTAAGGAAAAATATTTTGCAATACTAAAAAAATTATCAATTACAGAGAAAGATTTGGAAGATATAGAAAATATTATTCAAGGTTATTTTAATTTATTTGAATTAAACATTAAGAATATTGAATTTGATTTAGGATTAGTAAGAGGAATGGACTATTATGACGGATATGTTTTTGAAATAGTTGATTTAAACAATAAAGAAATAGGTTCAATTGCAGGAGGAGGCGAATATTCACGATTGATCAAGAGTTTTGAAGGTCCTATGAATTTATCAGCAATAGGAATAGCAGGGGGAATAGAAAGAACGATAGAAAAAGTAAACAGTAAACAAGAAACAAACAAAAATCTCATATCGGTAATATCGTTGGTAGAAGGAAAAGCAGAAAAATTAATTTCTACATTACGTGAAAACAACATACCTACTACATATAGACAATTGAACAAAGAGGACATAAAAAGAGGGTTGAAATTTGCAGATGCAAATAATGTGAATGTTGCAATAATAATTGGAGAAAAGGAGCTCAAAGATGGAAAATACAGAATTAAACATATGAAAACAGGGAAAGAAGAACTCATTGAGAAAGAAACTGTCATAAATTTCATTAAAGAATTAATATAATTATTGTGTAGAAAAGAATCAATGAGAAATATCTTAATTTGTTGCTTATCAGTGGTTATTGCTTTATTCCTTATTCCGTCAGCATTTGCAGCGGATGCAGACAACAGTGATAATTTTAATATTAACATAAAGACACTGGATGATACAGCAACAATTACAGAAATAGCAATTCCAAAGGGAAGTAACAAAACAATTAGAATAGATCTCCCTAAACAGAATTCTGCATTCAATGGAACAGTAACACTTGAAATTGAGGGAAATCCAACTGGATTAACAACATCATTTACTGCAACTTCGATAAGTGGCTGGCAAGGAACTACAGGAAAGAATTCAACGTTAACAATTTCTCCTCAACTTTCTGCATTAAGTGGCAGTTATCAGATAACAATCAAAGCAATAAATAGCAATGATGCAACAGATTATGCGCAAAGGACAATAACATTATTTATTTCTGATTTTGAGATTACAGCTTCTCCTACGACAATATCACTTAGACCAGGGGAACAAAAAGATATTGACTTGACAATAAGTTCAAAGAAAGATGATGTGAATAATAATTTAGATACAAAATTCTCAGGAGCTGTTCAACTATTACCAACATCAATGTCAGGAGCAACTATAACTTATGTTGATGATGTTGTAAATGTTCCAGAAGGAGGTTCAGCATATGCTACAGCAAGAATAACAGTGGACAGTAATGCAGAATCCAACGGGGATGGAGTTTTTGTTGATGTAGTAGCAAAAATTGGGGATTTGCAACACACTGTAACATTCAAAGTAAAAATAGAATCAAATCCATTATCAATAGGTTTAGCAATAAGTCCTAACCCTGCAATAGTTTTTCAACCAACTGTAATAACAGCAACAGTCACGGATGCGGCAGGCAATCCAGTAGATAGTGCGTCAGTGACTTTCAATAGACTAGGTGGAAATGGAACATTTGCTGATGGAGGCACATTCACGACTCTTACAACAGGCTCAAATGGCAAAGTCTCTGCTACATTTACGCCAAAATCAAAGGAAACACTATCTATTCGTGTGTCGGCAGAGAAGACAAATTATGTTTCGGGTGAACTGACAACTCAAATTCCTGTAAAGGGGGACTTTGTAATGTCAATTACGCCAACACAAGAACAGATCAATGCGGGTGATTCAAAAGCTGTAACAGTAACAATTACATCAACTGACGGATTTAGTTCACCGGTAGAATTATCTTATGAAGATGTGGTAGTTGGTTTTACAGTATCATTTTCAGAATCAAATATTATACCTGAATCAAATGGAGCTACATCAACAACAATAACAATATTTGTTGCAGATAATGTAGCGTCAGGTAGTGAAACAATCATAATAAAAGGAAGATCTGGAGGTATAACACAATCTGTTTCAATAGGAATTAGTGTTCCAAAAGCAGAATTTACATTAGCAATTAGCGAGTCGCAAAAAGAAATTACAACATGGCAGGGAGACATTGTAAAGATAGACATGGTATTAACATCAATTGGAGGGTTTGATGGAACAGTTCAACTAAGTACTAGTATAGATGATATGGCCAACATACAATTAGAGTTTTCCTCGAGTTCGGTGTCGTTGAGCAGTGGGGAATCAAAGCAAGTTTCATTAATCGTAACAACAACAACTGCAACAAGTCCTATGGATAGAATGCCCATAGTAATTAAAGGAACATCATTAACATCAGAAGCAACAACAACAGCGTGGTTACAGATATTACAATTATTTGAAGTAATTATTGATTCAACAGATAGAAATGATGGTAGTAGGATATCAACAATAATCATTAATGATAAAGCAATACAACCAGAGCAATTACCTTATGTCGAGAGGATGAAAGAAGGAAATGTACTCACATTAAAGATTGCATATGAGATAATTGAAGAAGAGGAAGGTACAAGATATGTGTTTAGGGGGTGGAACGATCAATCAACAAGTCTTGAAAGAACAATATCAATTGAGGGACCGTCTACATTCATTGCGCAATTTGACAAAGAACACTACGTAAACATTAGATCCAAACCGGTAAGCAGTATGATTGGTCTTTTGAACATAGAAGGTTCAGGATGGCACAAAGAAAATTCATTGATTCAATTAGATACGGATGAGATATTAGTTGTTATCGAAGATCAATCACGATATAGATTTGATAAATGGAGTGGATCAATCGCATCAGACAAAAGGGATACAGAACTAGTGGTAGATGGACCAAAATTAATTTATGCAGATTATATTTTACAATATAAAATCACGCGAATAATTGAGCCTTCGTTTATTGCGGACATAATAACAACATTTGATAAGCAATGGGTAGATAGCGGAACGGAATTATTACTCGAAACTACGAAGAAAGCGGATGAATATGGATTCATGCAATGGATAATATCAGGAAATAATTTTGATTTAACGAGAACTACGAACCCCACAACAATTTTGGTTAATGAGCCACTGACTATCAAAATACAATATGACTTGCTTCCAATAGTAAGTATAGAATCAGCTAGAATGCCCAATACTGGATTCGAAGGAGAGAGTTCACAAATATGGATAAAATTGTCAAATACAGAATTGAGAGGAGGATATGTAATTGTAAAAACATCTACCAACATAAATGGACTAATAATAGAACCTAGCCAACAAGAGATTTACCTTGCGCGAGGAGAAAGTAAGTTATTTGCGGTAACTATGAATTATACTAAATCAGGTAGCGGTTCAATAGATATCACATTAGAAAAAACAGGAAGTCAAGATAATTCAATTAAGAAAAATTTCAATGTTTTTACGATAAAAGACAAGAGAGAGATGACTAACATAGGAATAGCAGTAGGTTCGAAACATTTACAACAATTTAATCAATGGATGATTCCGGATGAAAGAGTAAGAATTTGTTCGTCTGAAATTTTAGAACAGGCAAGAATCAGTGATGATGAATCAGAATTACAAAAAGCAAAGTCAATATTAAAATTTGTGACGGACAAAATAGAACCGTCATCAGGTATTCCAAATAATGCAGGAACAATAATAGAAGAATTCGGCATAATTGGATGTATTAATACTGAAGAGAAAATAAATGGAGATTCTAGAACTTATCAGATTTTAATGGGAAGTTTACTCAGATCCGTAGATGTTGAAGTAAGACCGGTTATCGGGGTAATGGGAGTTTCTGGAGACAACAATGAACCAAGTGCATTAATTAATACATGGATTGAAGCAGAAATAGATGGACAGTGGGTAATTATTGATGCGATTAATAACATCATAGAAACAGAAATAGATAGACCGTTTAATAGAGAAGAAGGAATGTCATATAGACAAAGATATTCCACTATACCAGAAAATGGAGGAATACTAACAGCGATGATTTATGATTGTATAACTATTTGTAATTTGGATGTATCAGATGAATATAGAGGTACCGAATCCCCTTCAAAGCTTGGATCGATTTTATTTGTAACTGGAGATGTAGATATAGAAGTTAGAGATTCGAATGAGAATTTTATTGCTAATGGAACGACAAGTCGATATAAATGGTTTGACAATGGTGGAATAAACAACAACATACCAATGAAGCTAATTCTTCTGTCAGAAGGAGTAGATTTAGAATACATAATAATGAGAATTAATGGTGAACTTGGAGAAGAGTTTGAAATAAATGGAATGAGGATTATTAATTTTGAACCGCAAACCAAGTCAATTAAATCAGGATTAATTTCAAAAACTACTTCTGATTTTAAGCTATTAGCATTAGGAGAAGATTTCATAATTGCAGAATTTGACGTAATAGTTTTCGATAATCAAGAGATTGAGATTCTATCTACTTCGTCGTTAGTAGATTATATGGAACAAAAGAGACTCAATGCAATACGTATAACGACAATGAGTCATTCAAATAATGAAGAATTAATTATTATAAAGTTATCAGACGACATACTTGCAGACATAGATTCAAAATCAGATAGAATTGTCGCAATAATTAATGGAGTAGAAACGCCTATAGAGATAACTGACGATGGTGTAATAATTACAATATTAATAGACGATTTGAAGAGTCTGAACGAGAATACAATAACTTTATACTTTGCTTCCTATAGTATGAATTTTGAATTAAGAGATCCATTAAATCAGATAATTAGGAATGCAGATATTACAATGATTGGAGAATTTATGAACAGAACGCAATTAAGTAATGAAGGAAGTTTTATGAGGTTGATTCCAGGGAATTATGAATTTATTGTAGAATACAGAGGAGAACAAGAAATAATTTCTAAGAGAATTAATGATGAAAACGTAGATGTAGAAATAAATCTTTATCGATCAGATTCGATGATAATATTCTTTATAACAACAATATTCTTGGTAATTTTAGCAGTTGCATACGGAATTCAAAAAGCATTCGCAAGAATATTGCCAGAATACAAAAATAAGAATGGTAATTCGTTTTAATTAGATTTTAGTAATTTATTGATATTTCGGTCATAAGTAGTAATAGTATTTTCGAATTTTTTTAGTTCGTCTTCACTAATTTTGAATTCAGACCATAAATCAAGTTCTCGAATATATTCTTTAAAGCGATCATAGCCAGGTTTCACAGTTTCAACAATATTTTCTAATTTAGCACCGCCAAGTAATAATAATACGTCTAACCGATCAGAATTCTCTTTGACTGGAACTATTTGAATCATTGACTCTTTCAAGGAAGGAAAACGTTTCCTATTCCAGGCATTGTAATCATCTTCTAGTCTCTTGGTAGAGATAGAATTAAGTACATTTTCAGGAACGCGAATTACTGCAATACTAAGGATTATAGATTCGTATTGAAAAGGAGAGAGTGGAAAATATGCTGCATCGTCTAACATATTTTTGAGATTATCGTATATTTCATAACTTCTTCCATAAACATAAACAGGTGAGAAAGCTAAAACTTTTAATGATTTTGCCATTTTTCCAAGGCTATTTATTGCATGTCCATTACTGGTCAGCAAGCTAAGAATTCTAGGAACTAAAACATCATGTCCTAATTTTTTACCTGAACGATCGATGCCAATCATTTTGTTAAGTGCGTTACCTTGAAGAACTATAAGCATATCACCAGAAGTTTTTTGATTTCTTACAAGACGAGAGATGCCACAAAATGCATTAAATTGGACCTGATCAGTATCATTATTAGAAGGAAGAGTGGTAAGAACTATTCGTGAAGATTTAGGATTAATACTTTTTATCTTTTTGATTAGTGGAAGAGTAAGACCCGATACGAGTGTTTCGCCTATTGAGCCTGTGATGATTGCAGTTTGTTCGTCAATGTTATTACTAATACCAACACGACGAATTTTATCTTCGAATTTATCAAATTCGGAGAAGGTATCTTCAAATTCACTCCAAGTATTAATATTAGAATCATAATCAGAGTCAATTAAATAATAATTTGATCGATTGGTGAATGTATCATCGGAATCGAAAGAATGTTTTTCAGAATCAATGTAATCAACTAATAGATGATTCAATCTTTCTGGATGAACAGAGTTCTTGAATGAAATAAGTGTTTGAGAGCCAAAATCACCAATACCAAAATTAATTACTTTATGATGATTTTTTACTTTAATGGAATTTAGATTATCGATTAAATAAGAAAGTTCTTTTTTGAAATTGATTAATGGAAGATTGCAAGTAGCGCATTCGTCTAAACCACGGACGTTTTTATGACCATCAGGACATAGAATAAAGGAACTATAAGAAACTTTTTTTGATGTAGCGCGAGCCATTGTAATATATATCATACAACAGAGATAAAAATAATTGGGTCATATAGACACAATTCCTATAAATAATTAATTAATAATAAGATATGATGAAACGACAGGATAAGGATATTGAATATCAATCAGTAATATTAGAAAGAGAGAACAAGGATCTAAAAGGTCGTCTAAGAATATCGGGGGATAAAATCATATTCCAAAAGCAAGTCGGTTTGATATCAAAGAAATTTGAGATTGAGTTTCAAACAACAATGGAATCAATTAAAAAAATTGATAAAGAAGGGTACTCAAAAATTTTAATTACAGAAGTCGATGTAGATTCTACAATAAATTTTGTATTAGATACGCCAGTTGAGGCAAATGAGATTTACGAGATGATCAACAACATGATAGATAAATTAATTCAGGATACTGAAGAAAAAAAGCAGAGTGAGATAGATCAAATGATTAACCAAGCGAATTATTCAACGTATATTTTTGATGTGACTTTCAGATTATGGACAGTATTGAGTTTGTTATTCATAATTATGAAAGAGACAATCAACAATAATTGGGATGAAGTAGATCAGAGGGTAGAAGAATTTAAAGAAACAGCTAGTGAATTAGAAAGCAATAAAGTCAGCATGGGAAATGATGTCAAGAGTATTGTGTCGGCAATAAAAAGTAGAGATGATGTAACAATAATTAATTCAATAAAAGGAGTTATTAGAACTCTGGGTGAATCGTTACAGATTCCTGTTCCACATAATGAATGGAGAGAGATTGAAACAGAAACAAAACCAGGTTGGGGAAATTTACAATTCTTTTATCTTTTTGCAGTTGCTATATTTGAGTCATATTACTTTGAAGGCATGGAAATGGAAGAAGAAAAAAAGATATCAAAAGCAAATGTAATTAAATATATACCCATTGTAAATGGTCATTTTTCAGATCAATTATTTGATAAGAATAAATATTCGACAAAAACACTTAGAGAAAGTAATGATACAATTGAGCAATTAATTGATGAAACTACGAACAAATTACAAGATTTATTAAAGGATTCATTGAAGAAAGTAAGTTTACTGAATTAGATTATTTATTTTTCAAGAGTGTATTTTTAGATGAATCAAAGGTAACTTTAGACTTTCCATATGCAAACAGTTGAAGATATTGGACAGCGTATTTATTTTTTACAGGTAATTGCCTAGGAATTACTTTACCTTCGATACTAATTAATGAAGAGATTAGAGGTTCCATATTGACGTAATTTAAAATAAATTCATTCATAATAAGATATTTTTTCAAAGTAGTTGCCTCGTTCTCAATAATCTTTATTCCATATTCTATATTAGATAATCGATCGGAGAGATCAGATTGTGATTTATCATCAAGTCGTCTGAGAGAAGATTCAATTTCAGAAATTAATTGTGTATCTTTACCCCATTGAAAATCAAGTGGTACACGAGTATCATTACGTTTTTCAAATTCTCTCAATAGACGCATCAATTCGCCAATAACTGTATGAGTGCCATTTTCAAGAAATGACAATATAGCCATAACGTCAGGCAGGTAAAGAATTCCATTAAACGTAGATAATTCATCATAATGGGCTTGAATTTGTTTTGCTACGTCAATAGTTTCTACGTCGGCCGGTTCTTGACCCAGAGATTCATTTAATGGAATAATATTATATTCGTGCATTTTTAATGAACGTTCGATAAGACGTTTTAGACTCGTTATAGTTTTTTGCATTATTTGATGATAGCGTTTATGAAGTGAAGCAATTGTAACCAGAAGAGTATCTAATGCTTGTCCTCCTTTTCCCTGAGATATGAAATTTTCACTAATGGAAATTGAAGTAAATTCTAACGTGTTATCAAATTCTTTTTGTACAACAGTAACTAAACTTTCAGCAACACGGATAGTATTTTGCGATACTTCAAGTAAATAATCGTTTAATTCATGTTGATTACTAAGAACGTCAGAAAAGGCAAGATCGTCGTCATAAGAAAGATGGTCAGAATTAATAGTAGGAAGGTTACCAATTCCTAGTTTTTCTAACTTTACAAGCATATCTTTGCATTTATCAAGTTGATCATTGTGATAATTCAGAACTTTAAGCTGAAGAGAATCAGTATTATTTACTTGTGAATTATGCAAAATCTGGATTTTTTCAGATTTTTCTTTTAATCCAGAATATGTAAGAGTGTATAATCCATCTAAAGTGATAGAAAGTTCTTCTTTGAATTCACCAAGTGATGTGATTTCAGCATTAATATCTATACCTGGACAAATATTTTGAATTTCTTCAAGTTCTGAATGAGAGTTGTCGATATTTTGAAGATAAGTATTGCATTCTTCTTTAACTAATTCTGTTAGTTCTGCACCCTCAGTTCGTCTAGAGAGATTTATAGAAGACAAGGATATAGCAAGACCTAAAGTTCCGGCAGAAATTATTGATTTAAAAGAATCAGATGAATTAAATCCTGTAGAATAATCAAAAGGAATTTGCATAGTTTGCAGTGGAACAATAAAGAACAGTGTACCAAAAATGAGGGTAACTACATAAGAGAAACTAGGTAGTATACTTAGTTCTACGCCACGTTCGTCCATCCATGGCCAAATTTTATCAAGGACGTTGATAAAAGAAAAAGAAAGGATCAATAGAATTGGAATGAATAGTAGTACAAGATCGTCAATTAAAACAAAGAGATATGAATTAAAGATATTATTTTGTAAAGAGAAAACTCCAGATAATGATTCACTTAGTGCAAATTCATTAAAAGATAGTAATCGAGGATTAGTTTCATAAATAATTTTTGAGAATATAGGAAGAGTAGAATCAGAGATAAGAGAATAAATTTTTTCAGGTCGAGTATTTAGATTAATCGATAATTGATTAGCAAATCCCAAGGCATTGAATGGAATGAATATAATTAGAAAGGAAAATAATAGACCTACATTCTTTGATAATTCATCAGATTTTTGGATTAAAGCATAAACAAGCATGAGTGGAATTGAGACGAAATAATATGATGTAAGGAATAATGAGGCGGCAGTCATACCCACTATTATAGTAAGTATATTACTTGGATTGTTAAGAGATTTTGCGATAAATACGCCAATAATAAAGAAACTTAGTAATAACCACCAAAAAGGTATGGATGTTTGATAAAGAAATGCAGGAATAAATAGAAGAAATGAGAGTGAGAATCCTGAAACTATAGATCTAAAACCAATAACAGCAGAGAGAATTGAAATTAGAAATACAATAGGAATAGGATATAATGGAACCGTATATAGAACAATTAAACTGAATAAGAAAATTGTAGTAGAAAATAAAATCTTTTTTAGATTTTTTCGATATTGTTGTTCTCGTTCAATAGCATTATCAATATCTGAAGAAGGTCCGAATCCAACTTTATCAATCACAGATGAATTGATTAATTTAGACAATTTTTATCTCCAATATAGCAGAGAATGATTAATTAGTATCCTCGATTTTTGTTGTACTTTTGAGTTCGTGATTGGATGAAACATGAACGCCTTGTTCTAATAGATATGAATGAGAAAGTAATCTTTCTCCTTGAGTGGTTTGATTGTATAAGATATCCATTTCCTTGAATGTTTCTAGATCATTGATACGAGCTTTTGCAGCTATAATCAAGAATCTCATAGTCCAAGGATCAGTTGAATCAACTTCACGGATGTAAATACTTTTAGAAGCATCCTGACTTACATAACCAGATAGCATAGTTTTAGCTTCAGAGTCAAGGTCTTTATCCCATAATCCTCTAGGACTTACAACGGTAAACCATAAATAATCAGTTCTGTACTCGGCAGTGAGTCCCATTGTAGCAGGAATTCTAAATATACCAAGAGCGCCAGAAAGATATTCTTTTAGATGTTTTCTATCAATTATTTCATTAAGCATATTTTCTTGTGTAAGAGAAGCTTCGTCTTCTAACAAGATACGTTGCATTATCTTTAGTTGTTCGCCTTCAGTTAATTCGGCAACACGATCATAATAACCTCTATCACGCATAGATTCATTCATTTTTTCATAATACGAATTTTGGAGAGTTGTTGCTTCGGTTAAGAGTTTTCTATAAGAAGAAGCCACTTCGAATTTTCTTTCAATATTTTGATAGGCAGATAATTTTGCCTGAACAATTTTACGTTCTTCAGTAATTGCTTCAAGTTGCGCATCAATAATATTTAGTTCGTGTTCCAAATCACTTGCTTTACCTTGCATGTATTTCTTTTTTGGTCCCAAGAATCCAAAACGGATTTTTTTAGCTTGTCCACCAACTCTTCCTTTTTCTTGTTCACGACTACGTTTTTTTATAGTAAGATTTTCTTCTTCAACTTTCAGTTCTTCAGTTCGTTCTGAAGTTAATCTTTTCATAACTTGACAGTCACTAAGACGTGCATCTAAAGTTTTAACTTCAGTTTCAACAGGAGATAGAAGTGAAGATAGAAGTGCAAAATTAATTACAAGTTCAGGATTGCTAATTCGTTCGACTCCAATTTTCATGCGTTTATGTAATTCAGTCTTTTCAGCTTTGTCGAGACTTTTATTGAGTTTATCAGCAAGATTACTAATATTAAGATATAATTGTAGACCTGTAAGATAATGATCAATTAATTCTACAAGATTTATAGTGTCATTAATAATTTGGTTTTGTCTTGGAGTAAGTTTTTGTGCACTAGGTAGTGTATTACGCAAGTCTTCAGTTAATTGTTTAACTCTATCTTGTAAAGTAGCGTAATTTTGAGATAGATTACCACTAAGCTCGACTAATTCTTCAGATAAAGTCCTAATACGAGCTTCTACAGTTCCATCTGCAGCATCCAATCCAATTGATAAAACAGATCTAGACAAGTCACTGACCAGAGTACGAGTAGCTGTTTCAGCGCCGCGGATGTGCATAAGTAATTCAGCTTCCATGGAAACTCCTTCGCCAAGGAAACTTTGTACATTTTCTTCGAATCGATCTTCTTCATAGGTATTTTTCTCAATTGCAAGTCCTTTGTATATAGCTCTTAGTTCATCGTATGATGCATTCATTACAGTAATTAGGCCTTTAGCTTGTTCAGTTCCTGAATAGATTTCCAGTTTTTCTTTCCTGAGTTCACGTAAACGGTCCAATTTATCGAGGTATATTTTAGTTAGATCAATAAATTCTGCTACTGGATAAGAGACTTTAAGGGTAGAGATTACGTTAACCCATTTGCCTCCTAAATCAACGTTAGAACCTATATTACTGAATAAATCGGCCAAGTCAAAATTCAGAGATTTCATAAGAATGTCGACAATTGCTTCGTCGACTAATTTTCGAGCGTCTAGAACGCTACCAGTTCTACTATAAGCAGGACCAAGAGACATCATAAGAAAAGCAGTGAAAGGATTTTTATATGGTTCACCGAATTGGGATACAATATTATGATTTAATGAACGATCTATAGCATATTCATGTTCGAGAAGAGAAGAATAACATGAAGCGCCTTTAGCAGGAGGATCGTCACCGCCACAAGGAAGAATAGCCAAACCAATTATAGGAATTCCACTACCTATTTTTTTTCTCAAATGTCGTGCGAAATCTAATGCAGTGCCACTTCCAGAACCACCTCCAAGACCATAAATTAAGAAAATTATTGGTTGAACTGTAGATGTAAAAACATGTTCTTTGAATTTATCCATATATCCGTCGACTAACTTTAGATGATGATAATTTAATCCATAAATTGCTTTGGATAATGCTCGTTTTCGTCCAACGCCGCCAGCTAATGGAGGAATTTCCATTGATGAAGAGAGCCAGGGTTTGTAGTTTTCAGGTACTTTAGCTCCTTCTCGCTCTAAAAAATCCGGATATGTTTTGATAAAATCAAACATTGACTCAGGAGTAGGAAATTTCATAGTTTTGCTTTCGAGGCTTATTTTATCAGAAGGAATTCCATTTGATTTGAGATTATCTGATAAATTTTTGTAAGCCATGTCAAGACTGCGTATATCGTGATCTGCTACATCTAATGCAAGAAGTGAAACTTTAATTCCGTCATTTTTTAAAAGGGAAACAAGATTATCGTGATTTTGTACAAATGATTCAATAACGTTTGCGCCTGTTCCTCCCAGACCAACAATTTGTATAGAACTAGTATAATCAGAAGCCAACGTAATCACTATACTAAGTCTTTTAGCTCCTTTTTAATAGTTTCAAGGTCGTCAGCTAGTGACCTATCAATTCTGGAGGCTTTAATGAGTAATAGATCTAATTTATCTGCCTTTTCAGAAACACTAGATGAGAGATAGGAAGTAGAGGATCGAGTGCGAATAAATAACAAAGCAAGTGCAATAGTAGTAATGCCAAGAAATATACTAGAAACAATTAACAAAGTAGTAGTACGAGGGGGTTCAGGATAATCGGAATCAGGGATTGTTTCAAGAAGTTGTATGGCGTCGTCGTATAAACCAAAACTAGTAAGGTATTCAGCTTCTGAAACAATTTCGCGCGCTAAAGAATTATATTTTTCGTCCATAGAAATTGAATTGAGTTTTTCGGTTTTAGATTGTAATAACGCGTCATACGAAATAATAGTTTGATCAGTAATTGTATAAGTACGTTCATCAAGAATCTCCATAGAGTCAAGTGACATTACAAGGAGTGGGACAAGTTCAAGTGCATGAATAGTTTTACCAATATCACCTATTTCTTTTTCAGTTATTGATTCGGGAATTTTTCCATCTAATGTAAATTGAACAGTTCCTTCAACAGCTTGAAATGTAATTGATGGAGATCCAGGAGTCCATGTAGAAGTGTCAATGCCTTCGTAATTATTATTCAGTGTCCAAAACGAATTTCCAGATTTTTCCATACTAGTTGTTAAAAGAATATTATCAGATAATGTTGCACCAATTTCTATTTCAAAGTTTATAGTATAACTACCGCCTGCAACTAGAAACTCATCAGTAACATCGTTTCCATTTGGATCAAGAACCGTAAAACTAGTAATTACAGCAGGAGCCTGAGCGTATGAAATAGGCAAAATAATTCCTGAAAGAAATAGTGAAAAAATCAACAGGAAGAACTTTACATTAGTCATTAAGTGCATACAAATATTATTAATTATTCAAATATATATTTTCACTAAATTTAGAGCTGTAAGAAACTATTTTTCCCAATTAATGAGAAGAAAAAGCCTCCTTGATTGCAGTGTCAACATCTTTTGCCATAAAGAAAGTATTTGATGATAAATTAAATTCAGAATTTATTAGGAAATCAACAGCTCCACCAGTACCAGCAAGTAATATTACCTTTTTGTTAAGATTCATGGCCATAGATAATTCAGACAAAGTACCCCAACCTCCAGCAATACCAATTACAACATCGGCAAGATTTACAATAAAAAAATTTCGAAGTTTACCAAGTGAAGTAGGAATAATTACATCAGTGAAGGAATTAGCGTCAGTTTTATTTGATGTGGGTAAAATTCCAACTGTAATTCCATTAGATTTTTTTGCACCACGAGAAGCAGCCTCCATTACACCACCCATGCCTCCACACAAAAGAATTCCATTATGTTTTCCAATTTCGAATCCGATTTGCTCTGAGATAGAATTTACAAAGTCAGATATAATTTCATTACTGCCACAAACTGCAATCTTTTTAGACAATAATTTATCCAAGATAATTTCCACGGTAATAAATTAATGGATCTAAATTTCTATTGTTAAGTGATTCAATATTACCAATGAATATATTGTGGTCTCCTGCAGAAATAATTTTTTTAACGGTACAATCAATGTAACCTAATGAATTAGCAATAATTGGTGAACCAGTAGTCTTTGTTGTAGTTTTAACATCACGGAATCGATTTCGATTTGTCGAATCTGAAAATATTTTACTAAGATGTTTTTGATTTTGATGAAGTATGTTTACTGCAAAAATTTTACTGCGTCTAAGAATTTTATTAGATTCAGATTTTTTATCAATACAAATTAGTACAAGAGGGGGATCTAATGAGAGAGATGAGAATGCATTAACGGTTAATCCGTAAGATTTGTTATCTAGAGAAGTAGTTACAACAGTAACGCCAGTAGCAAAAGAACCTAAAGTTTTTTTGAATTTATTGGTAGAAATAGGCACAAATTCTCTTACATTTAAACAATATATAATTATATATAACAAGGAATAATTGATTCTTAGAATATTATGATAGATTGTATAAAATGTAAGATGAGCAAAGAATCTATAGAAATAATGAATTTCAAGGGAGATTTAGGTGTGGAGATTAAAGAATCAGTCTGTAATGAATGCTTTTTAGAATGGGAAAATGACATGCAGATGAAAGTAATGAATGAATATAGATTAGATTTGTCTAATAAAGAACATAGGGAGTTTTTGATTAAAAAAATGAGAGAATTTTTTACATTAATAGAAACTGAATTATGATATACGGGAACGTAATACGTTTAATGCAGAACCCTGTTTAAACCATTCAAGTTGAGAAGTATTATAAGAATGTGATAAAATAATTTCTTCGGAAGAATTATCTGGGTGAGTAATTAAGGCAACTAAGTTTTTGTTTTCTGAAAAAGAATCTAGATCGTTAATAGTTATTTGATCAGATTGTTTGATTTTATCATAATCGTTTTCATTTGTAAAAGTTAAAGCTAAAATACCTTGTTTTTTCAGATTAGTTTCATGAATTCGTGCAAAACTTTTGGCGATAACAGCAACGCATCCAAGATGTCTTGGTGTCATTGCAGCGTGTTCACGACTACTTCCCTCACCATAATTATGATCGCCTATAATCAACCAAGAAATATTATTTGATTTATATGAACGAGCGATTTCGGCAAATTTATCAACATCTTTAGTAAGGTTATTAATTCCAGTTCCTATTTCACCAGTAAAAGAATTGGAAGCACCAAGTAGAAGATTGTTACTAATATTATCAATATGTCCTCGGTAACGTAACCAATAACCAGCGGGAGATATATGATCAGTAGTACATTTTCCAGTTACTTTAGCAAGAATTGCGATATTAGAATAATTATCGATGTTTAAAGAAGGAAATGGTTCTAACAATTGTAGTCTTTTACTTTCAGCTGATACTGTAACATTAATTTCAGGATTAGAATTAGGAGGTATGAAAAGATTTTCAGGAGAGATAAAGCCGTTTTCTGGAATGTCAATAGTCTTAGGAGGATTTAATTTAAATTTATTACCATTATCATCAGTTAAGAAATCTTCGAGTGGGTTAAATGATAATTTACCGCTAAGAGCCAAAGCAACTACTATTTCAGGACTTGCAATAAAGTTCATAGTTTCACGACTTCCGTCATTTCGGCCAGGAAAGTTTCTATTAAATGAAGTAATAATGGTATTTTTAGTATCCTGAGCTTCTGGTCTGTTCCATTGTCCAATACACGGTCCGCAGGCATTTGCAAGAACGGTAGCGCCAATAGATTCAAGATTGGCAAGTTGACCATCTCTTTGAATAGTAGCACGGATTTGTTCAGAGCCTGGAGTAACGAGTAGTGGTGTTTTTGATATAATGCCATTAGTCTGTGCTTGTTTGGCGATATCAGAAACACGAGACATATCTTCATAAGAAGAATTGGTACAACTGCCAATTAGAGCAACTGCAATATTATCAATATAATCATTTTCAGACACATCTTGTGCGAGTTGAGAAATTGGTCGAGCTAGGTCAGGAGTATGTGGTCCTACCACATAAGGTTCTAAATCTGACAAATTAATTTCAATAACTTTATCAAAGTATTTTTCAGGATTCTTTTCAATATCGCTATCTGCACAAAATAATGATGAATATTGTTCTGCAATATCTGAAAGATGTTTACGATTAGTAATTTTCAAATATTTTATCATAGATTCGTCAAATGGAAATATTGAAGAAGTAGCTCCCAATTCCGCACCCATATTTGTTATGGTAGCTTTCCCTGTACAGCTAATCGATTTAGTTCCTGGTCCGAAATATTCTATTATCGAATTTGTGCCACCAGAAACAGTAAGAATGGAGGTCAAATACAAAATTATATCTTTAGCTGAACACCATCCACTAAGTTCGCCTGTAAGATGTACACCTATACGTTTAGGCGATAAGATTTCCCAATCAAAACCAGCCATAACTTCTGATGCATCAATTCCTCCTACACCAATTGCAAGCATGCCTAAGCCACCGGCGTTAGGAGTATGTGAATCAGTTCCAATCATAAGCCCGCCAGGGAATGCATAATTTTCAAGTAAAACTTGATGAATAATACCAGCGCCAGGTTTCCAGAAACCAATTCCGTATTTACGACAAGATGATTCAAGGAATTGATAAATTTCATTGTTTTCATAAAGAGATGCTTTAGTATCTGCAGAAGCAGAATTACGTGCCTGAATAAGATGATCGCAATGAACAGTAGTAGGAAGAGAAACATCTTTTAATCCAGATTGCATAAACTGTAAAATAACCATCTGGCCAGTAACGTCTTGTAGTGCAACACGGTCTGGGTTGAGAAAGATATAATCTTTGCCAGAAACATACCGTTTAATTGAATCATAACTCATATGTCCAGTAATAATTTTATCAGAAAGAGTTAAGGGTGAAGAGTCAATAGAGCGTAATTTTTCAATATTCGTGCTCATTTTTTCATATACGGCTTTGATTTGTTCTGAATCGAAGTATTGGGACATAATCTACACTAAGAGGAGTTAGGAATTTCTTTCTAATAATTATTCTGCATTATTAAAGACTCGTAAAAGTTAAATGAGTATAATTAGTTAATATCATGCATGTCAATTACTGAATTTTTCAACTGGCAGACTTCTCTTTTAGTTATGCTTTTCATATTGTCAATAATAATGATTTTTGTGTATGAATATCAGGTAAATAAAACAAAAATTTCTTAAATTAATGATTTTTGTCAAATTACCTATACTAGAGCTAACAATAAAAACTGACGGATAGGAATTTATGCAATGTTAATAATATGATAATTCTATTATGTCCAATCAAGAGTTTGAAAAATCAATAGAAGAAAAATACAATAAAATTGGATTTAATAAATTAACAGACATACAAAAGAATTCATATTCAAAGATAGCAAAAGAAGAAAATGTATTATTAATTGCTCCTACAGGATCTGGAAAAACAGAAGCTGCCATAATACCAGTAATAATGGGAAGTATAAATGGTAAGAAGAAGAATAAGATATCTGCAGTATATATTACGCCATTAAAAGCATTAAACAGAGATATATTTAGACGAGTTATTCGGTATGCAGAAGCAGAAGGATTAACAGTTAGTATTAGACACGGGGATACAACAAGAGTAGAAAAACAAAAAATAACTAAAGAACCTCCAGACGTATTGATAACTACACCAGAAACATTAGGAATAATGATTGGAAATAAATCGACAAGAGAAATTTTAACAAATACAAGATATGTAATTATTGATGAATTTCATGAACTCATAGGTAATGAAAGAGGTACACATTTATCACTATCTTTAGAAAGATTACAAGAATTAACAGGGAAGAAAATTGTTAGGATTGGTTTGTCGGCCACATTAGGAAACGTGAATACAGGATTGCAGTTATTGTCAGGTGAAGCATATAAATCAACAGTAGTTTTAGATCATACAAAAAAAGAATATGACATTTCAAACAAGTACATTAAAGGTGATTTATTTGAAGTAGCGCGTTTTATTCTGAAAAGAATGAAAGAAACCAGCAAATCTACGTTATTATTTACCAATACAAGAGTAGAAGCTGAAGCTTTAGGATCGATTTTAAAGGCAAAAGAGCCAGAATTTCCTATAGAAATCCATCACGGTTCATTAGCAAGAGAAGCTAGAGAAGATGCAGAAACAAGATTAAGAAGTGGTCAACCAGTCTTAGTTGTTTGTACATCATCATTAGAACTAGGTCTTGACATAGGAAGTATAGATAATGTTATGCAATTCGGATCTCCAAGACAGGCCATTAAATTAATTCAGAGAATGGGGAGAAGCAAACATAGAACTGGAGAAATATCAACCGGAATAATAATCAATAATCGGCTTGATGATGAATTGGAGTCATTGGCGTTAATAGATAGGGTTGATCAAAAGGATTTAGAAGAAATAAATATTCATGAAAATTCTCTCGATGTGTTATGTCATCAGATTACTGGAATGTTAATGGAAAATGGAATAATGGAGTTAGATAAGATAGTCAAGATAGCAACCAGGTCCTATCCGTTTAGGAATACTCAGAAGGAGGAGATAATTGAGACTATAAATTTGTTGAGTAATCAAGGAATAGTGAGATTTGATGGTAAAACAGTAAGAAGAGGGTATAAAATTTTCGAATATTATTTTCAGAATTTATCGACGATACCTGATTCTGTTCAGTTTGAAGTAATAGACGTATCTAAGAAAAGGATTGTAGGAAGATTGGATCAATTATTTGTTGGAGAATATGCTGAACCAGGTGAACCATTCATACTAAAGGGAAATTCATGGAGAATAGTATCAATTGATGACGACAAAATGGCGGTGCATGTGGAACCGATGTTTTCAGAGGTATCAAGAGTACCTCATTGGATTGGAGAATTAATTCCTGTGGAGTATAATACCGCACAAAGAGTTGGAAAGTTAAGAAATGAGATTTTTAAGAATGTAGAGAACCGAGTAAGTGAAGATCAGAAATCAATTATTGAAAATGCAAATGATACATTAGGAATTATTCCTGATGATAAAACACTAGTCATTGAACAATCAATTGTAAGTAAATCAATAGTAATTCATTCGTGTCTGGGTTCAAGAGTAAATCAAACGCTTTCTACTTTGTTGTCGACTATAATATCGTCAAAGAATGGGTATTTAGTAGATTCAAAGTCCGATGCATATAGAATATCATTATCTTCGCAAGGTCAGTTGTCACAGGCATACATAGAAGAAACATTAAAACAAGATATAGATTTTAAAAGTATTTTAGAAGTTGCAGTAGTTGGAACTCATCCACTTAACTGGAAAACCTGGCATGTAGCAAAAAGATTCGGAGTAGTTAGTAAAGATTCAAAATATGACAAAAGAGCTGCACGACTAATTAGAGAAAGATTCAAGGGAACGCCATTAGACAGAGAAATAATGAGAGAATTAATTCTCGAGAAATATGATTTAAAAAATGCATTAAACATCATGCAAAAAATTAAAGATGGTAAAATCAAAATAGAATATGTTAAAGTAGCAGAATTTTCAGTATTAGCTAAACCAATTTTAGATTATGCGAATACATTTGCGGCCTTGCCAGTGACTGTAGAGAAAAGCATTATCGAATTAGTGAAAAAAAGGCTGGAAGAAACAAATAATAAATTACTATGTTTAAGTTGTGGGATTTGGGAAACAGTAGTCAAACCAAAAGACATAATAGAAAAAGACATACATTGTCCAAGATGTAGATCAAGGATTGTTACAAGGACATACATCACAGACATGGAAATTGGAAAGATAATAAAAAAGAAACAAAAAAAGAAGAAATTAACACGTGATGAGAACATATATTACAGAAAATTATGGAAGGTTTCGTCATTAATACAGAATCATGGTAAAGAAGCCATACTTACATTATCAGCTTATGGAATAGGTCCAGATACTGCTGCAAGAGTATTGAGAAATAAAACAGATGAAGAAGATATGTTCAGAAAGATATATTTTGCAGAAAAAGTTTATGTTACTACAAGAGGGTTTTGGAAAGAATGAAACAAGTAAGAAAGACATATTGCATCTCGCATGGAAAAGATGTAGACGGAATAGCATCAGCTTCAATCGTAAAATTAGCCAATGGAGCAAAAACATATCTGGTGAATTATGATAAAATAATTCAAATACTTGAAAAGATTCCAGACGATGCAGAACTTTATGTTTGTGATCTAGGAATGAATGATGGAATTGCAGAGAGTTTTATTGAGGAATGTAATAGAATTACAAAAAAAGGTAAGGTAACTTACATAGATCATCATATTTTAAAACCTTCAATTAAAAGAAAATTATTGAAAGCGAAAGTAAAATTAGTTCATTCAAGAAAAGAATGTGCAGGAGTATTAACTTATGAACATTTAAAAAAGCAAGTTCCAAAAGAAGCATCAATATTAGCATGTTATGCGGCAATAACAGATTATTTAGATAATCAAAAAATTGCTAAAAAGCTGATAAGCAATTACGATAGACAATTACTACTTCTTGAATCTACAATGTTAGCATATGCATTGGCATATGATGGAGCAAAACCGCAATTTGGAAATAAGATTGTAGATGCATTTCAAGATTTATGTTTTCCACATGAGATAAAAGACGTTTCGGTGTTAGCAAATAAACAGGCTGAAAGAATGAAGAATATAATGAAAACAATAAATTCGGAGGCAAAAGGTCATAAGAATTTTGCTTGCATGGAATCAACCAGTCCAACAATTGGATTAGTTGCAAATATGATTATTGGAGAATTAGATGTTCCTGTAGCATTTGCTTATAGGCACAATCCAATTGGCCATTATGAGATGTCGTTTAGAGCAAGATATGATTCGAAGGCGGAATTAGGAAAGATAGTTGCAAAAATTACTCCCGAATTAGGAGGAATGGGAGGAGGTCATAACAAAGCATGTGGTGCACGTATTCCAGACGACAAACTAAAGAAATTTATTAGATTATTTTCTGCAGAATTAAATAAATAATCAAGGTGCAGGTTTGATAAATCCTAAATCCATTTGACTGGTAGTAATATTACGAGAACGTGTAATTACTTCTAAGGCATTCTCATAGACTTCAGATTTATCTAATTTAATTTGAGCTACGCCTTCGTCAATAGCTTGCATTGCTACAGCTGCGGCCTCATGGGCAAATAATTCAAGTTCGTCCATCTTAGGAACAATGTGATTTTCTGAGAGTCCAGATTTTTCAGCATAAGATGCTATTTCAGATGCGGCAGCTAAACACATTCCGTCAGTAAGTTTCAATGCACGAACATCAAGTGCGCCTCTAAACAATCCAGGAAAACCTAGTGAATTATTAACTTGGTTAGGAAAATCCGACCTTCCAGTAGCGACAATCGCAGCTCCTGCATTTTTTGCTTCCCAAGGCCATATTTCAGGTACAGGATTAGCACAAGTGAACACAATAGGACTATCAGACATGTCTTTAATCCAGGATCCTTCAATAACTCCTGGACCAGGCTTAGATAGAGCAATACAGGCATCCATACCCTGTAAAGATTCTTTAATACCTCCAGCAAGTTGATCTTTATTTGTAGTTTTAGCAATATTCCATTTGGCAGGATTATTCTTTATATCATCACGATTTAGATTGATTATACCACGACTATCAACTACAACGATATTTTCAATATTAACACCTGCTTTAGATAGAAGTCGAACCAAAGCGACATTAGCTGCGCCACTTCCAATTAAACTAATTTTAAGAGTTTCGAATTTTTTGTTTACAAATTTAGCAGCATTAATCATTCCTGCAATAACAACAAGAGCAGTTCCTTGTTGATCGTCATGCCAAACAGGAATAGGTAAAGTTTGTTGCAATTCAGAAAGAATGTCAAAACATTTTGGGCTTTCTATATCTTCAAGGTTGATTCCACCAAAGGTCGGTGCAATAGCTTGACAGAATCGTACGATTTCATCCTTATCTTTTGTATCCAACATTATTGGTACTGCGTCGACGCCTCCAAGATATTTGAAAAGAAGGGCTTTACCTTCCATAACAGGAAGTCCTGCTTCAGGGCCTATATCTCCCAAGCCAAGTACGCGCGATCCATCACTAACAACAGCAATAGAATTACCGCGATTGGTATGTTCGAAAACTTTCTCTTTGTTATTACTAATATCTTTACAAGGAGCTGCTACTCCAGGAGAATACCAAACAGCAAAATCATCAAATGATTGAATAGAACATTTTAACATAGTTTCGATTTTACCCTTGTAATATGGATGTAATCTAAGAGCGTCTTCACCGGGTTTCTGGGCTGCTTTCTCTAATTCTTTTGTATTTTTTTCTGACAAATCAATTAAAACTAGTGTTTATGGGTTTTTATCTGTTTATGAGGTTATCCCCAGAGATGATGGCTTAACATTAGACATATAAATAGAGCAGAGTATCCACAAATTAACTTGAAAATAGCAATAATTGGATTGGGGGTAGCAGGTTCGTATTTATTACATACATTAAGCAAGGAACACGATGTAAAAGGATTCGAGATGCAAGAAGCAGGAGAATTCAATGCAGTTTGTGCTTGGGGCGCGGCAAAAAGTGAAATGCAAAGAATTTTCGAACGAATTAATATTGATTTTGACAATTATGTATTTTTTAACGGTAATAACATCAATTTAGAATTAAAGGGAAAGATAAGAAAGGTTGGATGCAAGGGTCTTGTAACTTATGACAAGCATCAATTAGAATTAGATTTAACAAAAGGTCTTGATGCGAATTACGGAAAGAGAATTACACCTGAAACTTTTCCATCGGAGGATTATGACTTAGTTATCGATGCGACGAGTTTACAAAGAGTAATGTTGCCTAAAATTAATGATCAATTACTTGTTCCATGTGTAGAATACATGGTAGAATATGAAAAATTACCATATGATGACTTTTATGTAAAACCTTTTAGTACGGCAAGCGGATATTTCTGGTACTTTCCATTAATGAAAAATACTGCATATGTAGGAGCAGGAGACTATTATCGAAAACATAACGAAGAATTAGATTATTTCAACAATAAACATGGAGGAAAGATTATTAAAAAGATAGGAAGGCCAATTAGACTATCTGCACCAGAAGTGTGTCAGCCATTTTCAAAAGGAAATGTAGTAGGTGTAGGAGAGGCCATTGGCACAGTGTTTCCATTAATTGGAGAAGGAATAATCCCAAGTCTACAATGTGCAGAGATATTACACAGAAATATTGACAATATTCCTAGATATGAAGAAGAGGTTAAGGAACATTTCAAAGTATATTCAGACGTATACAAAGTGATTAAATTAAAGATGAATAATAAACTAGGTCCTTATACGTTTATTAAAAATTCAGGTGCGGTTTGGAGCACGTATAAGACAATGAAGGAACAAGAAGAAAGATTCGGGTTAGAAGTAAGGGTAAGAGATATGGCAGAAATACTGTTAACACAATTGTAATCTTTATATCAGGGTACATTCTAGTAAGAAGTGATAATATTATGATAAATGTAAAGTATTATTTAATTGGTGTTAATTTAATTGCCCGAGACTATAGTAAAGTATTTAGCGAAACTAAGTTTTGAGATCGATGGAGCAGTAGATAAAGCAGACATTATTGGTGCAATATTCGGCCAAACAGAAGGCCTATTTGGACCAGAAATGAATCTGAATGAGCTCCAAAAGAACTGGAAAGTTGGAAGAATCGAAATCACTATAGAATCACAAAATGGTAAAGCTAGTGGATCAGTTACGATCCCTATGAGTACAGATATATCAACAGTATCTTTGATTGCAGCAGCTGTAGAACAAATTGATAAAGTAGGACCTTGTGGATCACAGTTCAAGCTATTATCAATAGATGATGTAAGAGCTGTAAAAAGAAATGCAATCATGGAACGTGCAAAACAGATTTCAAAAGATTGGGCTACAAAATCATCTAGTGAGGGTGAAGACATGTTAAAAGATATTTCAGAGTCCACTATGCAGAAAGGAAAGGTTTTAGCATTTGGTAAAGACGAATGTCCTGCCGGTCCTGCAATAAACACATCAAATGAGATAATTGTAGTAGAAGGAAGAGCAGATATATTAAATTTGATGAGAATAGGAGTCGAAAATACGATAGCTGTAGAAGGAACAAGCGTTCCTCAGACAATTGTTGATTTAGCAAAGACAAAGAGTTTATCTGCATTTCTAGATGGAGACAGAGGAGGAGATTTGATATTAAGAGAATTAAGTAGTGTTGTAAAACTAACAAAGGTATCAAGAGCCATAAGAGGAAAAGAAGTAGAAGAACTCACACCTATGGAATTAGAAGAATGCTTAAACAAATCTGAAGAATCTCATGATAATAGAAGAAATAGAGACAACTATCAGAGACGCGACAACTATCAGAGACGCGACAACTATCAGAGACGCGA
>CAZKFJ010000003.1:62582-70503 GCA_964552125.1 uncultured Nitrosopumilales archaeon | reverse complement strand
GTACGAGAAGAACCAGCCTTTGTCACATTCTCTCAATGCCCATTCTGGATCGCCTTCACCAGGAGGTGCAAGAAACCTCCTCCATAATCTCTCAGGCGGATTTGCGTTAAGATCATACCCGTCAATAAATGCTCTTCCGCCTCCCCACGCTGCAGTAGCTCCTGTTATTGCAACTACTAAGATATTTTCATCTTCATAAATTGGACCTGGATGTGAAGGAGACCCGTATTTTCCTATTCCTTCATACATGGGCCAAGAATAATAATTTCCATCAACATTTTTACAAATTTCCTGAATACTGAATGAAATTTCTCCTGATTTCGAATCAATCGCGTCTACAGCACAGTTTAGAGTACTAGTGAATAAGTTTCCATTTATGTATTGCAAACCATGTATGTGCGGAGCTCCTCCTGCAACTTCCGGTAACTCTTGCTTTGCTTTATCCCAGTTGTGTTCGTAAATATTTATCCAGTTCATATCTCCGGAATTAGCTTCAAACGAATACACATTTCTCATGTTCGAGGCAACAAATACTTCGCCATCTACAATTAATGGAGGTGTTATCGCACCCTCGAATGCAATTCCTCCTTCTTGATATCTTAAAAATTCTGAAGCAGGAGGGAATGGAAAGGTCCATTTTAATTCCAACATATGAACATTGTCTACATTGATCTGGTTCTGCGGAGAATAATTTGTAGCGAAAGCATCATGATTCACAAATTCCCAATTTCTTTTTTCTCTTTCGATTTGTTCAATATCGATATTGTTCGTTGCTTCTGTATTGATATTGTTAAATTGAAATATGATTGAAGTAATTAATAGAAATATTAAGATTAAAATTACCGTTTTTCTCATAAGTATAACTCTCCTTAATCTAGAATCTCTTTGCCATATATGGTCCTTCTAATTCATACCCTAATTTTTTATAATACTCTCTTGTTCCTACAGCACTTATCACTAGTAGTTTTCTCATTGACATGTCATCTTTAGCTATTCTTTCTGCTTCCTGCATTAATCTTATTCCTATTCCTTTATGTTGCCAACTTTTTGCATCTCTTTCTCCAATGGGCACTACTTGTCCATATACGTGTAATTCTCTAATAATAGCTGTGTTTTCAACGATTTCTTTCCTGTGAGCTTTATCTGATGGAATACGCATTCGCACAAATCCAATCAATGACTTTGAATTCTTTTCTTCAGCACTGATAAAATATTCTTCTCCCTCTGAAGATTCATATCGAGTATTCTTTATCTCGATGTCGTATTCTTGCATCTCTATTTTTTCTTTCAGTTGTTTTAATCCGATCTCTCTACATCTTATACATTTACATTTGTCTCCATTTTCTTTCATCTTCGCCATTATTAATTCTCGAATATTCCCTTTGCTTGTTCCTGCCTCGATAAATTCTTCAGAAATCTCTCTTTGTATTCTCATTATTCTCACCCATGGAGGAATTTCTTTTTTTACTTTAGCTAAAAGATCTATTACCTCTTCAGTTGTATATGCATTGAATTCACCCTCTTGATACATTTTGTATAATCCAGTTCCCGGAACTACTAATGTCGGATAAATCTTTAACATATCGGGTTTGTATTTTTGATCATTAAATAATGTAATAAAATCATCAAAATCCTTCTTTAGATTTGAACCAGGTAGTCCAGGCATCATATGCGCAACAATCTTATACCCTGCATCCTTAGAAATCTGAAACGATTCTTCAACATCAAGTAAAGTGTGCCCTCTGTTTGTTTTTCTGAATATTTCATCTGACAATGTCTGTATGCCTATCTCGATTCTTGTTACTCCAAAATCTAATGCTAAATCGATATGTTTCTGCTTACACCAATCAGGTTTTGTTTCGACACTCAGACCTACATTCTTAATTGATGATTTTTCTGCTAATTTCTTTGCCTGTGCTAGGTTCTCTGATTTTACTCCGTTTAATGCATCATAGCAAGACTTTACAAAACTCTCTTGATATTCAAATGGAAGATTCATGAAAGTTCCTCCAATTATCAATAATTCGACTTTATCAATATAATGACCTATACTCTTCAATTGTTTGAACCTATTCTCAATCTGCCTTTCTGGATCATATTCTGCTTCTAATGCCCTCATAGTTGCAGGTTCGGTAGGCAGATAACTTTGAGGCGTTCCTACTTTCTCTCCACCAGGACAAAAAATACAAACTCCATGCGGGCAATTATATGGTTTTGTCATTACTGATATTACTGAAATACCCGATGCGCTTTTTGTTGGTTTTATTCTTAATAATTGCAAATGATGTTTACGTTTCTCTATTGGCAATGTCTCTAACAGTTCGGAATTACTTGGAATTCGATCTTTATACTTTGTTTTTGCAAAATGTTTTTTGATGTCTTGCAAACTTGAGATATCTGCTTCTTGTTCTACACCTAAATCTCTCGCAAGACTTTTCCACATATTTTTTTCATCTTGTTTAGAATTAATTTGGGCCAACTACTTCCTGTTAGTATTACCATCTATATGAATCATTATAAAACATATTATCTCGTTTAATCATACATTAATTGTGAATCGTCTGTATGGAATAATCTATTTGTTCCTGCTGCTCATTTCTATTATTCTGTTAATTCTTTCAATGACCAACGCAAATCAGATTGAATCCAAATTAGAAGAAATTCAGTCCTTGAATGACAATTATCTTACTCGGATTGAAATGCTGATACAAGAAAATCAGATGCTTTCTTCCCAACTTTCTAATCTTACTCTTACTCTTGAAAATAATCTAATTACCCAGGCGAATCTAACTATAAACGAACCCTTTCAAAATAACGACATCCAAATTGAAGGAAAATCATATTCTGTTGTTAGCGGATCGATTATTAATTTTGGATTAAAAAATGCAAACGATGTTGAGGTAGAAATCACTTGGTGGATTATGAGTGATTGTGGATGTGATGCAATACCTATTCGCACCGAATCCATTAATGTATCTGATATTCCATCTAGTTCTGTTTATTATTTCGAAGAAACCTTTCCATTTACTTTTGAGACGTTCGAATTCCTCGTAATTAATCTCGACTGGCAATAATCTCAAAATTATTAATTCTATTAATATAATTATTATTGTTGTACCATATATCGAAACAATCGTGAATTTCCTGCAAATTTGTTCAGAATTTGTATAGATATTCGATGGACTTATATGTACTTTTGACACTAAACCGGGGCATGACTCGACGTGTATACGTAAGTATCCTAGTTGCTGCACTATTAATTGCAGCATCTTTGTTCCTAACCCCTATGGTTAGTGCACAAAACGTTACTCCTGCACTTGGTTCAACAAGAGCAGAGAGAAACTGGGAATACATTAATGCAAATTCCTGGGGACACAACTTTAACCCACAAACACAGCTCGGAGCTGAGAACATACACCTTGCTCAATTGCAATGGGTATTTCCAATCCCTGACGCTGACTCAATAGGTTGTTCATCAATGACCTTTTGTGGTACTGGTGGTATCGCACCTCCATTAGTTGTCGACGGTAATGTCTACTACACTACCAACTATCAGACAATCTTTTCAATCGATTCGGTTGATGGATCAATGAATTGGTACAGTGAACGAACTGCAGACGGTGATGACCCTGACATAATTGGTCCATCTGTTGCAGACAATCGTGGACTTAATCCTCCAGGTTTACCTGTATACTCTCTAGCCGCCCATACTCATTCAATGAACTATTGGGAATTGAATGGTAAAGGTTTACTTTGGCTAAACTCCTTTGGTTGTACAATCAAAGCGATCGATGCTGAAAACGGCGACGAAGTATTCACTCTATTACAACATTGTAGAAATGTTGAAACAAACTCTGGTTTGTATAACTCACAAGGATCACATGCTCCTGTTGTTGACAAAGGCAATAACCAAATTATTGTAGCTGTCGGCGGACACATGGAAGGAAGCTATGGTGGCCGTGCATATGTAGCTGCATATGACTTAGGCGCCTGTTCAAGTTTCCCTTGTGAAATTGATGCAAGAAATGATGATGCACTCAACTGGAGATTCTTCTATCAACCACCTAACGGTGAATTATTCCCAGAAGAATATGCCGCATGGGGTCAATATTTAATTGACACTTGTGAGGTAGGTATTATTGAAGGCTTTGATGCCTGTGATGTTCCAGAAGATATCCTAAGATGGGATTGGGCTGGTAATCCAGGTACTTATAATGAAAAGACCGGTATGCCATTCAACGCAGGTGTAAGTAACATTTGGGGCCAGATCGTAATTGACGAAGAAAATGGAAAACTCTTCTTCGGAACTGCACAACCAGGTCCTGACTTTAACCACACATACACCCGTGGTCCTCGTTTATTCGGTTCAGCTATTGTTGGACTTGATAGCAAATCAGGTGAATTAGCATGGTACTTCCAAAGTACTACTAAAGACCTTTGGGACATGGACTGTGCATGGAATACTGTATTAGCAGAAATAGATGGACGAAGAACTGTTATCAAACAATGTAAACAGGGTCACGTTCATGCATTTGATGCAAATACTGGTGAAGTATTATGGATCACTGAAATTCCTGGTGTAAGATTCACAAAGTACTACTGTAATGCAGAATGTGATAATCGTGCTGGACCAACTAATGGTGAACGAGGACGAGGAGTATTACACTCTCAAGCACTCGGTATTGACGGTCTCAACGCAAACAACGACTGGTTCTTCTTAGATCCACGATCAGAAGCTGACATGAACAAACCATGGCAGAACTATCCATCAACTGAATACATCTTCCAAAGTCCAAATGGATCAGGATGTGCTGAAAACGATATTTCACTAGATGGTGACAATATCTACGTATCTTGCAAGAATGAACCTCTTTTCATGGAGATTCTTCCACAAGAATCACGATTCGGTAGTTTCTATGGCGGATTCATCAACAACAAAAACGCTGAAGCTCCGTTCGTAGCGGATGTAAACCACTCAGTTACTGCAGTTAATGTAAGAACTGGTGCAGTCGAATGGGAATTCTTTGTAGATACAGTTGCACACCGAGGTGGAATGATTTCATCTGGTGGCGTAGTCTACTGGAATGGTTTCGATGGTAAACTTCGTGCAGTTGCAACCGACAACGGTGAACTTCTACATACATTCAATCTTGGTTCAGCATTAGATACTCAACCAAGTATTGGACAAGATTCTAATGGTAAGACTCTACTCCTACAATCATTTGGAGGACGTGGTTTCACTAGCCAACCAGTAGCTGCAAGAGGATCTGTTCCTGGAGCTATAATGGCCTTTGGTTTACCTGATGAAATGCCAGAAGGTGTCAGCCGTGAGGTAGAAGTCCGTGAAGTAATAGTCACTGAAACAGTCGAAGTAGAAACAATTAGTCCAATTTCATACATTGCAATTGGATTAGGTGTAATACTAGTCGTCGTTTCTGGTGTACTCTTCACTAGATCTCGCCAAGCTACAGCATAACAATCTAAGTTGTCCCTTCGGGGACAACACATCTTTTTTTTAATATTCCTTATTCAGTTAAATTTATTATCGTATAGATTCAATAATTCTCAATGAAAATACTTGCATTAGGCACTCGTGCATTTGTATCCGGCTTTATGCTGTCTGGCGTCAATGGCGTCGAAGTTTCTAATTCATCAGATGCTCTAAAACAAATTCAGTCACTAGTTACTGACAAAGAAATTGGATTAATTTTGATTAGTAGTGATATGGCCGAACCTATTTACGATGAAATTACTGATATAAGATCCCAACATCCTGTTCCTCTTATTTACCAAATACCTACGCCTGGCTCTAAAACTGAAGAAGTTGACTATCGAGAATTAATTAAAAAAGTTCTAAAAATGTAATTATACCGGCGTCAGCTTAAATTTCTTTTTTTGTTCTTCGGATTTATCCCACGCTGGAGACAAATTACCTCCTGCACTATTTACAATATTCTCAATTGAAGTCTTGTCTTTTTGCTCTTCAATTATATTTTTAATCATTTCTATAGTATTTGATATTTCTTTATTCTGATATTCTTCTATCTTGCCTTGATCGCAAAGCTCTGCAATATCTGTTACAAATGGTAACCTTGCTAAGAGTTTTGTACCTAATCTTTCAGCAAACTCTTCACTTCTTGATTCTCCAAGAATGAAATTTTTATCTCCACAGTGTTTGCATTCTAAATACGACATATTTTCAACCAATCCGAGTAATGGAATTTTTAACATTGCTGCCATGTTGGCTGATTTACTTACTATCATTTTCGACAAATCTTGAGGCGTACTGACCAAAACTATGCCTGAAAGAGGCAATGATTGAAATACTGTTAGCGGTGCATCACCCGTTCCAGGGGGTAGATCTATTAACAAATAATCAATATCTCCCCAATCAACGTCTGTGTATAATTGTCTAATTAAATTATTGATGATGGGACCTCTCCATACCGTTGGCATTTCTGGATTATCTAACATTAAATTCACGGATATTAATTTAAGTCCTGATGACGTCTCTGCAGGAATTATGCCATTCTTGCCTTTCATCAATCTCTTTGTGACGCCGAAAATCTTCGCCTGACTTGGACCCGTAACGTCTGCATCAAGAATTCCTACATTATACCCTGATCTCTTAAGCTCTGAAGCTAATATGGCGGTCATTGATGATTTTCCTACTCCTCCCTTTCCTGACACAACTGCAATTAAATTTTCATTTTTCTTCTTGTCTAATCTTGAAATTAATTGATCTTGCGATTGTTGCGCACCACGATTATTTTGAACAATTCCCTTTAATTCATCTAATTCTTCTTTAGTCATAACGGTAGTTTCGACACTAACCTCTTTGACTTCGTCAAATTTCATTAATTCATTTCTTACGTCCTTTTTTATCGTGTCTGCTAATGGACAACCTGCAACCGTTAAAGCTATCAATACATCGACATTATTTCCATTAACCTTGATTTCTCTCACCATATTCAACTCTACTATGTTCATATGGATCTCAGGATCCATAACATTGGTTAACGAATCTTTTAGTTCTTTTTCTGATATCAAGGCTTCTATACTATGTATTTATCACTTATTATTGTTATTGTGATTTTCATCTAAAAATTCATCCAACCTTAATAATTTAAATAGGTAAATATTTTAAGATAAATTATCAAAGGTATTAAAATGAGCAAAAAATTATCAAATGAAAATGTTTTAGACGATGTTTCTAAAGACTTTGAAAAACTTGTCGAATCTATTCTTAAAAATGGACTGGACGAGGCAACTAAGATAATTTCCGACTCAGAAACCCAGTCAAAAAATCAAGAACAGGAAATTGAATCCCAACAATCAAAGGAATTTGATATTAAATCTGGACAAATCATTGGCGCGGCTGAAATGGAAAGTAGAAATTCCAATCTCTTACTTCTTGAAAAAAATATAAATAAAGTATTTACTGCCGCATTAAAAGGACTTAGTTCTGACAAAGGAAAAAATTATCCAAAGTCATTGGAACTCTTCATCAATGAGGGATTGAATACTATTGACGATTCCGATGTCGTGGTTTCTTGTAACAAAAAGGACTCTTCAATTGTTAAGGATATTATAGGTCAAATTTCTTCAAAATCGAAGAAATCTATTACATTGTCTGATACATATATTACAACCTCTGGCGGCGTTATTGTCAGTAATGCTGATTCAACTGTTATTGTTAACAATACTATTGAAGATAGATTGGAAAGAATGAAGGCAGAATTAAGAACAGACGTCGCGAAAAAATTCAAATAATCTATTCAAATATCCAAGTTCGATCTATAGCTGATTTCACCGCTTTAGTTATTATGTAAGCTATAGGAATTGAATATAATATTGTGGTTGAATTAAATATTGCAATCAGACCTAGAATACTCGGCATGCCTTCAATTGGGATTGAAAA
>CAZKFJ010000003.1:0-62482 GCA_964552125.1 uncultured Nitrosopumilales archaeon | reverse complement strand
TTCAGGCTCAACTATGACTTCTTCTATCACTGGTTCGGGTTCAATTACTGTTAATTCGTTATTATCTCCCGGCAACATAAACAAAACTGCTCCAATTCCAATAACTGCAATAATTATTACTGCAAAAATTTTTGAATCCATTGTCATATATTAATTATATAATCAATTTAAGAATTTCGAAAGACAATTCTTAAAATTTTAATATTATGATTAACATATTTCTAAAAATCGAATTGTTTTTAAACTCTAAATCATGAAAAAACATAGTTGGTGTAGATGCAAGCTAAGGGTAAAATTATTTGGATTAGTGGTCCTGCGGTTAAAGCTGATGGAATGTCAAGTGCACAAATGTACGAAACTGTAGAAGTCGGTAAAGACAAAATCGTTGGAGAAATTATTAGGCTTACTGGAGATACAGCCTTTATACAAGTTTATGAATCTACTAGTGGTTTAACCCCTGGAGAACCTGTAGTTGGTACTGGAACTCCATTATCTGTAACTCTCGGTCCTGGAATGATGGGAACTATTTATGACGGTCTTCAAAGACCCTTGGATAAAATTGCTGCAAAAGCAGGTTCATTTATTACTCGAGGTATTCATGTTGCTCCAATTCCTAAAAAGAAATGGAATTTTATTCCAGAAGTTAAAGTTGGTGATACTGTTCATGCAGGTAGTATTCTCGGTACTGTTAAAGAAACTGCTTTAATCGATCATAAGATTCTTGCTCCTCCTACTGCACCTTCAGGTAAAATTACTGAAGTTGTTAAAGAAGGAAGTTATGATAAAGATCACATAATTGCAATTGCTGAAGGCAAAGGTAATAAATCTGAATTTACAATGCATCATGATTGGCCTGTTAGACAATCTAGACCATTTACAAAACGTTATGATCCAGAATTACCTCTTGTAACTGGACAACGTGTACTTGATACATTCTTTCCAATTACTAAAGGAGGAACTGGTGCAATACCTGGTGGTTTTGGAACAGGAAAAACTGTTACATTACATCAAGTAGCTTCTTGGTCTGACGCAAATGTAGTTTTCCATATTGGTTGCGGAGAAAGAGGAAATGAAATGACTGAAGTTTTGATTAAGTTCCCTGAATTAAAAGATCCAAAAACTGGAAAATCCTTGATGGAACGAACTGTTTTAGTTGCTAATACAAGTAATATGCCTGTAGCTGCTCGTGAAGCAAGTATCTATACTGGTATTACTATGGCTGAATATTATCGTGATATGGGTTATGATACTGTCTTGGTTGCTGACTCCACAAGTAGATGGGCTGAAGCTCTTCGTGAACTCAGTGGCAGGTTAGAAGAAATGCCTGCTGAAGAAGGCTATCCGTCTTATCTTGCATCAAGATTAGCAGAGTTTTATGAACGTGCAGGTCGTGTAAAATGCCTTGGTTCACCCGATCGTGATGGATCTGTTACTGTTATCGGCGCTGTTTCTCCTCCAGGCGGAGACTTTACAGAACCTGTTTCTACCCATACTATGCGATGTATCAAAACCTTTTGGGCTCTTGATACTAAACTCGCTTATTCTAGACACTATCCTTCTATTAACTGGATGACTAGCTATTCTGGGTATTCTGAATCTATAGATAAATGGTGGGTCGATAATGTCGATGCAGATCGTCCTAAATTAAGATTAGAAACATATACTATCTTACAACGTGAAGATGTACTCAAAGAAATTGTTCGTCTATTAGGTCCTGAAGCTCTACCTGATGAAGAAAAGTTAATTCTTGATGTAGCGCGTATGATTAAAGAAGGATTCTTACAACAGATGGCTTTTGACAAAGTAGATCGATATTGTAGTCCTGAGAAACAAGTTAAAATGATGAGATTATATACTGACTTCTACAAGGAGTCTCAAAAAGCTTTGAAGAATGGTGCACAACTTGAAACAATTCGAGCTCTTCCTGTTGTATCATCAATTATTCGTTCCAAATACGAAATCCCTGATGACGATTTAGGTAAAATGGATGAATTGTCAAAATCTATGTATTCATCATTTAAAGAATTAGCCAATAAGGAGGTAACTGCCGTTGTCGACACAAAATAGATCTTCGGGATTAGAATATACTAATATTGCTGAGATTAGAGGTCCATTGTTAGTTATTGATGGCGTAACAAATTCTGCATTTGATGAATTAGTAGAAATTACTACTCCAGCTGGTTCAAAACGTTTAGGTCGTGTTCTTGAAATTGGCGGTGGAACTGCAGTTGTACAAGTATTCGAGGGAACAACCGGTCTATCTGTTTCTGAAACAAAAACTCGCTTTTTAGGAAAAACTATGGAAATTCCAGTTTCTGATCAATTATTAGGTCGCGTATTTGATGGTCTTGGCAGACCTATTGACGGTCTTCCTGACCCTGTAGGAGAAAAGTTTCTTGACATCAATGGCGAGTCTATAAATCCTGAACGTCGTGATTTTCCAGAGGACTTTATTCAAACTGGAGTCTCATCTATTGACGGCCTTAATACTCTTGTTCGAGGTCAAAAATTACCTATATTCTCAGGCGCAGGGCTTCCACACAATCTTTTAGCTGCTCAAATAGCTCGTCAAGCTACTGTTCCAGGAAAAGGCGAAGAATTTGCCGTAGTTTTTGCCGCACTCGGTGTTCAAAATAGCGAAGCAGCATTCTTTAGAAAATCTTTGGAAGAAAGTGGCGCATTGAAAAGAAGTATACTTTATATTAATCTTGCAGATGATCCTGCTATTGAAAGAATTATTACTCCTCGTGTAGCACTTACTGCTGCTGAATATCTGGCATTTGAAAAGAATACACATGTTCTTGTAATAATTAGCGATATGACAAATTATGCTGAAGCGTTAAGAGAAATTAGTGCCGCTCGTGAAGAGGTTCCAGGAAGAAAAGGATATCCTGGATATCTATACACTGACCTTGCAACTATCTACGAACGTGCAGGTAAAATTAAAGGATCAAATGGAAGTCTTACCCAGATTCCAATTCTTTCTATGCCTTCTGATGATATCACTCATCCTATTCCTGATCTAACTGGATATATTACAGAAGGTCAAATCGTTTTAGGGCGTGATTTACATCGAAAGGAAATTTATCCACCTGTGAGTATATTGTCTTGTTTGAGCCGTCTTATGAAAGAAGGTGTAGGAGAAGGCAAAACACGTAATGACCATCAAAATGTTAGTAGTCAATTGTATAGTGCATATTCTCGTGCATTGGAATTGAGAGCTCTAGCTGAGATTGTAGGAAAAGCTGGCCTTGCACCAAATGATATCAAGTATTTAGAATTTGGAGACTTGTTTGAAAGTAGATTCCTAAAACAAGGATTTGATGAAAATCGTACTCTTGATGATACCCTTGGAATAGCGTGGGATTTGTTTAGTACATTGCCTGTTGATGAATTAACTAAAGTCAAACAAGATGAAATTGATTCATATCTGAAGGTAAAGTAAGCATGTCTAGTTCTAATAAACGTCCACCACCAACAAAAATCGAACTTATCAAAGTTAAGCGAAGTCTAGTAGTCGCTAAATCTGTTTACAAAATTTTAGAAGACAAGCGAGACGTTCTTCTTAAAAATATCGACGAAATGATTGACGAAGCGGGTAAAGCAAGAAACGAGATGTCCGAACCTTTGTCTAATGCATATAGATCATTATTTAATGCTTACATGTCTATAGGTTCCTCCAAACTTGAATCCATTGCACTTACATCTCCATCGCATATTGATGTCGACGTAGATGTTAAGGTCGTGGTAGACGTTAGAATTCCTACTATTTCTATAAGTGAAAAAGAAATTGGTTTGAATTATGGATTTGCTGATTCAGATTCCAAATTAGACGATGCAACTCAAATGATGAGACTTGCCTTGCCTCGAATCTTACGCGCTGCAGAATATGAAAATTCAATCCTTGAATTGGCACGATCTCTAGAAAAAACTCAAAGATTATTGAATGCATTGGATTATGTAATAATGCCTGGCTATAATGAATCTATTAAATATATCTCTTCTATACTTGAAGAACGTGAAAGAGAAGACTTTTCAAGATTAAAACATGTTAAAAAAGTACTTGAACGAAAGAGGTGAAACTAATGGATAATAAAGAATATAAAAAATTAAACGAAAAAATAAAAAAGAAATACGAATCAGATGTTGATGAACTAAAAAAAGAAATTATTTCTGCAAAAGACAAGGCTTATAAAGAATTGAAAAAGTAATTATGAACATTAGGTGTTAATGAAAATGAACTACAAAATCTCGTTTCTAATATTGACAATAATCGCAACAGTATTCCTCCAATTTGTACCATTCGCATATGCGCAAGAAGAAGGAAGTGATGCATCCGCCGAAGGAATGAAATTCCTTGGTGCAGGTATTGCATTTGCTGGAGCCGCATTAGGTGCTGGTATGGCAATTGGAAGAGCAGGTTCAGCTGGTTTAGCTGCTGCCGCAGAAAATGAAAATCTTAAAACACAAGGTTTAATCATTACTGCACTTGCAGAAGCGGTCGCTATCTACGGAATCGTTGTTGCTCTGTTAATTCTCGGAAGTTAAAATAATTAGTAATTAATTATTTTAGCTAATTTCGTTATTAGCAGAACTGCTATTATTAGTCCTATAATTGGTAATATGAATGGAATAATTATTGCTATAGGACTATCAATATTTTCATAAAAATATATGCCAGATAATGCTCCTGCCAACAAAAAAAATGACACGAGTATTGTCGGTATAACTCTAAATCCTTTCTTTATTATATTATTCGTTATCAATTTTGATTCTAATTTATTATTTCAGTATTTCTTCTGTTAATGAGATTCTTGTACAGTATTTACATTTTAAACTTGGAGGATCTTGACTATTGACCACTAATTCTGAAACAATCGGCTCATCTGAATTTGAAATACATGTCGGATTTGTACATTTGAACACTCCTGTGAACTTTTCGGGTAGTTCTACATTTCTTTTTTCTCTTATTTCGTAATTTTCAATTATGTTGATTGTAGAATGCGGTGTAATTAATGCTAAACGATTCGTCTCTTCTACTGCCAATATCCTGTTTTCAATTTTAATTATATCTTTCTTCTTATACTGTTTACTGGAAACATTCATTGCAACAGAAACTTGATTCCCGTCCGTCCCATTAATGTCCAATGCAGATAACACATTGAATGCTCTTCCAGCCACAATATGATCTAAGACCGTTCCGTGTTTTATCCTATTTATTCTAAGATCGTGCGTTTCTGACATTTTCTATTAATTCTTGTTTTTGCAACGTTTATATTTATGTGTGTATAAACTAATGAAAAGATTGAAAAATCCATTTTATAACCGTGATATTGTTTCGATCAAGGATTTTCAACGTCCTGACTTAGACTATTTATTTCAAGTCGCTGATAAAATTAAAACATCTCTTCCTAACGACTCTCTGAGTACTAAGTCGATTGGACTTATGTTTTTTGAACCAAGTACTCGTACTCGTTTAAGTTTTGAATCTGCAATGAATTCTTTGGGCGGAAAGTCAATTAGTTTTGGTAATCCTTCCGACTCATCTACTCAGAAAGGCGAAAATCTTAGTGACAGTTTACTTACAATGGACCAATACGTTGACGCTATAATTCTAAGACATGCTAGCGAAGGAGTTTCTAGATATGCTTCAGAAATATGCACCAATCCAATTATCAATGCCGGTAGTGGTAGCGAAGAACATCCTACCCAAGCTATGTTGGATGTTTATACCATTTTAAACGAATGCGGTAAAGTCGACAACTTAAATATTGCAATTTTCGGAGATTTAAAATACGGCAGAACAGTTTATTCTCTTTTATACGCTCTGTCTAATTATAAACCTAATATTCATCTTGTATCCCCTAAACCTCTTCAACTTCGACCTGATCCATTAATTGAACTTAAAAGTAAACTAAATATTTCTGTTCATGAAAACCTTCAAGACATTATTTCTGATTTGGATGTGATTTATACCACTAGAATTCAAAAAGAACGTTTTCCTGATTTACAAGAGTATGAAAGAGTAAAGGGATCTTATAAAATTGATAACAATTTACTTGCCAAAGCGAAAGAAAACCTTATTTTACTTCATCCTATGCCTAGATCTGACGAAATTCCTAGTGAAATTGATAATACTGTTTATGCAAAATACTTTAATCAAGTAAGCTCTGGAAAATTAATTCGTTCAACTTTGTTACACCTTATTTTCACAGAAAATTCGTCTTTCTAACCGCAACTGGAATAGGAACAAGACAAACATTTACTACAACCTTCTGCGTAAATCAAACTCATTTCTCCACATGCAGTACATTTACTCTTGTTATTTGAACTAGATCCTGTTATTTCTAATACTTCGTTCTTTATTTCTTCTGTTTCTGGGATTATTGCTTCTGGTTCTGTGTGCATGGAATCAGCTAATGCATGAGCAACTGCATCTGGAACTGACCTAATTGGTATACTGTTGCCTTTTGTTTGATGCCATGATACATTCTTTGTTTGTATTCCTCGCATTGTCTTAATTATTGACTTCACATCGACATCGGATTGCAACGCTATTGAGATTAATCTTCCCATTCCTTCATATGCTGCTTTCTCTTCATCACCTGATTTACCCCTTTCAATGAATACCTCTCTTGGTCTTCCTTCTTGATCTCTATTTATTGTAATAAATAATCCGCTGTTTGTGTACGTAAATCTATACGTTCTACCTACTAAATACTCAGGACGTTTATACCCTCCTGGTAAAACATGTGCTGATTCTTTGTTTTTATTATCTCCTCGTAAATTCTTCGTCTTGTCTGTTTCTAATACTTGAACATCTAGACAACCATCGCGATATACTGTTATTCCTTTACAATGTGTGTTGTATGCTAATCTATAAGAATTATTTACATCTTCTTTAGTAGCTTCGTTTGCAAGGTTAATTGTTTTACTTACTCCATCATCAACGAATTCTTGAAAAGCAGATTGCATGCGCACATGTTGATCTCCAGATAAATCTGCGGCAATTGGAAACATCTCCTTTACCTCGCTTGGAATCCAGGATATGTCTTGAATACTTCCTCCGTTTGCAGAAATTTCATTTATTTTTTCTTTATCCAGATTGATGTTATGATCCTCTAGTGCTATTGCAAATGATTCATTCAAATAATGAAGTTCCTCAAATTCTTCACTTCTTTCTTTGATTCTCGAGTGCCTTACAAAAACTAAAGCAAAATGAGGTTCTATTCCTGGAGAACAATTTGCTATCGTTCCAATTGAACCTGTAGGGGCAATTATTGTACAATTTACATTCCTGACCTTTCTTCCAATCTTCGCGAAATCACTTTTATCCCAATAAGGAAATGTACCTCTATTCTCTGCTAATTCTTCAGACATCTTCCAAGCAACATCTGAAATAAACTTCATTAATTTTCTTGAAAACCTGAATGATTCATCCGACCCGTATTTAATTTTTAATTTACTTAACAAGTCTGCTAATCCCATAACACCTAGTCCTAATCTTCTCATATTACGCGATAATTCTTCAATTTCTTTTGTTGGATATTGATTCTTTGTAACTACGTTGTCAAGAAAATGTATTGCATTTCTTGTACATTCTCTAAGTCTGTCCCAATCCATGTCGTTATTCTCATTATTTGTAAATTTCGCTACATTTATGGAACCTAAGTTACAACTTTCATTTGGCAGTAATGGCACTTCCCCACACGGATTTGTTGATTCAATTTTGAAATGTTCTCTTACAGGGTTTGAATTACTATTATTTATTTTATCTATGAAAATTAATCCCGGATCTGCACACTCCCATGCACAATCGATAATTTTTTCCCATAATTCTCTAGCTCTTATTCTTTCGCCTTCTCCTCCACATAAATTACACCTAGATTCATTTTGTCCAGGGAAAACATTTTTCCTACATTTATTACATTTTAAAACTTCTTCTCCAGTTCTTGGATTAATAAATTTATGATAGTCTTCTTTTTCTAATCTACTCATAAAGTCATCAGTGATTGCTACTGATACATTGAATTCTTTCATAATCTTTGCTTCTTCTGCTAATTTCATGTTGTTCCTTTTCATTTCAATAAATTCTACAACATCAGGATGTTCGATATTCACTATTCCCATGTTTGCTCCTCGTCTTTTTCCTCCCTGCTTAATTACTTGCGTGCATTTGTCAAATAATTGCATAAATGATACAGGTCCTGACGCTACAGATCCAGTTGATCCTACTTGATCCCCTTCTGGCCTTAATTTTGAGAATGAAAAACCTGTTCCTCCTCCTGTTTTTTGGACTATTGCTTGAGTCTTTACCGCATCCATTATTGAGCTTGTTTCATCTTCAATAGGTAATACAAAACAGGCTGATAATTGACCTAATGGGGCTCCTGCATTCATCAAAGTGGGAGAATTAGGCAAAAATTCGAAGTTTTTCATCATTTTATAAAATATTTCTTTTGATTCTTTGCTGTTAAAATCCTGGTATTCTTCATCTGCGCTCGCTATTGCTCCGGCAACTCTTAAAAATAATTCATCTGGTTTTTCTTGCCTTCCATCTTCGAATTTTAACAGGTATCTTGCTTTTAATACCTTCATTACATTTTCGGATAAAACATTATTAATTTCCATAAACTCAAAACCTCACTAGGACACTGTTCTATGTAGAACCAGTATATGAGCGTTTATCGCATTAACCGGCAAATCCACATATGTTGAGTGATTGCCGATTAAATTAACATTTTGTATATCTTTTTTACTACAATTAAAAACAGTTCTATTCACATCACTCTATAGACAAATTTGTATAAGACATAACATAATAAAATCTTTTGACAAAAGATTTCACTCTTGCAAAAAAACATAATTGGTTTATACATGAAAATACCTGTTAATCGATTCAATCTGTTTATTCTGGGCTTTGTTTTTTGTTAATATAGAATAACCCTGTCAATTGTTTATGACTTGTTGATTATAAAAATAATTTAATTTACCGGATATTCTTGTAATGACGTTGAATTGCAATTACTACATTTTTCTGTATTGTAGACGTTTTTATACGCGCAAGAAATACAAACTCTTAACTTACAATGATATTTGAAAAAGCCAACTTTTTTTGATATTTTATTAGTCATTTCTTGAAAATTCTTAATTGTCGAATTCGATGTATCTATGTATAATGAATAACCCCCTTTGAATTTACTAATATAGCTATTCATCTCATCAATCTTCTCTTGCTCATCTAGATCCAGTATTCTAGATTGTTGATATTCCTTGATTACTCTGGCCTTTCCAAATTTCTCTATATCGATATTTGTAAACCTCTCTGCAGAGTCATCTACAATCGACGATAGTCCAAATTCCTCGCTTAATCTCTTACCTGAATTTGTAATCTCTTCCATAGCTGTATCTATGATCTTTCCCGCTAACTTTCCCCTTTCTTTTGAGGTTGATTTCGTGCCTAAAAGACCGTCTATTGCTTCATCTAATCCTGTAAAATTAATTATAAGTGGAATCTTTTGACTAGAAATTATTCCAGTATTTATATTCAGCAATGGCAATAGCCCTTTACCTGTCATGTCATCGATTATCTCTCTCCTGGTGGACAATGCCGATATCGCAGTCTTTAAAATCAAATTCACTTTTGCTCTAAAATATGTATCGTCTTTATTTGATTCATATGCCAATCTAGGAAGATTAATTGAAACTGCATGAAGAATAATATTTCCCCCTGCAGAATTCTTAACCATTGATTTATTAATTCCTGTATAGGAGAAATTATTCTTTGTATCGGCATTTATTGCAATGTAACCGCCTTTCTTTATGATTGTAAATACCTTTTTACTTATTTCTGTATTTTGTGAATTAGTTAATGGTAATATTAATGTTATCTTTGGGATGGCTATTGATTGTATATATTCTTCATAACTTTCTAGAATCAATTTATGTAGTTTTGTCAGTTGTTTATCGTCAATTTTAGAATTCTTTTGAACATTTAGATTCATTGATACAAATGGACTAGTATCATCTGATACTACTTGAGAAATCATTTTGAACATTTGTACTAAACTGTTTTTTGAGCTAGAAGTCTTATTGTCTACAAAACCAGTTATGTAATCTATAAAATTATTGTATGCTATCTCTGTGTTTATTTCTTTACTCAATTCTGTTGTAAGTAACACCATATTCGAAATACTATCTGAAAAACTCTCTGCTTTGTTGATCTTTACAGAACTAAGTAATTTTCCTTTTACCTTTATTCCTTGACTCGGCAATGAACTTAGATTCACAAAAACTGTATCTGGTTTTAGACCCCATACTCCTAAATTAGAAATATGTATATCTCCTGATAGATGCGCATCAGTTACATCTCTTGATAATTGATTTAGTAACAGATATTCCGAAAATACTTCTTTAGATGTTTGTGTAACTAATGACGATACTCCATTATCACTTCTTGTACTTTGTTTTAACATCTGAGTAACATCATGAATTGGAAGGCCTATTCTTGTTAATTTGTGCCTATACTCTTCATATCCGTGTTCAATTAATAATGCATTAACTATTTCTCTTATTAGTGGAGCCGTGAGGTAGCTTGTTTGAAATTTATATAATCTGGCCTCAGCTTCACTCGTCATCTTTTGCGCTAAATCCACCGGCATTCCTGCCTCTTTAACCAATGCTTGTAAAATTTTGTCTGGCTTGAACTCCTCCATCATTTCTTTCGATGTTCTAACGTAGATCTTTCCACTCTCTATTACACTTTGTTCTTCTATTTGCCTTGTTAAATTTAGAATTAGTCTTCCTAGGTTTGTTACATTGTACCTCCTTTCTGATCTGTTTAATGTAACTAGCATTTGTTTAACTAATTTTCTTAAATGATATGCGAATTTTCCAGATTCTTTTTTCGATTTGAACCCTGCCAATGTTTTTAATTCTGAATAACTTAAAGGCCCCTTGGAATTCAATATTCTTAAAATATCTAGACGATTTGACGATGCAATAACTGAATAAATTGTCCTTACTCTCTTTGATGTTTTGTAAGGCATTGTTGACAAGATATACTATATAAATAAAATATACATTTAAAGCTTAACATATTTTGACCTAATTCTACCAAATCTCGATATACTTTTCTACATTGATAATTATACGTTATTGGGGCGGTTGTCTAGTCTGGTCTAAGATGTTTGCTTTGGGAGCAAGTGATCGGGAGTTCAAATCTCCCTCGCCCCATACAATTATTTCATAACTAATTTTATTGGAATTGATTGAGTAATCTCCTCGCTCTCAACACTTACCATTATTGTATACGTTCCCTTGTCTAAATTCTCTGATTTTATCAAGATTGGAATTTCTTTTTTCACATCGAACTCATTTTCTATCTGTTCGAATGTTATTGAAACATTTTTTATCGAACCATTCTTGCTAAATGTCCCGGTAATTTTTATTTCTACATCTAATTGTTTCTTGGGTTCTATCATTAGTATCATTTCTCCCACTTTATTATTGTCAATTACTATCTCTCTAGTCGACGATTCAATACTGAATTCCAATGGTTTTCTAGTATCCAGCATTGCAATCTTGTTTTCCGTCCATTCTGTAAACCAGATATTTCCTTGATTATCTATATCGAATTGAAGCGGGTTGGATATTCCTCCCCAATCAAAATTTCTTGTTGGTATTTCATATTCAATCAATATCTTTTTTTCCACATCAATTTTTGCTATAGTGTTCGATTGGTGAATATTCATCCAGATATTTCCATCATTGTCAAACTTATTCCAATATGGTAATGTTGTTGTAAAGTCTGATTTACTTGAAGATGTTACATAGTTTGTAAAAGTATTATTTTCAAGATTAAATAAGACAAATTGACTGGAACCATGATCATTTATCCATATTTGATTCTCTTTAATTGAAATTCCAACTGGAGATGATATTTCTTTCGGTAATTTATACGAAATAAATTCTCCATCTTTATAATTTCCCAAATGCCCCTCAATCGGCCATGTAAGCATAGTATACCATATTCTACCTTCGTCATCTATCGCAATTCCTCCTAATACGTCTAGATCAATCTCAGGAGAAATTTCGTTTACCCCCTTCGTTGTATTTGTTCTTAATTTATCAATTTCTAGTATTGCGATTTTCTTCCCAAATATTTCTGATACAATCATTTGATTTTTATTATTTAATATCTGAACAGGATATGAATTTTCTGTTAATAATCTATAATATTCAAATCTATTTTCCGACTTCATATATTTCCATATTAAATTGTTTCGATGATCTGTAAACCATATTTCGTTATCTACTGCAACCATGCTCCAAGATTGTACGTCTAAATAAATATCTGAAATCTGATATTCAATAAATGACTCTTGATTTGGATTAAAAGAGACTAATTTACTATGGTTGTTCTCAATAAACCACACTAAACCTTCATTATCAATTGTTATTGCTACCGGAGCGGAACATCTAGTTGGAATAACGTATTCTTTGATATACTTGTTGTTATTTTCAGTTCTAAGATTACAACTATCTTGAATTAACTCTCCTTGTTCATTATCTACATCGTTTGTTATCTGACTTCCTACTATAAGCCCCAAAATAACGGGCAATATCAATAACAACAATATCTTTCTTGATACCATCATAATCTCTTATTCCCACCTCTTATTTTATTATATTGTGAATCTTTTTAATTTATTATAAACTACCCAAATCAATAATAAATAAAGCCGGGGTTGCCGAGCCAGGTCAAAGGCGCTGGACTTAAGATCGCTCTCTTTCGAGAGCCAAGTATATGACATCCCGTCACTTAGGTGTTCGTGGGTTCAAATCCCACCCCCGGCACCATTTTTGTAGAAAGACTAAATACCTTGCTTTTGTGAATATACACTATGTCAATCGTTGCTAATAGAAAATTAGATTCGGATCTTATGTTTCGTGCAATTGGCGTAATACTAATTATCTTAGGTATATTATCTGTTAGTTATACTTCGTCAACTCAATCCCTTGCCCCTCAGATTGTTCCAATCTATTATTTTATATCTTTGATACTTATATTGTCAGGAATTTTTGGACTCATTTCGGTTATTCGTGATTAAATGATTCGTACTGTAATTCTTGGCGTAGGGAATTCAGCCAGTGCATTTGTTCAAGGTATTGCTTATTATAAAAACCTAGAAAAAACCAATCAGCAAACTGCTGAAAATGGACTTTGGCATCCCTTAGTAGGTAATTATAAAATATCTGATATTGAATTGGTCGGAGCTTATGAAATAGAAAAAAACAAACTAGGAGGCATTGATCTTCACGAAAGTATATTTTCACCTTCAAATAAATTAGAAAAATTCGTTGATTTGGATAGCTCTGGAATTACTGTCGAACCTGGACTTCTTTCTGACGCTAGCATGAATGAAAACCTTCAATCTTCTATTGAATGGTCTAAAGACAAGGGCTTTGATCCTTTTCTGGAAGATGATTTTCGAAATTCTCTAAAAAATAAGAATCCCGACGTTGTGATTAATCTTATCTCATCTGGTTTGCATAAAAGCTCTGAAAAGTACGCTGAAATAGCTTGCAGTGTTGGTTCTAATTTTATCAATGCCTCACCAACAAGCATTGCAACTAATCCACAATTTGTAAAAATCTTTAATGATAAAAAACTGATAGTTATAGGAGATGATCTTATGAGCCAATTCGGCGGTACTGCTTTTCACAAGGGAATTATGAATCTTATGCATGAACGAGGAATAAGAATCAATAAGAGTTACCAGCTCGATGTTGGCGGAGGAATTGAAACTAATAATACTGTTGACGAAGATTTACGTGCTTTGAAACGAAACGTTAAATCAAATACTATTGAATCTGAATTGCCATATGATGTCCAGACTGTTTCTGGAACTACTGATTACGTTGATTTTATGGGCAATTCTCGTACCAATTACTTCTGGATTGAAGGAGATTCATTCCTTGGTTCAAAGGTTCGATTTGATATATACTTGAGGAGTACTGATGGACCAAATGCTGGCGGTTTATTATTAGACCTTGTTAGAGGAATACAATATTCTCGTGATTTAAAAGAATCTGGAACTGTTGATGAACTATCTAATTTCGGATTTAAATCAACAATTACTAAAAATGATTTAAGACAATCGTATAAGAATTTCTCACAAAAATACATCTTATAAACAAAATAATTGAGCGCCGTCGACAGGATTTTCATATATAATCTTGAACCTGCGACCAGTTGATTAACAGTCAACTGCTCTACCACGCTGAGCTACGACGGCTAACGACACTCAAAATACGAACGATACAATTCTTTATATCAATTTCTTTTATTTTCTCATCATTCTCTTTTGAGAACTTTATTTTCCTTAAATCACTTGACAATCTCTAAATAAATATCAATTTTATATGTGGGCCCGGTGGGCTTCGATCCCACGACAAACCGATATCTCCGTAATTATATGAGTCGGTCACTTTTGGCGAATTCCTTCTACCAAGCTGAGTTACGGGCCCCTTTAATTTTATTGTTAGTCTTGTTTTTAGGTTTATTTGTTATATTTATCTTACGCATGTTTCCGCAGTACTTAACTCGCAGTATTACTTAATATCAATGATAAAAAATTGTTCAAAGGATGTTATACTGCTCTCATAACTCCATTTACCGATGATTATAAAGTTGATTATGAAGGCCTTACTAAACTTGTTGAATTCCAAATATCACAGGGTGTTTCTGGCATTCTTGTTGCAGGAACTACTGGAGAAAGTCCAACGTTATCTTGGTCTGAACACGAGAATATAATTAAAACTGTCTATGACGTTGCAGGAGAACGCACTACTATAATCGCTGGAACTGGAAGCAATAATACCGATGAATGTCTAAAAGTTACTCAATTTGCCTATGATCTAGGCATAAAAAATATTTTACTTATTGATCCTTATTATAATGGACCTAGTTCTCTAGAAATTCGTAAAGAATATCTGGAAGTTATTGCAAACAAATTCCCTTCTGTAACAGTTATTCCATATATTATCCCTGGACGTACTGGAACTCAATTATTGCCACAAGACCTTTCTCTTTCTTATAAAAACTATCCAAATATCAATACTGTTAAAGAAGCAACTGGAGATTTTGATAATGCCAAACTTACTAGAAAATTATGCGGCAAAGATTTTTGTATTCTGTCTGGAGACGATGATAAAACTGTGAAATTAATCCAAAACCCTGCTATAAAATCTACTGGCGTAATATCGGTGGCATCAAATTTAGTTCCTGCCGCAATTACTGAATTGGTTCTAAAAACTATCGAAAATAATCCTGATTATGTCGATCTAGAGAAAAATACTTCTCCTCTGTTCAAATTAGTTGGAGTTCAAACAACTGAATCTACTGATTTTGGCAATGTAATTGTAAAATCACGTAATCCTGTACCTACAAAAACACTTATGCGAATCCTTGGTCTGCCTTCTGGCCCCTCCCGACAACCTCTTGGATTAGTTACTCGTAAAGCTTTGGATTTTATACTTGAACAATCTAAGTTGGTTTATGAAAATAGTGATCTATTCAAGCCTGTCGAAGGATTTTTTGACATCGATTTTCAGGAAAGATTATACTCTGATAAATACATAAATGGGTTATATTATGACTCGTACTAAACTCTGCATCGTCGGCGCTTGTGGAAGACTAGGTAAATCCATCATCCAGGAAAGTGTCGATAATTTTGAGATAGTTGGAGCTGTAGAACATTCAAGTAGTAATTTCCTTGATAAATCATTAAAAGATCTTGGTATAATTGATTCCGATATTAAAATTACTAGCTCTTCCAATCTATCTTCTGCTATTTCAAACGCAGACGTTGCTATATCTGCTACAATTCCTGATTCTGAACTTGCCAATGCACCTGTTTACGTTCAAAATAATAAAAAAGTTATAATTGGCACAACGGGTTTTTCTGACAAACAATATTCTCAATTAGTTTCAATCCTCGATCAAAAAATTCCTTCTATCATAACCTCAAATTTCTCTATTGGCATGAATTTTCTCTTCTATATTTCTGAATTAGTGGGGAAACTCTCTGACGAATTCGAAATTAGTATAAATGAAAAACATCATTCTCAAAAAATTGATTCTCCAAGCGGCACTGCACTATCAATCGCTAAAATCATTTCTGAATCTAAAGGATACGAAGATCTTGTTTTTGATCGCAGTAAACATGGAAAACGCAAAAAATCTGAATTGGAAGTCACCTCTGAACGATTAGGCGGGACCCCCGGAATCCACGAAGTTAGTATTGCAGGCCAATATGAAATTCTCAGATTCGAACATATTGCATTCTCTCGTTTGGCATTTGCAAGAGGCGCATTATCTGCCGCATCTTGGATTAATAATATTTCTGACCCCCAAATTTATAGTATGCAAGATGTAATATCGCGTTAGTGATACAAATATGTGGAAAATCGAAACTCCCTTAAAAAATTTAAACGGCAAACTGTTCTTTGCAAACGTTAGCACTTCTAAACTTGCTAAGGAATTCGGCACTCCCTTGTTTGTTACTGACTCGGAAAGAATGATTTCTAATTACAACAACCTGCATTCAGCTTTCTCTTCTCACTATGATAAATTTAAAATTAATTATGCAGTAAAGGCCAACAATAATCTTTCTGTTCTTAAATTATTCAATTCTTTAGGCAGTGGCGCAGATTGTTCCTGCCCAGAAGAAATCTCTCTGGCTAAAAAAATGGGTTTTTCCAGTAAAGATATTCTATATACTGGAAATTACAATTCTGACGATCAACTTTCTTTTGCATTAAAACAAAAAATTATAATTAATATCGATAGTTCTTCTATTTTACCGAGACTGCTTAAAATAGGCACTCCTGATTTTATTTCTCTTCGTATTAATCCTGGTATTGGAAGCGGTTCGGATAGTAGACTCGTATTTGGAGGAAAAAATACTAAATTTGGTATGAGTAAAAAAGACGCTATTCGATCTTATACTATGGCTAAAAAAGCAGGCGTAAAGAAATTCGGCATACATATGATGACTGGCTCATCAATTCTTGACGCTTCTTACTTCAAAAAAGCTACAAACAAATTGATTGATATTGCTGTTGAAATAGTTGAAGAATGCAAAATTCCTCTTGATTTCGTGAATATTGGCGGCGGTTTTGGAATTCCTTACAAACCTCCAGAAAAACCACTCGATATTAACAAAGTTGGTTCCGACATTGGTAAAATTTTTAACGGCAAAAAATCCTCTAAAATCCTCAATCATCCTTGGTTGTTTGTTGAACCTGGAAGATATCTAGTAGCTGATTCTACTATATTATTAACGAGCGTTCATTCAATAAAATCCGGCCCTGTAAATTATATTGGCGTTGACGCAGGTATGAATACGTTGCTAAGACCTGCTTTGTACGATGCATATCACCATGTCCTGAATGCTAGTAGACTAAATTCTCGTCAAAAGAAGCCAGTAAATATTTGCGGACAAATATGTGAAAATACGGATATTCTTGCTAAAAATAGAAAACTTGGTAGTGTAAAAGAAGGTGATCTGTTAGCTATATTGAATGTTGGAGCTTATGGCTTCTCAATGAGTTCTCATTACAATACTCGGCCTAGAGCTGCTGAAGTAATGATTAACAAAAAGAATTGTAAAATAATTCGACAAAGAGAAACTATAAATGATTTAATTAAGGGTCAAAAAGTTGTTACGTGGTTTAAATGAAACACTCCAATATCCTTGATTCACTTCCTCCATATCCTTTTGCTAAGCTTGAGGCTTTAATTTCTCAAAAACGCCAAGAAGGCGTTGATCTTATCAGTTTTGGTATAGGAGACCCTGACCTAAAAACACCTAATTTCATTAATAATGCCTTAATTGAAGGTCTTTCAATTCCAGGAAATCATAATTATTCCTCGAGCGCAGGTGAAAAACCCTTTCGTGATAGTATTTCTGTTTGGTTTGAAAAACGTTTTAACGTATCTCTTAATCCTGATGAAGAAATCTGCGCATTGATTGGTTCTAAAGAAGGCCTTGCTCACGTATTTCGCGCATTTTTAAATTCGGGTGAAACCATTGCCGTACCAAATCCTGGATACCCTCTTTATGAACATGGCGGAACTATTTTGAATGATTTCAATCCTGCAATTCTTAATTTATCTGCCGAATCAAATTATATCCCTCAAAGTGATCAATTACAAGAGACTAATTTTTCTGGCATATACTTGAATTATCCTAATAATCCCACTGGAGCAATTATTCAACAATCCGAACTTGATAATATCGTGAATATTTGCAATGATAAAAAATCTATTATTGTTTATGACAACGCATATTCAGAAATAACCTATGGAGGATATTCTGCCCCTTCTATATTACAATGTGAAAATGCAAGACAAAACAGCATTGAGTTTCATTCTTTGTCAAAGACGTTCAATATGACTGGATACCGAATTGGATTTGCTGTAGGAAATAAGACTCTTATCGACGGCCTTAAAAAAATCAAGAATCAAATTGATTCTGGTTCACCTAAATTCATTCAACACGCAGCTAAGGTTGCACTTGAGAGTTATTCTAATGGACTCCCTCCTCAAGAAATTCTTGATAACATCAAAACATATGAAAATCGAATGTCTTTACTTTGTAACGGTCTGTCAAAACTTGGCTATGATGTAAAAATGCCTTCTGGCACATTCTATTTATGGATGAAGGTCGATGAAACTTGCGAAAGTTTTGCAATGAAATTATTAGATCAAGGAATAGTTGTTACACCTGGTTCAGGTTTTGGAAATGCCGGAGATAATTATGTAAGGTTCTCTCTTACAGTTCCCGAATCCGATATCTCTAAAGCACTGGAAAAAATCCCTCCTTGCTGATTTACATTATTAATCCGAAAAAATATCTACTAATATAAAATAACGGCAGTTATATAGCCTTTCAACTTTGATATTGACCATAAGGCTTTTTTACTTTTACATAGTGATTGCTACTATGCCTATCGATCAAGAATTTGAAAAGAAATTAAAACCTGTGGCAAGATCTGAACATGGTTACCTAATTTGGGGTCCAGGTAAAGATGGCGCTGCTGCCGAAAGTGACGAAGTAAAATCTGCATATGAAGCAGCTGGAGAAAAATTTGAACCTTTAGGTATTCATGGTACCTATGTAGCAGTTGATTTTGACGATTGCGTCGCCGATGGTGCATGTTTACCTGCATGTCCAGTAGGTGTTTTCGAGTGGACAAAGAATCCAGGATTTAGTGGAACTGAAGAGAAACTTGATCTTACTGATAAAGCAGCACCAGTTCGTGAATCTGATTGTATTTGGTGTATGGCATGTGTTACTGTATGTCCAACTGAAGCTGTAAGAGTCGATGAAGCTTTAGTTTCTGTTGCTGAAAATGCAGAAAGCAGTCTTGAAGAATAATCAGGCCCGTCTCATATGTCCACATCTTTCTCTGAAGACGATGTTTTAGAAGCTATGTCTGAAGTTGTTGATCCAGAAATAAATGTCCCCATTCTTGAAATGGGCGAAGGAAATGGATTGATTGACGAGGTTAATATTTCCGAAGATAATTCTGTTGAAGTCAAATACCATGCGACAACTCCGTACTGCCCTCCTGTTTTTGCTTTACAGATATCTATGGATATTAAGAAAAGTGTAGAGAAAATGGATAAAATTGGAGATGTTAAAGTAATTGTTTCAGGACATTCTATGTCACAACAAATTAATGATAAAATTAATGAAAGTAATTAATTAAGGCATATACGCCTTCTCATATACGCCTGAATTAAACCCTAAACATTCTTGATGTATCCATCCTGCTTTAATCAATCTTCCATTACTTATTCCTTCATTCCAGTATGTTCTTCTTCCTCCATCAAGCTGTTGTTTTGTTATTATTTTATCACACATGACGCAAATTGTTGCTGTTTTAGGGTCAAATTCTTGCATTCCGGTGGTTTTATTCATCTTCGCTGGAGCTTTTATTACTCCGTCCAATTCATCAAGCCATTTTCTTGATTCTCCATCCCAACGTCTTACAGGTATTTTCAATAAGTAATTATAATTCCTTCAAATATTTATTGATTATTCTTCTGCTGGTAAAATATTTATTTTTCAATTAATCTTTATACCTTTCAAATTATTCACTATTCTATGGAGGATAAAGATTCTAATTTTGATTTACGCTTTCCCTTGGTTATAATAAAAACTTCAAGAGGACAAAGTCTACTAGAAAAATTATCTAAATTCCGTTTTATATCTGTTCTGAGCTGGATATCTCTTTTTCTTATGCCTATATTCTCTCTTTTAGCTATCTCGATATTGCTGTTAACTGCATCTTTGTACCTTTCTTTTCCCGAAGTCCGAGAAATCGCTCGTGAAACAGGTCCTCAGGGCGCTCTTTTAATCCCTGGAATCAACCCATACCTTCCAATAATTTATGGTTGGATCGCTATTTTCATTGGAATCGTTATTCATGAGCTTTCACACGGGGTAATTGCCCGAGCTGTCGATGTTCCAGTTCGTTCTTCTGGTGTTATGTTGTTCCTTTTCTTACCAATTGGAGCTTTCGTCGAAGTTGACGACACCAAATTAGATTCTACATCTTTCACGAAATCCGGTCGTATTATTGCTGCAGGCGCTGGAAGCAATATTGTTGTAGGACTTATTTCATTACTTCTTTTAGTTGGCGTTGTCAATACCATGGAACCTGTTGCCGATGGAATACCTGTCAGTCAAATCGTCGTAGATTCACCTGCTAACATAGCTGGATTACTTCCAGGAGATATTGTAACACATCTTAACAATATTCCAGTAACTGACTCTGATTCTTTTTCACAGAATTTTGATTCACTTAGTCCTGGAGATAGTATTGTCCTGACAATTCAACGACAATCCGTTACATCTGATTATGAAATTGTCCTGTCTGGCCGTCCCGATAACCCTGAAGAAGCTTTTATTGGAATAATGAGGCCTTCTGTCGATATTGATGAATCATTATCTAGGTATCAAAACGGACTTTCTCTTTCTCCTAATATCTTGGTATATTTCTCCTTCCCATCTAGCGATAGTTACTCTGTTCCCTTTTCTTCTTCTATGCAAAACTTCTACACATCTAGTTTAGGAAATCAGTACACTGTTTTGACAAATCTTCTTTTTTGGGTCTGGTTCATTAATTTTAATCTCGGCATATTCAATGCTCTGCCCCTAGGTCCGTTGGATGGAGGTCAAGCCTTTAAACGTGGATTGAAATCTATTACGAAAAATAAAATTTCTCCACATAGAATCGATTATGTAAGTAGACTTGTGTCTTTCTCTATTCTCTTTTTAATTTTATCTATGTTTCTTTTGCCTTATTTGCCATAATTATATGACATAAGATTCGCCATAATCTTTTTGTTCTTGCGTTTGTGTATCAATATTTATTTTCATTCCTTCTAATGCGTGTTTTGCTACTTTGTAATCTATTTCTTTAGGCATGTCTATCAATCCCTTCAATTTTTCATGATCCAACTTAATCTTGACCGCTCCTAAAAGCTGGTTCGAAAATGACATTGACATTACTTCTGGCGGATGACCTTCTGCGGCTACTAGGTTTGCAATTCTTCCTTTTGCCACAAGAACTATTTTTGTTCCGTTGTCTAATTCGTATTCTTCTAGATTATCCCTTATTGTTTTCACATTTTTTGCCACATCTTGTAAAAATGCTACATCTATTTCTAAATCGAAATGTCCGGCATTTGCTAGTATTGCCCCATCTTTCAAATTTCTTATGCTATTTTTATCAATAACATGTTTTTGACCTGTCGCTGTAACAAATATGTCTGATTCTTTTGCTAATTCATTTATTGGCTTTACATCGAATCCATCCATTACTGCTTCTATTGCTCTAATCGGATCTATCTCAGAAACTGAAACAATTGCTCCAAGACCCTTTGCTCTTGCTGCTATTCCTCTTCCGACCCATCCATAGCCACAAACTGTTATTTTCTTACCTGCCATTAACAATGCAGTAGACCTTAAAATTCCGTCAAAAGTACTTTGACCTGTTCCGTATCGATTATCGAATAGATGTTTCGTATATGCATTATTTACTGCTATTATTGGATATCTTAATTTCCCACTTTTTTCTAATGCTTCCAGTCTGACTACTCCTGTGGTAGTCTCTTCTGTTCCTCCAATGACATTGTTCTTCTCATATTTCTGATTTTGATGTAATGTTATGTGTGCATCAGATCCGTCATCCATTATGATTTCTGGTTCTGCATCTAGTGTGGCATCTATACACTCTTGATACTCTTTATCATTCTGGCCCCTCCAGGCAAAAACATTTACTCCTTCCGAGTCTAAATAAGCCGCAATATCGTCTTGAGTTGATAATGGATTTGCACCTGACAGATATACATCTGCGCCTAATTCCTTTAATCCCATTACTAATACTGAAGTTTCCTTTGTTACGTGTAAACACACTGCTATTTTTGTTCCTTTGAACGAAAATTCTTCAGCAGTTTTATCGATCGTTGTAACAAGAGCTGGCATATTATCCCGAGCCCATTGATATGACTTTCTACCTTTTTCCGTTAAACTTTTGTCTGTAATCTTACTCATTTGTTATTCTCACTTTTCTCCTATCGAAATATTATCTTCTTTTTATTTAAATTGCTCCATCCAATGCATTTGCACATAAACAATCTCTGTCATCATTTATCTGCGGAATAATATTCTGAATAATGCTACTTGTTTTTTCTACATTCTTTTCTAGTGTTTTTAGTACTTCGTGATGTGAGACTGCCGTTCCACCCAAATTATCGTAATCTGTTATTGTTGCGATTGCTACATAACAAATTTGTGACTCTCTTGCCAAAACACATTCTGGGAATAGCGTCATGTTTATTGTATCTGCCCCCCAGTTTCTGAACATATTTGATTCTGCTCTTGTCGAAAACCTAGGACCCTCTATACAAACTTGCGTTGCTTTTTCATGAATACCATAGTCTAATTTCTTACCTGCTGAAATTGCCAAATCTCTTAATTCAGGACAAAATGGATCTGCCGTTGATATGTGTGCAACTGTACCTTTATCATAAAATGTACTCTCTCTGTCTTTAGTTCTGTCGATAAATTGATCAGGTATGGCAATGTGACCAGGTTCCATGTTTTCCCTTAGACTTCCAACTGCACAAGGCGCAATTATTCTTTTTACTCCTATTTCCTTTAACGCCCATATGTTTGCACGAAAGTTTATTTTATGTGGTGGCACACTGTGTTTTTTTCCATGCCTTGGAAGAAATACTATTTTTTTACCATTAAATTCACCTACCGTTAACGAATCGGAAGTTTTACCATATGGAGTTTCTAAATCCACTGTTTGGTTATTTGAAATAATTTCAGTATCGTATATCCCTGTTCCGCCAATTATTGCTATTTCTGCCTTCATCTCATTAATACCTCAATATTGAAAATACCTTATACTTGGATAAAATCTCTCTTGCTTTCAGGAAATCCAATTCAATTAAAAATCCCAAACCGACTATTCCTCCTTCCAATTCTTCAATCATCTTTGCTGCAGCTTCCACTGTTCCCCCAGTTGCCAATAAATCATCTATTATTAGAATATTTTTACCTTTTAATGATTCATTTTTAATCTCAACCGACGCACTTCCATATTCCAATTCAAAATCTCTTGAAATCGTTTCTCCAGGAAGTTTTCCTTTTTTTCTTACAGGTATGAAACTTATCTTTAATCTATTCGCTAATGCCGCTCCAAATATAAATCCTCTTGATTCTATTCCTATTACTGTATCTATCTTCCCCTTGAATTCTTTTTCAAATTCAGCTAAAATCTGTTCAAACGCATCTGGGTTTTCTATTGCCGGCCACATGTCCTTGAATATTATTCCTTTTTTCGGATAATCAGGGTAATCTCTTATTACGTCTCTTAGATTCATTATTCGTATGTCGGAATTGTTTCCTTATAATTATTCGCCTTCCACTGGAAACAATTATATCTTTTGTTTTTATTTTCTATGTTGATGAAAGACGATTCTTATAATGAACTTTTAACCCGTATTGGAGATCAACTGTCTAAAGTCGAGGTAAAGAAAACAGATAGAATCGAAATCCCCAAAGCCGAAACTTTTTGGATTGGCCAAAAAACATTCTTTAGAAATTTCGGTGTTTACCCTAAATTGTTAAGACGCACTATGGAACATTTTATGATGTTTCTATCCAAAGAACTTGCTACTTCTGCATCTCTCGATGGCGATCGAGCTATCTTTATCGGCAGGAAAACCCCTGATTCTTTTGATTTTATACTCAAACGCTATATTCGCCAATACGTAGTTTGTACCGTGTGTGATAGTTATGATACATCTTTAGAAAAAGTCAAACGTCTATATTTTATCAATTGCGAAGCCTGTGGAGCAAAAACCACTGCAGGTTCTCGATAATTATGGCCTCTAAATCCTTTCATTTTCGTTCAATTACTGATGCCAATATTCATATTGTAAATATCTGCGATACTGGAAACATTGGAAAAACCATATCTGAAGGAGACTATGAAATTGAAATCTCTGAAGATTACTTTGGAGGCGACATTATTGACGAAAATCAGGCTATTGAACTGTTAAAAAAATCCGATACTCTAAATCTTGTTGGAAATGATATTGTAGACTTGGCGATTAATTTAGAATTCGTGTCTATTGAGTCAATAAAAAAAATCGAGGGCGTATCCTTTGCCCTAATTTATAAATTTCTACAATAGGGTTTATTACTAATTTTTCCAATAGTATGGTGATATAATGGGTAAGCGAAAAGTTCTAAACGAAAAGTCTCTCAAAGATATTGTTTTGCCTCAAGAAGGCGAAATGTTCGGCAGAGTTGTTAAACATCTGGGAAGTGAACTTATTCAGATTAAATGCGCAGACGATAAGATTCGTATTGGGCGAATACGTGGAAAACTAAAGCGTAGAGTCTGGATTCGTGATAATGACGTTGTTATAATCGCACCTTGGGATTTTAAAACAGATGAACGAGGGGACATACTTTGGAGATATACTGTGGGTCAAGTTGAATGGTTACAATCACAAGGACATCTTCCAAAGGACTTGTAGAATATGTCATCTCAAATTGATAATCGCGCAATTAAAAAAGCATTAAACAAAGTAAGTAATTCTGAAAAATTAAATCGCTCAGTGAAAAAACGTTCTGAAGATTATCAAGTTTTTCAAGATGTTTTTAATAAACCAACTCTTCTTACACTATATTCTCTTTTTAATAATGGCACACTTTCCTATCTGAATGGAATCGTTAATTCTGGCAAAGAATCGAATATATTTTGGGGTGTTACTCCTGAAGGAAACGACGTTGCCATCAAAATTTATCTTACCGTCGCATCTGAATTCCGTAAAAGACTGCAATATATCGAAGGAGACCATCGTTTTAAAAATATCAATACAAATGGACATAAACTAATTGAATTATGGGCTAGGAAAGAATTCAAAAATCTCTCAAAAGCGTATTCTATTAATCTTCCTGTTCCTAAACCTATTGCTGTAAAACATAATGTTCTGGTTATGGATTTTCAAGGAATTGACGGAGCTCCCTTTCCCACTCTTTCAGAAACTGAGGTTGAAGAATCAGATTTCGAAGAGCTTCTTACCTTGATTACTAAATTATATGTGCAATCACATCTCGTTCATTCAGACTTGTCTGAATATAATGTATTTAAAAATTCTAAAGACTTGATATTATTTGATTTTGGTTCTGCAGTTGATGTTTCACATCCTATGTCTAATGATTTCTTATTAAGAGATTTGACCAATATTTGTAAATTCTTTTCTAAACGCGGTATTACTACTCCTGACGCTAAATCCATTTTTACGGAGGTTACTGAAAATGATGTTTGATAAAACAATTCGTGTACCTATTGATCGCATTGGATCTATTGTCGGAAAATCAGGAAAAACAAAACTTTGGATTGAACAAAAATGTAACGTCAGTCTCGATATAGATAGTCGTAGTGGCGAAGTTCACATATCTAGCGATAATGAAATCTCTAATCCTCTTCTTGCCGTCGAATTAGTTAAATCTCTTGCTCATGGCTTCTCAAAAATTACTGCTTCTAATCTTCTCGACGACGATAAATTCCTCTCCATAATTGATCTTACTCAGTATTTCAAAAAATCGTCGCATTCTATATCTCGAATTAAGTCTCGTGTAATTGGCCAAAACGGCAAAGCTAGAAAGGTCATGGAGGAAATCTCTAATACAAATATTTCCGTATATGGACATTCTATTTCTATAATTGGTTCATACGAACAAATTAAGTTAGTTGAGAATGCATTAAATCTACTCATTTCAGGAGCCCAACATAAAACTGCTTATGATTTGTTACAAAAAAGTCGAACACAAGCTAAATTAGACAGAATGCAATTGTGGGAAGATGGACCTGTTGTCGAAAACTAAAACTACATTCTCTGGCATTTCGCCTAGTGAATTCTTTTATCGTAATAGAGATTTAGCTGGTTTTAGTAATCCTGCTAAAGCGCTTTATACAGCTACTCGTGAATTAGTAGAAAACTCTCTTGATGCATGTGAATCTGCGGAAATCCTTCCTAATATCTACGTTCGAATGACTCCTGTAATTGATCAATTGACTGCTTCTGAACCTCGTACTTACCAACTTAAAGTTAGTGATAATGGACCTGGAATAGACCCTGAAAAAGCTCCTGATGCATTTGGTCGTGTATTCTATGGCAGCAAGTACAAACTCCGACAAGCTCGCGGTATGTTTGGTATGGGGGGAACTATGGCCGTCTTATACGGACAAATTACAACTAGTAAACCTGTAATTATTTACACTTCGATTGATGGAAAAAAAACTCATAAATTTACTTTAAGAATTGACATTCAGAAAAATGAACCCGTTATTATTAAAAAAGAAATCATTGAAGGAAAAGGAACTACCGGAACTACTGTTGAATTATTACTTACCGGTGATTCATTTCGCGCTTCTGCCAAAGTCCATGATTATTTCCTAGAATCTGCATTAGTTACTCCTTATGCTGAGATATCTTTTGTTGACGCACAAGGAAGATTACTTTATTATCCGAGAAGTACGACTTCCTTACCAAAACCTCCTGTGGAGACTCAACCTCATCCACATGGATTTGACTTTGAGGGGATGAGACGTTTAATTGAAGATACTAAAGATAAAACCCTTCATAAATTACTTACTAATAATTTCCATCGAGTCGGCGCCACTACTTCTACTAATTTCTTTAAATCTGCAGGTATAGACCCTTCAGGAAGCCCCAAAGATCTTGCATATGAAAGTATAGTAAAAATGGTCGATGAAATGCATAGCTATGAATCCTTTTTGCCTCCTGATTCTCATTGTTTGTCTCCTCTTGGTCGCGATATATTGAATGCGGGCATAATGAGTGAGCTTTCACCTGAATTTTCTACAATTGCCATAAGACCTCCTTCTGCATATTCTGGTTTCCCATTCATCGTAGAAGTTGGACTTGCATATGGTGGAAATGTTGGTGGCGGTGGTGTGAAATTATTTCGATATGCTAATAGAATCCCTCTACTTTACGACGAAGGCAGCGATATTGCCTGGCAAGTCGTGAAGGATCTCGCAATAGACAAAAAACGAGCCTATAAAATTCCAGATAATGCCCCTTTGGCATTAATTACTCATGTATGTTCAACTAAAGTACCGTTTAAAACAGCTGGGAAAGAATTCCTTGCAGACAGACCAGAAATTGAACGTGAATTAAAAAATGCAGTTCGTGAAGTTCTTCGACAGCTTCGATTACATTTGTCTCGCAAATCGTCTCAAGACGCAGTAAAACGAAGACGAGATATATATTCAAAATACCTTCCATTAATCGCGGAATTTTCAAAAGACTTGTCTGGGAAAAAAACCTTACCTAATTTCCAGCCCATGCTTAAAACATATCTTGAAGAATCAGAGGCCGATAATTAATGCCTAAATCTAAAAAACAAACTAAATCCTCCAAACGTCAGAATGACATAGAAGAACAGAAAGTCCAAATTAAATCTCAATTAAAACAACTTGGAGAAAAAATTTATTCTGATTTGAACTCTCAGAAATTTCCTACAATCCATTTTCCTGTTAGATCGGTGAGTAATATAGTCTACGACAAAAAAACTAAGCAGTATATTCTTGGTTCTAGAACAGTATCACGCACTGCGTCAAATATTAAACATATTCGTCCATTTACTCAAATGACTTGGCTTGCATTTTTTGCCAATGAATTGATGTCTAATAAAAAATCATCTACCCTTCGAGATGTCTATTACTCATCACAAGCTTACGCTGTCGATTATGAAGATCAACCTGAATCTGACGCAATCATTACTGACCTTGAATCCGTCATATCTACTGCAAGAGAAAGACTGAATATTTATCCTGAAGAGCGCTCTGCAATATTTGGAGACCTAGATATTGAATATACTGTTCCTGGTTATGAGGGAAATAGATTGAATCTCTCTTCACATCCTGATGGTTATTTAATTGGACCTAGTCTTAGTACAGCTGATTTTGTCGACACATCTGCCGAAATGATTATTGCTATAGAAAAAGGAGGCCTCTTTAACAGGTTTGTTGAAGAGAAAGTTCATTCTAAATACAAAGCTATAATCATCGATACTGCTGGACAAGCTCCTCGTACTACACGATATATGCTGAAACGTTTACACGAAGAACTTAATCTTCCTGTATACATTATGACTGACGGCGACGTCTACGGTGAGCATATTGCAATGGTTATCGTATCTGGTTCTGCTGGGGCTGCACATCTACGTGATCTTACTGTACCTTCTGCTAAATGGTTAGGTATTTGGGCCTCTGATATTGCCAAATATAAATTGCCTACGATTCCTATGACTGAAATGGATTTTAAAAGAGTTTCTGAATTGAAACGTGATCCACGATACCAAAAAGGCGTCTGGAGTAAAGAACTCGATGTATTTAATGAAATTAAAGCTAAATGTGAATTAGAAGCTTTTAGCAAATATGGCTTAACTACTATTGTTGATAAATATCTACCTGAAAAATTAGAACAAGCAAAAAGTATGTAGTGTTTTCTTCTTATGTTTGGAATTCTGTAGATCCGCCAGCACAGTCTACTTCACCCATAACTCGTCTTATGTGTGATTTACATGCAAAACATTCTACAAAATTTCTATCTTCCTTTAATACTGGACATTCTACATATTGTTTTTTTAATTTACCAATTTTTTTTGTGCTTACTACTCCTTTTAATGTTTCTGTAACTTCCTTGGGAACTCTTTTTGGTTTAGTACCTTCTGGATAGTCTTTTACTGGAACTTTGTGTTTTATTTCCGGTGCTTCACTCATATGAATCAATTATAAAATTACTTTATAATTCTATGTTTTTCCGTTAAATCAAAATCTAACTTATCAAATTTAATATATATGGTATTAGCAACAACCCTCCCACAACTATTGAAAATATCCAAAATCTAATTCTTTGTGCAATTTTTATAAAACTACTTATTGAAATTAAACCCGAGACACATGAAAACGCAACTGCAATAATTAATTCTATGAATTGTAAATCTTGAATCCCTTCTACAAATATTACGAATAAATTCGCTAAAAGTACGGCTGGTATACTCATAATAAATGACAACCTTAATGACGTGCTTGGACTAAATCTTCTGAATAGCAAGTAGGAAGTTGTTATTCCAGACCTTGAAATTCCAGGGATTACTGCAAATCCTTGTAAAATTCCTGTTGCTAAGGCCACTTTGCTATCTAGATTTCTTTCATTTTTTAAATCGGATTTAATTGTTTTTTGAATTATTCCTGTTATAATTAATCCGAGCCCAATTATTAGCGTGAATAGAAAATTTCCTGATATATCAAGCAGACTCGAAAATATAACTAATCCTACTATACTGGACGATACTGTCGATAAAATTATGAATGTAGTAAGTGAATTAGTTTCCGTACTGTATCCAAATTTATAATCTTTTAAATTTACTATGATCTGAAATATTTCATTTCTAAAGTAAATGCATGCCGATATTAATGTGCCTAAATGTAAAATTATTGATAATTTTAATGCATTTTCTATATTATAATCAAATACTTCCGACATCAAAATTATAATATTTCCTTGACTTGAAATTGGTAACCATTCAATTATTCCTTGTATTATGCTAATAATAATTATCTGAGATAAATCCATGACTATTCATTCCTCGTTATATTAGAATAAATAACTACGCTAATACGACTTTGCAAAATAAACTGAATCAGTTGAATTCTTTCCACAGACTATACAAATTGAATCCACATTCTCGTCTTCAATCAATCTTATATCAGCTCCAGTCTCATCTTTTACCTTGTCTTCGCAATTTCTATTTCCACACCAATCTACTTTTACAAAACCTCTTTCTTTGTTTAGTTTTTCACATAATTCTTTGTAGTCGGTACTTATAGATATCATATTGTCGTGTTTACTCTTTGCAATCTCAAATAATTCATCCTGCATTGCATCTAATTCTTTCACAATCTGGTCCACCGGATTCTCATTAATACTGATATTCTTCTTCTCACGAGAATTTCTTTTCACAATTACCAGTGAATTCTTTTCTAAATCCTTTGGCCCTATTTCCATTCTTATAGGAACTCCCTTCATTTCCCATTGATTGAATTTCCATCCAGGCGTGTGCTGATCACTCGAATCTACATAACTTCTAATGTTCTTTGAATCTAATTTTGCTACAATATCCTCAATTACGGCTAATATTTCATTCTTTTTCACATCATCATAATAGATTGGAATAATAACTATTTGTATTGGGGCTATCTTTGGCGGTAGAATTAATCCTTTATCATCCCCATGGGTCATTATCAAAGCTCCCATTAATCTCCAGGATACTCCCCAAGAAGTCTGCCATGCAAAATGCTGTTCTTCATCTTTTCCTAGAAAACTTATTTCAAATGGCTTCGAAAAGTTCTGTCCTAAATGATGCGATGTACCCATTTGCAATGCTTTTCCATCGGGCATAATTCCTTCTAATGTTAGTGTGTAATCTGCTCCAACGAATTTCTCCTTATCACTTTTTTTACCAGTAAGTATTGGTAATGCTAAGTATTCATTCACGAATTTTTTATATAATCTTAGCATAAATTCAACTTGCTGCGTTGCATCTTCTTCTGTTTCATGCACAGTGTGCCCTTCTTGCCATAGAAATTCTGAAGTTCTTATGAATGGTTTTGTATCCTTTATTTCTGCTCTTAATACTGAATTCCAAAAATTTAATTTTAAAGGTAAATCTCTCCAACTCTTTATCCATTTTGCATATGATTCATATGCTATCGTTTCAGACGTTGGCCTTATGGCTAACTTATTCTCTATATCGCTGTCTCCAGTTTTTGTCACCCAAAATACTTCTGGTGTAAAACCTTTGAAATGATCTGCTTCTCTATTTAATAATGATTCAGGAATTAACAATGGAAAATAAGCATTTTTTGTACCATCTTTTTTAAATTCCTTATCTAAAATCGCTTGTATGTTTTCCCAAATTGAGAAACCATATTCTCTTAAAATTATGAATCCCTTTACCTGCGAATAATCTATTAATTCAGCCTTTAACACTGTTTGTGTATACCACTCTGAAAAATTCTCATCTTTTTTTTCTGTTATTCCAATTTTTACCAATTTTCTATCCACTTTACGTGTAACGTATAATCTATTCTTCTAAATATATTATTATTATTGATTATGTTATGTTACCATAATCGGTATATATACTAAAGTTTAAATATCACATCTACATCTAACCGGAAGTATTAAGTATAAAAATGCTTAAATATTAAAAACAAAAAAAATGTGAAATTATATGAAAGAAGAATTAGGTTCGTTACCGAAAAGCACAAAAATAGATCGCTGTACGCGTTGTGGCAAAGGCCCAATTGTCGTAGACTCATCTGGCGGTGAAATGAATTGTAGCAACTGTGGTTATGTTATTGTAGATAAAATTGAAGAAGAAGGCCCTGAATGGAGAGCATTTTCTAAAGAAGAAAAAGACGATCGAGCACGAACTGGTGTTCCATCTTCACTCGCTATGCATGATATGGGATTAGCTACTGTTATTGGCGCTGAAGACCGTGATGCGGCTGGTCGATCATTACCTGCATCCATGAAAGCTGCAATTGAAAGATTGCGTACTTGGGATGGACGAAGTCAAGTTCATGAACCTGTTGATCGTAATCTTAGACAAGCATTCAGTGAATTAGATCGATTAGCTGACAAATTAAATCTTAGCGACGCCGTTATTGAAAAAGCGGCCTATATTTATCGTAAAGCTCTTGAAAAAGGTCTTGTACGAGGTCGTTCAATTTCTGCACTTATTGCTGCTTCACTTTATGCTGCTTGTCGTGATACCGAAACACCTAGGACATTGAAAGATGTTGCCGCTGCATGTAATATCAAGAAAAAAGACATTGCAAGATGCTACCGATTATTACTCCGTGAAATGGATTTGAGAATGCCTGTTGTAGATCCTACAAAATGTGTTTCTAGAATTGCTAGTAAGGCTGGTTTATCTGAAAAAACTAAAAGAAGCGCTTTAATAATTCTACACAAAGCTGAAGCTACTAGAACTTCAGCTGGTAAAGACCCAATGGGTCTTGCCGCAGCTGCATTATATGTTGCCTGTGTAATGGAAGGAGAAAGTAAAACACAGAAGGATGTGGCAGAAGCTGCTGGCGTAACTGAAGTTACAATTCGTAATCGCTATAAGGGCTTGAAATCTGCATTACAAATTTAGATTATTCTTCATTTTTCTTACTCATATCTATTAATTCTATACCTGATTCTTGAGCAAATTTGAATATCTTCTCATCTCTGTAAAACTCTCCAAAATATATTTTCTTAATTCCACTGTTGACAATTACCTTGAAACATGGCCAACATGGACTTGCTGTAAGATAAATACTAGAATTCTTTATTTCGGTTCCGTTCATAGCTGACTGCGCTACTGCATTCACTTCTGCATGTACGGTCCTTACACAATGACCATTTTCCATAAGATGACCTATCTCGTCACAGTGTTTTACTCTTCGTATACTTCCATTATATCCTGTTGACAATATGACTTTGTCCCTAACTATTACTGCCCCAACATTTTTTCTATCACAAGTTGATCGTTTTGATACTTGTTGGGCAATTCCCATAAAATACACGTCCCAGGTTGGTCTTGCCATGTCGATAATATGTTTAGTCCTCTATTAAATTATTGCTCAAAGTAAGCTGTTCCTAAATAGTTACATTTCTTACAGAGATATTTTTGTGGCATTAACCATTCTAATTGCTCATTTAATGGTTCTAATTTTGATGTACAGGAAGGACATATCTTTACTTTTGAATTTTTTACATTATTTTGTGTTTTTAACTTATTTATTTGAATTAATTCATCTATGATTTCTTTTATCTTTTGAAACATCTTTTTTTATTGTACCTCTATGGAAGTCTCACTAAAACCTAGATTTACTAAATGTGCTTTTAATACATCTCTATGATCTCCCTGAAGTATTACTAGCTTGCCTTTTCCAGAACCTCCACAAGCTAAAGTATTCTTTAATTTCTTTGCAATCTCTGAAACGTCTGTACTCTTTGAAGCCAGCCCTTCAATTATTGTAGTTGGCTTTCTAAACCTTCTCATCTCTAATCGTACAATAATCCTTGAATCTTCTTTTTCTAGCTCTTGACAAACACACAGGTCCATTGGCAATCCACACTTATTACATACGTCCATAATTTTTCCCCCTGTTACTGTCTCTTGTTATAATATACTTCTTGTTTAACAGTTGTTTTCCCTTCTTTGACTCACAGAAATGTAGGATTTAACTTCATAGATAAGTATTATTGTTATATATAAAACAGTAAATTGTCCACAAAAGATTATATATTTCATTAATGTTTAGTTATAGATTATTGAGTAGTTTTGGAAACATTTCTAATCTTGGTTACTTTTTCTTATTAATTGGGTTATTATTGGTCTTACTTCCCGAGATTGTTAAAAGATTTAACCTCTTTACCCCAGAAAATATCCCTTGGTTTATAATTTATGCTTATAAAAGCAATAATTTCACGTTTATCACTTCTCCATTGCTGATTATTCTTAGTCTATTTGCATTCGTTGTTTATTCTTCATTTCGTTGATTTAAAATATATAAATCGTCTTACCTATTACTTATTGTGCTTGGGTCATACTTTCTCTTTTCGGAGTATAAATTAATCGAAGGTTTGCTTTATCTTATTGGATCCTTTATTGGTTATCGTGTAATGCGAATCTCACGAGAAGGTTACAGAAATACACGTAGCCCTACATTACTTAGACTTACAATTTCTTTCATTGCTCTGACTATTGGATTCTTCTTAACTGCCTTTACCTATATATTTCCTGTATTCTATGAGCTAACTTTTCAATCTGACCTGATATTTAGTTTTCGAATAGAATTTCTTGGCATATCAATCGCTCTTACATCCTTATTCTTCATCATTGCCGCATCTTTTGAGCTATTGGGTTACTTCATTCTTGCTCTGGGTCATGGAATAAAGTCTTATCAAAAAGCTTCGGCAGTTTCTGTTGCATACGGCTTTCTCACAACTGTTTCTGTCTTATCCATTCTAAAGTCAATTTCATTTGTTTTCCTACTTTATGGCTCATTTGAGACTCTTTTATCTTATCTTGAATCAAAAAAGCGCCCAATTCTGTATATGTTTCTTGGTTTTGCTGCATTATCTGCCGGTGAATTTATTAGATGGCTTGCTCTCTTTTATTCAGGTCTAAGCCCGTTAATGATTTCTTCTATTTTAGTCAAATTAATTGGATTCGTAATGCTTTATACCCCAGTAAGTAGTTTCAATACATACAAAGGAGAAGAAAGTAATGTCAGTATATAGATCTCAAGTTAAAATCGTGGCGGATGTCTTATCATCGATTAATGATGGTAGTGAAGGACAATCCGGTTTAGGCATTACTAGAATAATTCAAAAAGCAAATCTCTCATATGGACGCGCTACAAAAATTGTTACACGTCTTGTTGATTCTGGACTTGTTGAGCAAATTACCGTTGACAATAATCAAAGATACGTTTTAAGCCACAAAGGAATTGAATATTTACGTTCTCATTCTGATTTCGCAGATTTCGCCGAAAGTTTTGGTATGAAATTATAAAACAATATAAATGAAACTCGGCGTCCATGTATCTATTGCAGGTTCTATAGATTTATCAATAGATCGAGCTAGATCTCTTAATCTAAATGCATTTCAAATATTTACTCGTAATCCCCGAGGTTGGAAATATTCTGATTTGAAAGAATCTGATATCTTAACTTTCAAGAATAAAATAATATCTGAAAATATATCTGCTGCAGTATGTCATATGCCTTATCTTCCTAATCTGTCATCTCCTAAAGATGACGTTCATGCCATGTCTATTAAGACTCTGAGCTCAGAACTAGATCGTTGTAACCAACTTGGAATCAAATATGTCGTTACTCATATTGGAAGTCATCTTGGTACGGGTCTAGAAAAAGGACTAGAACGAGTTGTTAAGGCTTGTAATACTGCATTATCTAATACTTCTAATGAAACTATGATAATCCTGGAAAACACAGCCGGAACAAAAAATAACGTTGGCTCCAAATTTGAAGAATTAAAATATATTTTTGACAATGTTAACGATAACTCTCGTATTGGATTTTGTTTTGATACATGCCATGCTTTTGCTGCAGGGTATGATTTATCTTCACGTAAATCTGCCCTTGATACTATCAAAACTTTTGATAAAATTATAGGCCTAAAGCATTTGAAAGTTGTTCATTTGAATGATTCTAAAGGCGAATTAGGCAATGGATTGGATCGCCATCAGCACATTGGCCACGGATACATAGGAGAAGATGGTTTCCGGGAGATTGTGACACATTCGTTGATTAAAAATCTTCCATTAATTCTTGAAACTCCAATAGATGAAAATTTTAGCGATAAAGATAACATTCAAAAAATTTATTCTTTAACAATTTGATTGTTTCTGCCATTAGACATATATTATATTAATTCCCAATTTGTATTGGGGTAAAGTGGCAACGGTCTCTGAGTTTAAAATTGACTTATTAATTTCACCCAAACCCGAACTTCGTAATCCGGAAGGAGAAACTATTCTACAAGATTTGTTATTGCGCAATAATTTTGATTATGTTACTTCAGTTAGTGTGTCTAAAGTCATACAATTAATCATTAAAGCCGAAAATTTGGAAGACGCTAAAAATAAGGCGCTTATTATTTGTGACGAACTTAGACTTTACAATCCTTTAGTAAGCTCTTGTACTGTTCGAGGAACTGAATGACTTGAATACTGCTATAATTCAATTTCCTGGAACTAATTGTGACATCGATACATATCGAGTGTTTAATGAACTTCTTAACGTAGAACCTACTTTAATTTGGCACGAAAAAACTACTGACCTAGAAAAATATGATGCAATAGTTCTACCTGGAGGGTTTTCCTATGGCGATCGTCTGCGTGCAGGGGTTATAGCTGCATACAGTCCAATAATTAAACAACTCAAAAAACTCTCTCTAAAAGGAAAACCAATCATTGGCATTTGTAATGGTTTTCAAATCTTAGTAGAGTCTGGTTTGCTTCCTGGAGCTTTGTTGACAAATTCTAATCTTAAATTTATTTGTAAATGGGTTGACCTCAAAGTTGAAACTAATAACCTCTTCACTAATTCTTTTCAATCTAATTCAATTATTAGAATGCCAATTGCTCATAATGAAGGAAGATACTACGTTAGCGAAGAAAAACTTCAGGAACTTGAACGAAATAACCAAATCGTTTTAAGATATTCTGACTCTGAAGGCAATACTTCTATGGATAATAACCCTAATGGTTCAATATCTAATATTGCAGCTGTTTCTAATTCCGATGGCAATGTTCTTGGAATGATGCCTCATCCTGAACGAGCATCGGATTCTTTGTTAAGCCCGTATTCTTCTGATGACGGCATTGGAATATTTCGCTCAATGATACTGTCTCTCGAGGTTATGTTGAAAGAATGAGTGACCATTCATGCGAATCATGTAAGTTAATTGATTCAGTAAGTAAGAATATAATTCATCGTCATGAACATTTCTGTGAATCTTGTAACAACAATGAAATAAGGATTGCAGAGGCTTTGGAACAGATAGCTCTTGAACTAAAGAATATAAAAAATGAGGTGTTTAAAGCATGAGCAAAACTGAATTTGTAGATCATTCTCTTACTGATAATGAATTGGCATATATTGAAAAATCTCTTAATCGTAAACCTAATAAAATTGAACTTTCAATGATTGATGCACAATGGTCAGAACATTGCAGTTACAAATCCTCCAAATCCCTTCTCAAACTTCTTCCTACTAAAGGCAAACGTGTTTTATTTGGCCCTGGATATGAAGCTGGTGTATTGGATGTAGATAATGGTCAGGTATTGACTATGCATATTGAAAGTCATAATCATCCATCTGCTATTGATCCCTATGGAGGTGCAGCTACTGGAGTTGGCGGTGTATTGCGAGATATTCTTTCTATCGGAACCCGTCCTATTGCCGTTCTTGATTCATTAAGATTCGGTAATTTAACTAATCCTAATAATCGCTGGTTACTGCAGAATGTTGTTCGTGGAATTGCAGATTATGGAAATTGTGTTGGCATTCCTACTATTGGAGGCGAACTTTCTTTTGATAATTGTTATGATACTAATTGTTTAGTTGACGTGGTATCTATCGGCGTAGGAAAAAAGAAACAATTAATTTTCTCCGAAGCAAAAAATGTAGGCGACATTCTAGTATTATTGGGCAACAGTACTGGTAGAGATGGAATTCATGGTTCTTCATTTGCTTCAAAAGATTTAGAAGGCACTCCTACTGATCGTTCTGCCGTTCAAATTCCCGATCCCTTCATTAAGAAATTAATTATTGAAGGCACGATGGACGCTCTAAGTACTGGTCTTGTTTCTGGACTAAAAGATTTAGGAGGAGGCGGTTTGGCTTGTTGCCTGTCTGAGGTGAGCGATATGGGCCAAACTGGTGTTGAAGTAGATCTTGAAAAAATTCATTTACGTGAATCGGGTATGGAGCCTTATGAAGTTCTTATCTCTGAATCTCAAGAAAGAATGCTGTTCATAATAAATCCAGACAACCTTGACACTATTTCACAATGTTTTGATAAATATAGTTTACAATATTCTGTAATCGGGAAAGTTACTGATACAAAACATGTTGTTATTACTAGTGACAATCAAGTAATAGTTGATTTACCTACTAAACTCATTGCCAACGCTCCGTTGATTCATTGGCCTAAGACCAAGCCGAAATATCTTGACAGTCGCTCTACATCTAAACCCGAGTTACCTGCTGATGTTAAAGAAACAATATTGAAAGTTCTTTCATCCCCAAATCTTGCAAATAAATCATGGGTTTTCCAACAATATGATCATGAAGTTGGTACTAATACTATTGTAAAACCTGGGGAGTCTGGATCATCCGTTATTCGAATTGCTCCAGATAAATTTATTGCTATTTCAGTAGATGGAAATCCTTCTCATTGTTATCTTGATCCGTATAACGGTTCTGCCGGTGTCGTTGCAGAAGCTATGCGTAATGTAATTTCAGTTGGCGCAGAACCTATTGCTATGTTGGATCATTTACAATTCGGCAATCCTAGCAATTCTGATGTCTTTTGGACTTTTAACGAAACAATAAAATCAATTTCTGATTTCTGTTCTTATATTGGAATCCCTTGCGTAGGAGGAAAAGTAAGTTTCTATAACGAGGATGCTAAAACACATGAAGCGATTAAACCAAGTCCTGTGATTTCTGTAGCAGGATTGATAAAAGGTGAACATAACCTTCGTACAAGAAAATTCAATTCTTCTCGACCTCTTATTGTTGTGGTTGGCGAAACATTTGACGAGCTTGGCGGATCTGAATATTATTCTTCTCTAGGATTTGAACAACTTGGCACTGCCCCAAAATTGAATTTTGAACTTGAAAAACGCGCTCAAAAACTTGTTCGTGATGGAATTAAAGTCGGATTATTTGGAGCGGTTAATGATTGCTCAAAAGGCGGCCTAATACATTCTTTACTTCAGATGTGTACTGTTAGCGATATGGGTGCTTCTATTGACCTTTCTTCTATTCCATCTAATTGTAAACGATGGGATGAATTGTTGTTTTCCGAATCCCATTCACGTTTTCTCGCAACTATCAAAAAAGAGAATTTCAATAATCTGATAAATATCTCTCGAAATCATGATATTCCAGTCTCCATAATAGGGTCAATTGGCGGTCATGAACTACAAGTCTTCAATAAAGACGACACTCTCTTTTCTTGTGATCTTGATTACATGCGATCCTACGTCTATGCAAGTTTAAATAAACTTATGGATGGTCAAATATGAAAGAGAAATGCGGTTTATTTGCTGCCTTTTCCACTTCTAAAACTGATGTCATTCCTCTAGTAACAATTGGATTGCGTGGCCTACAACATCGTGGTCAAGAAGCTTGGGGGATTGCAACACCTACCATGAACCCCTTCAAACAAAATGGACTTGTTACTGATAATTTAGATCAATCTGCCTTAGTTCTTCAACAAATGAAAAGTAATATTGCAATTGGACACGTTAGATATTCAACTGCCGGTGGCACATCACTTTCTAACGCTCAGCCTTTTTCCATCAATAAGAAATTTTGTATAGCACATAATGGAACTGTTTGTGATCTTAATTCAGTTAATACAAAACTTACTGGCAAAAAACCTAGACGAATAAATGATACATCCATAGTAGGTAAAAGATTATTGTCAATTCTTAAGACGAATAATTTCGATTGGTTCAAATCTATTGAACTTTTGTGCGATGAATTAGTTGGCGCATACTGTTTTGTCATCTTAACTCCTGATAATGAAATCTATGCATTCAGAGATACAAGAGGCTTTCGACCATTGTGTATTGGATGGCATAAAAAATCAAAGACTTATCTTATTTCGTCAGAAAGCTGCGCTTTCTCAATGCTCGGCGCTGAATTAACACGTGATGTCAATCCTGGTGAAATCATTAAAATCTCAAACAAAGGCCTGGAATCGCATTCATTTTCCAGGGGAGAGAGAACTGCTCATTGTTCATTTGAATATATTTATTTTGCCCATCCCAGTTCAGTTATTGATCAAACTAGTGTTTATGAAAGTAGACGTAAATTAGGTCAAATGCTTGCTGAAATGTATGACATCAATGCCGATGTTGTAGTTCCTGTGCCTGATTCTGCACGACCTGCTGCTCTTGGATTCTCAGAAAAATCTGGTATTCCTATGGTGGAAGGATTAATGAAAGATAGATATGCAAAACGTGGAAGCCAGAGGAGCTTCATTCAACCAAAATATAAAGAAAGACTAAAGATTAATCGTTGGATAATGCCCGTAAAAAGTGCAGTCGATGGCAAAGATGTAATCGTTATCGACGATAGTATTGTTCGTGGAATTAGTTCCAAGGCTATTGTTAAAACACTTCGTAACTCTGGAGCAAAAAGCGTCAAGATTCTTGTTACATATCCTCCTATTCGACATCCATGTCGTGCAGGAATAGATTTTCCTACTCATGAAGAATTAATTGCATATAATACATCTGGTAAAAATTCTGATATAGATACAATAAATAAAAAAGTCGGCAAATCTGTTAATGCAGATTTTGTTGGTTATAATACCGTTGAGAATCTCGCAGCTGGCATTGGAAAAAAACCCAATCAACTATGTATGGCCTGTCATGACGGCGAATATGGCGTCCTTAATCGTAATCTTAGCAATGAAACCTCGGAGTGATTTATCCTGAACGTATTAGTTATTGGCGGTGGTGGACGAGAACATGCTATCTGTCTTTCTATCTCTAATTCAAATCTATTAGAAGAACTTTATTGCGTACCTGGTAATCCGGGCATCGAGAATCTTGCAACTTGTATACCTGGAGACATAATGGATAATGATTTTCTTCTTAATACCTGTAAAGAAAATTCGATTGATTTTGTAATTGTTGGTCCTGAGGCTCCCTTAACAAATGGAATAACGGACATACTTCAAAACGAAAATATTTATGTTTTCGGACCTGATTCCAAGGCCGCTGAACTCGAAGGCTCAAAAATCTTCATGAAAGATTTATGTAAAAAATATGAAATTCCTAGTGCTGATTATGAAACCTTTTCCGACGCCAATTCAGCAATTTCATATCTTGACTCTAAAACTATGCCTATTGTTGTTAAAGCAAATGGTTTAGCCGCAGGAAAAGGCGTTATAATTGCCGATGAAAAATCTCAGGCTATAGATGCCATTAATGACATGTTAATTAATGATAAATTTGGTCCTGCAGGAAGTTCTATTGTCATAGAAGAATTTCTGGAAGGCAGAGAAACTAGTTTCTTTATTATTTCAGATGGAAATACTGTATTGCCTTTAGGATTTGCCCAGGATTATAAACCAATTTTTGAAGGAAATAAAGGCCCAAATACTGGTGGAATGGGTTCTTATAGCCCTGTTGAATATGTTGATGAAAATTTAGAAAAAGAAATTTTGTCTCTTGCTCAAAAAACTATTGATTCAATGAATAAGGAGGGGTGCACTTATCGTGGTGTATTATATGTTGGATTAATGCTTACTGAAAATGGACCAAAAATTTTAGAATACAATGTACGTTTTGGCGATCCAGAATGTCAAGTACTCCTTCCTCGTATTAAAAATGATTTACTCGAAATTTTGTATCTTTCTAGCAGAGGTGAACTGAATAAAGTTACTGATTACGAGTTATATCCGGATTCAACTATATGCGTTGTTGTATCTTCTCCTGGTTATCCTGAAAAACCTATGACTGGTTCTGAAATAATAATTAAAAATAATTACAATATATTACACGCAGGAACCGAAAAGAAAAATGATAAATTATATTCTAAAGGCGGTCGTGTTTTAAATATTCTTGGTAGAGGCTCTACTCTTTCAATTGCTCGCGATGAAGCATATAAATTAATAAATGGTATTACATGGAAAGATATGTATTATAGAAGGGACATAGGTTTAATTGAAAATGAGTAACAAAGTAGCTGTAATTTCTGGCAGTAAATCTGATTCAAATATCACTGATTCAATTGGCAAACTATTTACTGAGTTTGGCGTTGATCATGAGATTCGTGTAATTTCTGCACATAGGAATCATGACGAATTGCAAGAATATGTGTCAAATTCTGACGCTGATATATTTATTGGTGTTGCAGGTCTTTCTGCACATCTTCCTGGAGTTTTATCTGCTCTCACAACTAAACCTGTTATAGGCGTTCCCGTTAAAGCCGCATTAGGAGGAATTGATTCCTTACTTTCTATTGCACAAATGCCACCTGGTATTCCAGTTGCTGCTGTTGGAATCAACAATGGTAAAAATGCAGCTTTATTGGCAATTGCTATATTATGCCTAAATGACGAAACACTTCATAACAAACTCGTCGAATATCGCAAAAGTTGGAAAATACAATGAGCACTTCAGATTCTGACTATTCTTTAATTAAACAAGGTAAAGTAAAAACTGCCTATGAATCTCCTTCTAATCCTGATACTATAATGTTTGACTTTTCAGATCGTATATCTGCCTTTGATGTAGTTATTCCAACTGACATTCCAAAGAAAGGAGAAAATTTGCGTGATTTTGCAAAATTCTTTTTTGATAATCTTAATGTACCTCATCATTTAATCGACACAGTTGATTCTACAAAAATGATTGTTAAAAAACTAGATATGATTCCAGTTGAATGTATTGTACGTGGTTATCTTTATGGTGGTCTATTTGATCGAGTTAACAATGGTGAAATAGAAATTGATTGCGATAATGTTTTAGCTACTCAATTACCAGAACCTATTTTTGACCCAACAACAAAATCCGATATTAAAGACGAACCAATTACTGAATCAGAAATTATCTCTCAAAAAATTGTTTCAGAAGATGAATTAAATTATCTCAAAAACACTTCCATTGAAATCTATAAAAAAATACTTGATATGGCATCCAAGTCTGGATTTTTGATTGCGGATTTGAAACTTGAATTTGGTAAGGACGAATCAGGAAATATACTTCTTGCCGATTCAATTGGCCCTGATGAATTCAGGCTATGGTCTCTAGCTAAATACGAAGTTGGAAAAACTCAAGAGAGTTACGACAAACAGATTCTCCGTGACTGGCTCATTGATTCTGGCTATAAGAAACAACTTGATAATGCACGAAAAAATAAATCTGATTTGCCTCCTCCACCTGTACTCCCTCAAGATCTCGTAGATTTGATCCAGGAAAGATATGCAACCGCTTATGATAACTTCTCAAAATAATCGAAAATGACTACTTGGTCCTACAAAAAAGCGGGAGTCGATATACGTAGTATCAAATCCAGTCATTCTGAAATCACCAAATTACTTGGTTCCACTCTCTCTCTTCGAAATGGCCGAATAGGCGAAGTAATTACTGGTTCGGGTCATTATGCAGGCGTTATAAAACTTCGAAATAATGATTATCTTGCTTTGCATACTGACGGAGTTGGAACTAAAGTTCTAATTGCTCAACAATATTCAAAATTTGATACTGTTGGAATTGATTGTGTAGCAATGAATGTAAACGATCTTATCTGTGTCGGAGCTGAACCGATATCTCTTGTTGATTACATTGCTTTGAAAAAGAACAACCCTGTTTTAGTAAAAGAGATAACTAAAGGATTAGTTAAAGGCTCGAAATTATCTGATACTCCTATAATTGGCGGAGAAACTGCAATCATGCCTGATGTAATCGAGGGATATGGAAACAAGGCATTTGACCTTGCTGCATCTGCTATTGGTATAATAAACAAAAAGACCAACATGCTTAATAGAAAAATTAAATCTGGCGACATCATTATTGGCCTAAGAAGTTCTGGTATTCATTCTAATGGGGCTACACTTGCTCGCAAGGTCTTGTTGGAAAAATATTCTCTTCGTAAAAAAATATACAAATCAAAACGCTTAGGGGATGTTTTGCTTGAACCAACCATAATCTATTCCAAGGCTATTATGGATATTTTGAATAATATAAAACCAATTCATGGACTTGCTCATATAACTGGTGGGGCTTTTACTAAATTGCCACGAATAGGTTCTGTTGGCTTCTCTATAGATTTACCTGAACCTCCATTAATCTTCGATTTAATTCAAAGGACTGGTAATATCTCTGACAAAGAAATGCATCGAACATTTAACATGGGGTATGGTTTTGTTGTTATTTGCCCAAAATCTCAACACAACAACGTTGTTTCTATTCTTGATGACTACAAGATAAAGAGCGACGTTATAGGTGAAATATTCGCTGGTTCAGGCGTAAAAGTTAACGGTAAATCTGTACTTTAACTTAATTTACATAGATCTTCTGGGTTATTGTTCGAATATGTACAAGTAAAGCAATTGTTATTCGATTCCTTTAATTTCTTCTCAAATTCTTCTTCAGAATATACTCCAAATTTACTATATATGCTCTTGTATTTTGCTGCGTTATCTCCAAATAACAATACTATTTTTCCATCTAGTTCTCCTATAGTTTTGCCTAATGCTGCTAAAACCGATCCTGTTGAAGGCCCTGCGAATAAATTCTCTGTCACTGCTAATTGTTTTATCATCTCGAAGGATTCTTTGTCCGTTACTGTTATCTTTTCATCAATCACTTTCATCCTTCTTTTTAGTAATTCTGGTTTCTCTGATTCTTCTAAGTTTCTTAGACCTTGTATATTGTGATTCTTTTGTGGCTCTGCAGCAATTATTTTGACATTTGGATTCTTTTCTTTTAGATATGTCCCTACTCCTGTTATTGTTCCACCTGTTCCAATTCCTGTTATAAACGCTCCTACTTTTCCGTCTGTCGCTTTCCAGATTTCTGGACCAGTTCCATAATAATGTGATCTAAAATTCGCGTCATTGTTATATTGATCAGGAGAATAATACTCTCCTGGATGGTTTTTTATTAAAGCTGAAGCCAAAGCTATTGCTTGATCTGTTCCTGGTCCAACTCTTGGACATAAGTCATCTTCTGTTTCCAAAAGTTTTGCACCGTTTGTTCTTAGAATATCCTTTGTTTCATCACTCATTCTTTCTGGAACTGCTAATTCAATTTTATAACCGAGTGATTTTGCAAAATGACTTAATGCCACTCCTGTATTTCCAGACGTTGGTTCGATTACTGTAGTCTTGTCCCTTACTAAGTTTCCTTCTTTCTCCCCCTCATTTAACATCCATGATGCAGGCCTTGCTTTTACAGAACCTGATGGGTTACACCATTCAATCTTCGCATATACTTCTTTTGAATCAAATAATCTGTTCAATCTGACGAGCGGCGTGTTACCTACATTCTTTACTATTTCTTCGGCATTTGAAACGTCTGACTGCGCTTGCAATTTTATCCAATTATTAAGCCGTTATATGATTATTTAAATGATTGAAATTTTCACAATTGAAAATTAATAACACATGTTATAATGTTTATATGATTTAATTTAGGTTAATGAATATGCAATCTACTCTTGAAATTAAAAACCTCCATGTATCCGTAGAGACTAAACCTATTCTCAAAGGTCTAACTCTTACTGTCAATAAAGGGGAGAATCATGCTATAATGGGTCCTAATGGATCAGGCAAAAGCACATTGGCAAATACTTTAATGGGTCATCCAAAATACGTTGTTGAAAAAGGAGAAATATTGCTTGACGGAGAAGACATAATCACTCTTTCACCAGATAAGAGGGCAAAAAAAGGCCTGTTCTTGGCATTTCAATATCCACACGAAGTTTCTGGCGTTACTGTTTTTAATTTCCTAAGATCCTCATTTAATTCCGTTTCTAAAACCCCCGATGGTAAGCCTTTGTCTATTATTGGTTTTAGAAAATATCTTAGAGAGAAAATGGAAGTTCTCGGTATAGAGGAATCCTTTGTTAAACGCTACTTGAATGAAGGATTTTCTGGCGGTGAAAAAAAGAAAAGCGAAATCCTTCAGATGGCGGTCCTTCAACCTAAACTTGCCGTTCTTGACGAAACTGATTCTGGCTTAGATATAGATGCATTAAAGATCGTTTCCGAAGCAGTCAATAAAATGTCTGGCCCTGATCTTGGAATACTTCTGATTACTCATTATCAACGTATATTAAAATATGTAAAACCCGAATTCGTTCATGTACTTATGGATGGTAAAATTGTCAAATCCGGTTCAATGTCTTTAGCTGAAGAACTTGAAAACAAAGGCTATGATTGGATTCGTGATTCATTATAATGGGTTTGTCTAATTTTCACGATATAAAAAAGGACTTTCCTATCTTTTCAAGACAAATTAATGGCAGGAATCTTGTCTATCTTGATAGTGCTGCCACTACTCAAAAACCCACCGAAGTGATTGATTCAATTACTAGTTATTATAAGAATTGTAATTCAAATATTCATCGCGGAATTTACTCTATCAGTATAGAAGCGACTGAACTATACGAAAACGCTCGTAATACTATTGCAAAGTTCATAAATGCTAATTCGCCACGTGAGCTTGTTTTTACACGTAATGCTACTGAGGCTATAAACCTGGTCTCTAATGCTTGGATATCTGCCAATCTTAAAGAAGGCGATTCGATAATCTTGACTGAAATGGAACATCATAGTAACCTTGTACCTTGGCAAATTATTGCTAAAAAACTTAAACTCAAGATTAATTTTATCAAAATTCAGCCTGACGGTGGGTTAATCCTTGACAACCTTGAAGACTTATTCAAAGATAATGCAAAATTCCTTTCTCTTACTCATGTATCAAATGTTTTGGGAACTATTAATCCGATTAAAGATATTATTTCTAAAGCACACGATTATGGAATTACTACTCTTGTCGACGCTGCCCAATCAGTTCCACATATGTCTGTTGATGTTCAAAATATAGATAGCGATTTCTTTGTTTTTTCAGGACATAAAATGTTGGGACCATCTGGTATTGGTGTTCTTCATGCCAAGAAAGATATTCTTGAAAATATGGAACCTTTTCTTTATGGAGGCGATATGATTTCAAATGTCAGTCTAACTGAATCTCAATGGAATGATGTACCTTGGAAGTTCGAAGCTGGAACTCCAAATATTGTAGGAGCAATTGGTTTAGGAAAAGCCGTTGACTATCTTAATAATCTTGGTATGTCTAATGTCCATAAACATGAACAAGAACTGTATTCATACGCTATTGAACGATTTTCTGATTTGAAGGAATTCAAAATATTTGGTTTTGAAAACAAAAATTCCACTGGCGGGGTTATATCGTTCTCATATTCTGATTTTCATCCTCATGATATCGCATCAATTCTTGATGGTGAATCTATAGCCGTTCGTGCAGGACATCATTGCGCTCAGCCTCTTATGGAAAAATTAGGCGTTCCAGCTACTACAAGGGCCAGTTTTTATGTGTATAACGATGAATCAGATATCGATAAATTATTCGACGGTTTACAAAAAGTAAGAAGTGTATTGACTTAATGAGCGAAGATATTTACAAAGAAATTATTCTTGATCACTACCGAAACCCGAGAAATAAAGGTAAACTTGATGGTGCCGAAATTTCTGCACAAGACAATAACCCTGTCTGTGGAGATAGGATTGCTATAGATATAAAACTCGAGGACAACGTTGTTTCAGACATAAAATTTGATGGCGAAGGCTGTGCAATTAGTCAATCTTCTGCATCTATACTCACCGATATGCTTGTGGGCAAAACAGTCGACGAATTATCTAAATTCACCAAAGATGAACTGTTGGAAGAACTAGGGACTCCTTCATTGGGACCTGCTAGAATAAAATGCGCTCTATTGTCTTTGAAGGTTCTTAAAATAGGCACATATCAATATCTTGGAACCGAGTTACCTGACGATCCAGAAAATTAAATTATTATTTTATCTCCTAATTCTGGAGCTATTGCGTCATAACCATAATCTTTCTGTACTTTTTTTGCAAAACTAGTTGCTTGTTCTTCTTCTGCATGCACTGCTACAATTGTTGGACTTCCTTTAATTCCATCGATCATTTCGAATAATTGTTTACTTCCACTATGGGATGAAAAATTAAAATGTTCAAATTTTCCCTTTATCTTTTTTAATTTGCCATTCACTCTTATCATTTTCTTTTCTAATAATGTTCTTCCAGGAGTACCCTCTGCTTGATACGAAACTAATGAAATGGCATTCTTTTCATTCATCGCGATGTTTCCTTTGTAGTAAGATGAAAGACCTCCTACCATCATTCCAGCTGGAACAATTATAACTCCAGGCGTATTCATTAATTCTTTTCTTTGTTTCCAATTCTTCGCCTCCGTCAAACCATTTATCATGCTTTTGAATAAACTCGAGTCTCCTAGGAATTCTAAATTCTCTAATAAAATCTGATTTGTTTTCAATGCCATGCCATCCATTGCTACAGGTAATGAGAAATTATGTGACTCAAGTACACATGCAATCTCTTGAGATCTACCTACTGCAAATGCAGGAACTAATAATGTTCCTCCTCTTTCCGTAATGTCCTTTGCAAAGCTTACAAATTCTTCTTCTACTTCTTCTCTGTCTGGATGGTCATTTACCCCATATGTTGCTTCAGTTATGAGTAAATCCACTTCTCCATATTTCGTATCGGCGCCCTTGACCAAATTCTGATCAGATGAATTTATATCTCCTGTATACACTACTCTTTTTCCTTCTCCTTCGATTATTATGCTTACACTTCCTGGCATATGACCTGCATTTATGAAATTAATTTTTACATCTCCTATGTTGAATTCTGAGTTCATGCCTATCTCTACAACATTCTCTTGCATTCTTTCCAATTCTTGATGTTGATAAGGCAAATATTGCTTTCTAACATCATTTGATAAATTGATAAAATCATCTATTAGAAGATTGCTGATTTGAGCAGTTGGTTTTGTACAATAAGTCTTAATCTCATTTGACACATAAAACGACGGAACTCCTCCACTATGGTCCAAATGTGCATGACTTAATATTATTCCATCCACTTCTTTTGGATTTACATGTAATGGCCATTTCATTGGCTCTCTTATCTGTACTCCATAATCCAGTATTAGTTTTTTATTATCGATTTCTAACAAAAATGCAGAGCGACCTACTTCTCTCGAAGCACCTAATGTAGTTAGTTTCATTTAATTATCAGTAAGATATTTTAGTCATCTATCCATCTATAAACATTAATGATTTCTGCAAAATTGTTACCTGAAGACCTAGATGTAAATGGCTTGTCATTGGTTACTGGCTTTCACGGAATAGGATCTACTGGATTCTTAGCTCTAAACCATCTTATTAATACTCTTAAACCTAAACGTATTGGAGTATTTGAAACCGATTATTTGTCTCCTATTTCTTCTATTAATTCGGGCAAGATTATAACTCCATTTGAAATATACAAAAAAGATAATGTTGCATTTCTTCGTGTTGCAGTTCCTCCACTACAAGGTAATGAACTTGTTTTCCTTCGTAATGTATGCGAAATAATTCTAGAAAAGAATTTCAAAGAATTGATATTATTGGGTGGTCTTGACGCTCAACTCAAAAAAGACGATTCGAATTTTCGATATGTTAAAACCTCTTCCTACAAACTTCCCAAATCTTTGTCTGATTCTACTCCTCTCGAGGACGAAAGGATTATCATAGGCCCTGTTGCTCAAATGCTTAATTTCATGGAGGTTCGTAATTTCCCTACTCTTGGATTGTTACCTTTTGCCACTTCTATTCGTTTAGATCCACGCGCTGCATCTGAGGCTGTAAAAATTCTTTCAAATATTTTTAATTTAGAAGTCGAAGTTGATACCCTTATAGAACAAGCTCTTGAACTTGAAAACGATCAACCTGAGTTAGTAGACAATAATAAATCTGGTCCGTCTAATATCTATTCTTAGTTGTTTAATATCTCTTCCAATTCTGTATATATGAAATCTAATTCGCCCTCTATGATTCTTTTAGGCTTCACTTCTCTTACAATAAAATCTACAACTCTTTGATTGAGTTTGTTGTCTTTCATGTATATGACTTCTTTTGGATTCAATATACTAAACTGTTCTTCTAGTGTCGTAATCAATTCATCAATCACTATCTTGTCTTTCTTTATTTCATACGAACTTTCCATGTGGGAAATTGGATAAATATCTGTTATTTGATAAGGTACAAATCCAATTGGCGGAATTATATATCCAATTATATAATCGCTTTTACTGTTTTCTATTATATTTTTTAATTTATTATTATAAAGCAGTGGTTTGTTTTTTGTTACTGGAATAATTATTATTTTGCGGTTCTCAAATCTCCTAAAAACATCTGCTAACTTCTTTTGATAATTTCTTAATTCCGGCCTTCTATTATCGGGAAAAGATGCAAGAAACATGCCTTTTGATTTAAACCTCTTTTGAAATTCTGATATCTCATCCATATTATTCGAAATATATACAAATGCATCCCACATTTTCGGATGAGATCTGGCACGAATTCCTACATATTCCCATAACCTTCCCTCTCTTATTGCTTGCCTGGTCGAAACTATTTCCTTCCATAATAGCCACAAGTTATGAGTTCCAATGGCACTGATTCTCTCCTTGTGTTCTAACTTTCTCATCTCTCTTACCGAATATTTATTACATGTTTCACAAATGCACGGAAGATATTCTAATTCATCTATGTTTCGTGTTCCATTTTCAGTAAAATACCGACCATGTTTTGCATAAAGTATGTAGGACGCAGAATCAAATGTATCACAACCAAGAGCAACTGCCATTGACAATGGAAGAGGGTGACCTAGTCCAAACAGGTGAAGAGCTTTCTCAGAAGGTATGTTTTTCTTTGCAGTTATTATCATCTTTGCCAAAAGTGTATAATCATAATTTTCCATAATTTCTGTGGGACTTCCTAAAGCAAACATGTCAAAATTCATCTTTGATAATTGTTTAGACGAAAACTCAACCAAATCTAGGAATTTCCCCCCTTGAATTGGAGCCATCCAAATTGATTTATGTTCTATGTCCTTGAGAGTGATTTCACATGCTTCTAATGTTTGTGTTACACTATTTCTAGCTGTTTCCCAATTATCTGCTAAACTGGTGGGCTTGTCTAATATGTTGCAGAAATCTGAATCAATATTCTCTTGGAACCTAGCTATTTCTATTTCACCAACATCTACTTTCCCGTATTCTAATACTTGATAACCTCCCGAATCAGTCATAATGGGGCCTTCAAAATCAACAATTTTATGAATATTTTTGTCTACAGCTTCATCGCCATATCTTTGCCATGTGATGTATGAATTTGTCATTATGGCTTCAAATCCCATTCTTTTTATGACACTGGTATCGATTAACTGATTTACAGGATGTAATACCGGTAAAAGTGCAGGAGTCTCCATATTCCCGTTTTTTGTATATAATTTACCGATTCTTGCCGCTAATTCAGTCGATTTAATTTCAAACATTCTCTTAATTTCTCTCTACTAGTGTCTTATTTCTACTTTTAATTATGTACTCATTTAAGAATTAGTTTATAAAAAAACGGAAATCAAGCATTAAAAATTTAATTATTATCTTTTTGATTGTTAATTATGAGTAAAAATTCTAATAACGACGTACCCGATGAAATTGAATTTAAAATGCTTGAAGCTAATGCCGATGGTTCTGACGAAGTAACCTTCCAATTAGAAGATGGATCCATTATTAAAATTCGAGTGAATATAGATCGAGCTGGCGTTGCAACAAATTATCGTAATTCTGACGGTTCCAAACATTATAATGTTCAAGCTTCTATGTCTGTCAATGTAATTTCTTCCGATAGGACTTACAAACTGTCAAAACCCGGAATGAAATCTGATAAATCCGTAATTTCGAAACCATACAAGTAGGTTAATTGCGCTTTATTCTAGTTCCTTCTTTGGTATCTTCTACGATGAACCCTTTCATTAATAATTCATCTCTAATCTCATCTGATTTCTTCCAGTCCTTCTTTATTCTCGCCTCATCTCTCTGTTCTATAAGTGACTTGACATCCTCATCAACTTCTATTGTCTTATTTGACAATATTCCTAATACCCTGTCTATCGTTTCAAAGTAATCTATAATTTCTGATTTGTTTGTTTCTGAAACTTGATTATTTTCTAAATACCTGTTAATATCTCTGACAAATTTGAAGATTGAAGCCAATGCAACTGGCATATCCAAGTCATCATCCAATGCTTCTTCAAACGCCCTCTTAGATTCCTTAGTAATACTAGATATGTTTGCATCTATTCCAGTTCTTGTCTTACATTCGATTATTTTTGAATAAACTTCCTGCATCCTGTTTATATTCTCTTTTGCTTGATTTATCCCATCAAACGTAAAATTCAATTGTGACCTATAATGCGAAGAGATTAATAGAAATCTGATACTCTTTGCATCATAACCCTTCTCTATCAAATCTCTAAGTGTAAAGAAATTACCCTCTGATTTTGACATTTTCTTTCCTTCCACTATGAGATGTTCAGAATGAATCCAATATTTGACAAATTTTTTGTTTGTAACTGCTTCGGTTTGCGCAATTTCATTTTCATGATGAGGGAATATTAAATCAACTCCTCCTGCATGAATGTCGATTTCTTCCCCTAGTATTTTTGTAGACATTACTGAACATTCAATATGCCATCCCGGCCTTCCTTTCCCCAATTTTCCTTCCCAATACACGTCTCCGTCATCCTTGTCCCACGCCTTCCATAGCGCAAAATCTTGTGCATTATCTTTTGTATACTCGTCTTCATTCAATCTTGATCTGTTTTTTTGATTACTGATTTCTAACCCTGATAGACTTCCATATCTGGAAAATCTGTTTATTGAATAATAGTATGAACCATCTCTTTCATAGCAGTAATCTTCATTCTGTAATTTCATTATATGCCTCTCTATGTCGTCAATATAGTCTGTCGCTCTTGGATATTCTGTCGCCTCTTTAATATTCAAACTTTGTAAGTCTTTAAAAAACTCACTTGTAAATCTACTTGTATATTCTTTTAACGTGGTGTTGTTATTTTTTGCCGCTTTAATTGTTTTATCGTCAACATCCGTTATGTTCATTACAAATTTTACTTTGTAACCTTTTAATTCTAAAAACCTTATCAATACGTCCTCGAACAAAAATGTTCTTAGGTTTCCTATGTGGGCATAATCGTATACTGTCGGACCACAGCAATATACCGTTACCTCGTCCTCATTCTTAGGTATAAATGGCTCTTTTGTCTTTCCTAATGAATTAAATAATGTTAATCCCATTATTTGTGTATCTGTAAAAGTGATATTTATATATCAACCGCTCTCATGATATTCAGAGTCTAACATGATACAACGTCCAAGTTACAGTTACTGGTCTTTTTCATATCCTTAGTTAGCACTCTAATTTACTAGTTTATTTTTGGTGTGTAATTGATGATGAATAATATTAATCGTAATGGAAGAATCCTTGCAGTTACCCTAGATCATGGTCTAACCATTGGCCCAGTTCCTGGATTGATTGATATTAATAAAACTGTAGATTTAGTTCAAAAAGGAGGCGCATCCGCCGTCGTTGCACATAAAGGAATTTTTAAAATACTTGATACAAAAATCGATATTGGTAAAATTGTTCATCTCTCTGCAAGCACAAGTCTTTCTGTTTTTCCAGACGATAAAGTAATTGTAGGAAGTCCTGAATTAGCTCTTGGAAATGCCGCAGACGCTGTTTCTATCCACATAAATATCGGCTCTAGCCATGACCGAAACATGTTAGAAGATCTTGGCTTGGTGGCTGATGAATGCTCCGAATTAAATATTCCATTACTTGCAATGATGTATCCTCGCGGAGAAAATATATCCAATCCTTTTGACCCAAAAATTGTTTCGCATGTTGCACGAATTGGAGCAGAATTGGGCGCTGACGTCGTTAAAACTGTTTATACAGGTGATTCCGAGAGTTTTCGTAGTGTTGTTGAAGGATGCCCTGTTCCAATAGTAATTGCAGGAGGTCCACAGGCTAATAATGATAAAGAATTACTTGAGATGGTAAAAGGCGCAATTGACGCTGGTGCAATAGGCGTATCTATGGGTCGAAATATCTTCCAACATTCTAATCCTGAGAATATTACAAAAGCAATATCAAACATTATTTTTGATAATAGTTCTGTAGAATCTGCTCTGGAGGTTATTTGATTGACTGATAAATTGAGAACTATTATCGTTGAACCCAAAATACCTGACTCTGAAATAAATGACTTTAGTCAATTGCTCTTTGAATCTGGAATTAAGACTGTATTCGTACGCGATATGCCTGATTCTGACACTTTATCTAAATTTGAGACATACTCCTTTTCCGATAAATCAGACGTTCAAGTAGTAGATTCTGAAACACTGGACAAAGTAAAGCCCGATCAAAGATTTTCTTACTTTGCTTCATTGAACGACGATTCAAATCTTGATGAGATAGTAAATGCAGCAAAAAATAACGCTGAATCTGTTATAATTGAATTTGAAGAAAATACCGAATGGAAGATAATCCCTCTAGAAAATCTTATCGCCGAATTACACGGTATGAAAACCAAAATATTTACGGTAATTAACGATCCATCTGAAATCAAAATGATGTTTACAATTTTAGAACTAGGTGTCGACGGTGTTTTATTAAGAACATCTAACATTGATGATGTTAATAAACTGAATTCAGAATTGAACGAACTCTCAAAAATTGATTTGTCTGTAGCGGAAATCATCGAAATCAAAGAAGTTGGCATGGGCGAAAGAGCATGTGTCGATACTGCATCTATGTTAAATCAAGGTGAAGGATTATTGGTAGGAAATCAAGCGAACTTTATGTTTCTTATGCACAATGAATCTGCAGGTTCTGGATTTACTTCTCCTAGACCGTTTCGTGTGAATGCAGGCGCTGTACAGTGTTATACACTATTGCCCGATAACCGTACAAAATATTTGTCTGAACTTGAAAGTGGTACCGAAGTAATGATTGTATCACATCAAGGAGTTGTTAGAACTTCTATTGTAGGAAGACTAAAAATCGAAAGTAGACCATTATTCCTTGTACGTGCTAAATCCGATGATAAAGTTGGCGGTGTCTTGATTCAAAATGCTGAAACTATTGCATTCGTAAAAGACGACGGCAAACCTATCTCCACAACTTCACTTAAAGTTGGCGACAAAATTCTTGTTAAGACTGAATCTAATAAGGGAAGACATTTTGGCATGGAGGTAGAGGAATACATTCTTGAAAAATAGAACATCAGAACCTAAGTTTTGCGTTTCAATTGCCGCTCCTAATACTTCTAAATTAAAATCATTCGTTAATTCTGCATTCTTATCTGGAGCACATTTAGTTGAAATTCGACTAGATTCCTTGAATTCATTTTCTATTAATTTTATTGAGGAGTTGTCCAACACTCATAAAAATAAACTTGTTCTTACTTTTAGAAGTAAACACCATGGCGGATTGTCCAAAATTTCTGAATCTGATCGACTTCAGATTCTTAACCAGTTACTTGACTTAAAACATTCATTCAAAGACATCGAATCTGATACTTTTAATAGAAATTCTACATTATTTAAAAATGAAAAAAACTTGATCGTATCCTGGCATAATTTCAACAGTACTCCTTCTACTAATTCTCTATCCGTTCTGATTAAAAATATCTCAAAGAATCTATCAAGGCCTACACAAATTATCAAAATTGTCACTTATGCTAATTCATTAAATGATTGCAATAAAGTCTACAAACTCTATCCTAGATTTGAAAAGTCAAAGTTTCAATTATTGGCTTTTTGTATGGGTGAAAATGGTTCAGTATCTAGAATCTTGTCCCCTATGCTTGGAGCGCCTTTCATATACTGTTCATATGGCAATAAAGCAACTGCTCCTGGGCAAATCAATATAAAGCATCTGAAGGAAATATATTCAAATTTTTCTTAATAACTTGTGATTATTATGGGAAACAATTCTACTGAAATGCTGTACTGTTTACTTGGATATGGAATAAAAAATTCTTTATCCCCTACTATTCACAATAGCTTCTTCCAATCTAACAACCTCGAAGGTTATTATACTACTTTTAATGTCAATTCTAGCGACCTTGAAACTATACTTGACACATTACGTAAATTGAATTTTCGCGGCGCTAATGTAACAATTCCACATAAAACAGATATTATTCCATATTTGGATTCTCTTGACCCTCTTGCTAATTCTGTAAATGCAGTTAATACCGTGTTGTATGATGATGAAAAATTGATTGGCTATAATACTGATGTCGAAGGCTTCATGAAACCTCTACGTAAAAATATTCAACGATTTAACAATAAAAAAGCTGTAATTCTTGGATCAGGTGGAGCTTCGAAAGCTGTATTATACGGTCTAATTAATGCGAATTGCAAAGAGATAATTATTCTTAATCGCACAATTGAAAACGCTAGACAACTTGTCTCAAAACTCGATTCTGATATTCCAATTTCCTTCCATGAATTGAATCAAAAAACTATAGATTCTTTATCTGACATTGATATTATGATTAATACCGTTCCTCTTCATAAAACCAATACAATTCTTAATTTCCATTCTAATTTGGGAATAAAACTTGCTTACGATCTTGAATACATTCCCAAAGAAACTAACTTTATCAAACAAATGAAATCTCTTAATTCTGATTTAATATACGGATATGAAATGCTATTGTCTCAAGCAAAACTATCGTTTCAGATTTGGACTGGTATATTACCTAATGATGATTCTATCGATGGTAAAATCCTGTCGATGTTGGGTGTTTGAAATGAACTCTAAAACTACCGTTCATGGCGCTGTATCAATAGTCAATGCTTTAGCAACTGGGAAAGGTTCTGCTTTAGGCATATCTTTAGAAACTACTGCCGAGGTGCTATTGACAACTGAAAATAATATCGAAATAGTAATCAACAATGACAAGTCAGAGGATAAAACATTAGCTATAGAATGCTTCAAACTTGTCAAACCTAGTTCTTCCGAATCTGTAGGAGCTATAATTACTGTAAATTCAGACATTCCTATAGGAAGAGGATTAAAAAGTTCTAGTGCTGCAGCTTCCGCGATTGTCTTATCTTGTTTAAAGGCATTTGACCTCCCTTTTAATGAAAAACAAGTCCTTGATTTATCTGTACAAGCTTCTAAAAATGCAGGCGTAACAATAACCGGTGCCCTTGACGATACTTCTGCATGTCTTTTAGGTGGTTTGGTGGTTACTGATAATTTATCCAATAAAATATTATTAAGAAAAGAAATTGACGATGATTATTCTGTCTTGGTTCATGTTCCCAGGAATAAAACCTATACAAAAGATGTAGACCTACCTAATTCTAATGATTTTGACTCGTCAATTAATACACTTGTTTCTATGGCCTTGGACGGGAATTATCTTAACGCCATGTCTCTGAACGGTATGATATATTCAAAACTACTGAAACAATCCGACCTTGCTTCTATCCTTGCCCTTAAATCTAATGCTCTTGCTTCTGGACTGTCTGGTACTGGACCCTCTGTTGCAGCAATTTGTAATTCTGATACAAAATCATCTATAATTGATTCATGGAAAAGTCTTGACGGTGATATTATATCTGCCAAAATCAACAATGAAACAGGATTGTGATCTTATGGATAGTGTTACTATAAAACCTTCTAAACTTTCAGGCACAATTAAACCTCCTAATAGTAAAAGTTACACACATCGTGCCCTTTGCCTTTCTTTGTTATCAAGCTCGCCTACGATTATAGTCAATCCTCTTCTTTCTCGTGATACAAATGCTTCCCTTGACTCGTGCTTGAGATTTGGATCCGAAATCACTAATCTGGAATCCTCACTAGAATTGATTCCACCCTCTAAATTGTCTAATCCTGGAAAACTTAATGTGGAAAATTCAGGAACTACTTTACGTTTCTTAACTTCTATTTCTGCTTTAGTACCCGACGGAGAGATTACTGTCACTGGCGATTCTAGTATTCAAAAAAGACCTATGCAACCATTGCTTGATTCTTTAAATGATCTAGGAGTTTCCTGCCAATCAATCGAAAATGATGGAACTCCTCCAATAATTGTTAAAGGTGGAGGAATCCGTGGCGGAAACACCGAAATATCTGGTTCTATATCGTCCCAATTCATCTCATCTTTGTTGATTTCATGTTCAAAAGCTGAACAAGAAACAAATATCAAATTGATTGAACCGATCGTCTCTGGACCATATATCGATTCTACATTATATATGATTGATAAATTTGGAGGTCTTGTTACACGAAAAGATAACGTATTCACTGTACAGCCTGGCAGGTATTCTTGTAATAAAATTCATATTCCTAGTGATTTTTCTGCCGCTGCATTTCTCTTTACAGGGGCAATAATTTCTGGTGGTACGGTTACAGTAATTATGGATGGACAAGAAATGCCTCAAGCTGATAAAAATATCCTTGATATTGTTTCTCAAATGGGAGCATCTGTAAATACCAATCCTACAGATTCCTCTTTTACTGTATCGTCTGAAGGCAGTTTAAATGGCGGTGAATTTGACTTATCTTCTTGTCCTGATTTACTTCCTGCTGTTTCTGTTTTATCATTATTCTGCTCAAATTCTGTCAAAATTACTGGAATCGAACATACTAAGTATAAAGAATCTAATCGCATGAAACTTATTTCTCAAGAATTACAGAAAACAGGCGCTAATATAGTTGAATCTGAAAATAGTCTTGTTATAGACTCTCCTACTTCTATAAAATCCTGTAGGCTTAATTCTTATGACGACCATAGATTATTCATGGCATTCTCACTAATTGGTTTATATTCTGAAGGAATCGAAGTAGTTGGCCGAAAAAGTATTGACGTTTCTTACCCTGATTTCATAGACGATATCAACTCACTTTCAGGAAAAATGGTGATTAATTAATGACTTGGAGTACTTTGGGTGAAAGATTTGCACTTACTGTTTTTGGCGAAAGCCATGGACATTCAATTGGATGTGTTATTAGCGGATGCCCTGCTGGCGTTTCTATTACTGCTAAAGAAATACAAAAAGAACTTGATTTAAGAAAACCAGGTACTTCTAAACTCACAACTCAACGAAAGGAACAAGATAAAGTAGAAATACTGTCTGGAATTTTTAATGATCGTACAACTGGATCTCCAATATGCATGACAATTAAAAATAAAGATACTCGATCTGAAGATTATGCTAATATTATGAAAGCACCCCGTCCAGGACACGCTGATTTCACTGCCTGGGAAAAATACGGAGGATTCAATGATTATCGTGGTGGAGGTCATTTTTCTGCTCGTCTTACTGCCAGTTTTGTGATGGGAGGCGTAATAGCTAAAAAACTACTCAAAACGTGCTTCAATACCGATATCGTTGCTTATGTTAAAGAAATAGGAAAGATTAAATCCTCATCTGACTTTAAATCTGCTAAAAAAAATCGATATTCTACTGATGTTAGGTGTCCTGATCCAGTAATTGCAAAAAAAATGTCCAATGCAATACTAAAAGCCCGAAAATCAGGCGATAGTCTTGGAGGAATTATTGAATGCCAGATAATCAATACGCCTGTTGGTTTAGGAGAACCGATTTTTTCTGCACTAGATTCTGATATTAGTAGGGCGATGTTTTCTATTCCTGCTGTAAAAGGCGTGGAATTTGGAAAAGGATTTGAATCTGCTAAACTCCTTGGTTCAGAGAATAATGACCAATATTCTGTTTCTAGGAAAAAAGTATCTACCCGAACAAATAATTCCGGTGGTATATTGGGTGGTATTTCAAATGGCATGCCTATTGAATTTAGATTGGCATTTAAACCTCCTTCTTCAATCTTGAAGAAGCAGTCTTCCTTTAATCTAAAGTCTAAAAAATCTGAAACTTTGGTTGTTAAAGGAAGACACGATCCCTGTGTATTACCTCGTGCAGTTCCGATAGTTGAAAGTGTTGCTGCCTTGGTTCTTGCAGATCATGGTTTACGTTCTGGTAAAATTGATCCAATTATTAGATAGTGATTAACTTGGACGATAAGAAAAAACTTCAGAAATCAAGAGATTCAATTGAGAAAATTACTGTTGAAATTCTTGATTTACTATCTAAACGCCTTGAATTAGGCAGAGAAGTCGCAGTTTTAAAAAACAATCTCAATATGCCATTGGTTGATCCTGTCCAAGAACGCAAACTATTCAAGTCTATTCAAAAAGAATCCGAATCCCTCAATCTTAATAAAAATTTTAGTAAAAAGCTTTTAAAATTAATTATTGAAGAAACAATTTCCAGAGAACAGGACCATTTGAAACAATTCCGAATTAAACAAACGAAGAGCGTTGGAATTATTGGGGCTAGCGGAAATATGGGTAAATGGTTTACCGAATATTTTTCTGAAAACGGATATTCTGTAGGACTTTATAGCAGAAAATTAAAAAAGAAAAAAAACTCAAAATCAAAAATCTTCAAATCAATTCGAGACTGTGTACTTCATTCTGATATTATAATAATCAGCGTTCCTATTGAAACAACCAATGAAATTATTGACCAGGTTGTAAAATATTCTGATAATACTAAACTCGTTATGGAAATCTCTTCAATGAAAAAACAAATAGTTTCTAATATGAAAAAATTCTCAAATAAATCTCAGTTAATGAGTATCCATCCTCTATTCGGTCCAGGCGCAAATATATTCAAACCTCAAAAATTCATTCTTGTTCCAATAAAATCTATTCAATCTGAAAAAAAACTCTTTTCATCACTGTTCCCTAATTCTAAATTAGTCGTCTGTAATGCCAATCAACATGATAAATCCATGGCCTATATTATTTCTCTTGTATACTTCCTCAATTTGTCATTTGTTCTGTCTCTTAATAAAATCCCTAACCTCAAAGATATTTCCGGAACATCATTTACAATACAGTATCTTCTTGCATCTGGTATATTTCATGACACACCTGAGGTGATTTCTTCCTTGCAAATTAGTAACGAGCAATTTTCCGACGTACTTGAAGACTTTATGATTAATATCAACTCTATTGAACGTATTATTTCTAAACATGATAGTGACGAATTCATAAAAATTATTAAAAAAGCAAAAAAACAGATTTTTTCCAACAAAAAATCTTATGACGATTTATACCAACTCGTAAATAGTATTGATTCTCTGTAATTACAAATCTTTATATCCTTAATAACCGTAAATAATTTTCTGCGTTTCGCTTGGCGGCGTTGTAGTTGAGTTACGCATTGAATTGCTAACGCTATGATATTACGACCTCCAGATTCGCAAACAAAAAATGACGATTCGATCTAATTTGAATCTGATATCATATGCTATCTTGTTTTAGAAATTAAAACTGTACTCCCAATGTATCCGGTTGATCCTGCCGGACCCGACTGCTATCGGATAGAGATTAAGCCATGCGAGTCGAACATTTCTCAACTATGTGAGAAGTGTGGCATACGGCTCAGTAACACGTGGTCAACCTACCCTAAAGACATGAATAACCCCGGGAAACTGGGATTAATATATGATAGGTCATTTTTCCTGGAATCGGTTTATGACTTAAAGGATTGTTAAGCATGTTTGATTAATTGCTTTAGGATGGGACTGCGACCGATCAGGTTGTTGGTGGGGTAATGGCCTACCAAGCCTATAACCGGTGCGGGCTTTGAGAGAAGGAGCCCGGAGATGGACACTGAGAAAAGGGTCCAGGCCCTACGGGGCGCAGCAGGCGCGAAAACTTTGCAATGTGCGAAAGCACGACAAGGTTAATCCGAGTGCAACATGCTGAATGTAGCTTTTGGTAAATGTAAATAGTTTATTGAATAAGGGGAGGGAAAGTCTGGTGTCAGCCGCCGCGGTAATACCAGCTCCCCGAGTGGTCGGGACGATTATTGGGCCTAAAGCATCCGTAGCCTGTTCTGTAGGTCTTATGTTAAAATCAATTGCTTAACAATTGAACTGCATGAGATACCACAAAACTAGGAGGCGGGAGAGGTGGACGGTACTCCACGGGTAGGGGTAAAATCCTCTGAACCGTGGAAGACCACCAGTGGCGAAGGCGGTCCACCAGAACGCGCTCGACGGTGAGGGATGAAAGCTGGGGTAGCGAACCGGATTAGATACCCGGGTAGTCCCAGCTGTAAACGATGCAAGCTAGGTGATGCATCAGCCACGTGTTGATGCAGTGCCGCAGGGAAGCCGTTAAGCTTGCCGCCTGGGGAGTACGGTCGCAAGGCTGAAACTTAAAGGAATTGGCGGGGGAGCACC
>CAZKFJ010000002.1:107538-123971 GCA_964552125.1 uncultured Nitrosopumilales archaeon | reverse complement strand
GTCCATGCCCATGCCATTTCTTCTTGTTTTCTGTTTAATGTTATCTTGTTTCCTTTAATTTTGACTGATATCTTCTGGTAATTGTATTCTGGAGGGAATAATACACCATTATGTTCTAACGTTTTCCATTTCATATCAGTCACTATTAAATTAAATTATCCATTAATGTAGGATAAATATTTTTCATATATTTTTTATTACTTAATTTCTTATTATAAGTTTACTATGTTAATTGTTTAATTAAGTCCTTATAGTCGTTAGTTACTGTCTTTAATTGTTTTACACCATCTTCAAGAGACATTGATTTTATGTCTGTTCCTCTTAAAGTAAGCATTTGACCCCATTTTTTTCCTAATACAAGATTAATGGCAGCATATCCTAGTCTTGCACCGTAGACTCTATCAAAAGCCGATGGAGTTCCACCTCTTGCTAAATGACCTAACACTATGTGCCTTGTTTCAATTCCGGTTTTATCTTCAATCAATTTCGCAAGCTTCTCTCCTGCTCCACCTAGTTTTACATGACCAAATGCATCTAATTCCTCATCTTGTGTAGTGTAACTTCCATCCTTTTCTTCTGCCCCTTCCGCAATTACTATAATTCCTGTGTTCTGCCCTTGTTCCTTTAATTTCCTAATTTTATCACATACCTCTTTACTGTTGTATTTCTCTTCTGGATATAGTATTACGTCTGCTCCAGAAGCTAATCCTGAATGTACAGCTAACCAACCTGCATGTCGTCCCATTACTTCGACTACCATGAATCTTTCATGTGATTTACCCGTACTTCTTATTCGATCTATTGCTTCTACCGTGATGTTAATTGCAGTATCAAAGCCTATCGTATAATCTGTTGAAAATAAATCATTATCGATAGTCTTTGGTACACCTACCACGTTTACTCCATTTTTATATAATTCATTTGCAACACCAAGAGTATCTTCTCCACCCATGGCAATTAATCCGTCTGCTACTTGTTTTAAATTCTCTGAAACTATTTTTATTCCGTTTTCCATTTTAATTGGATTTGTCCTGCTGGATAGTAAAAATGTTCCTCCTTCTGAATGAAGGTTTTTAACATCTTTCCATTTCAGAGGAAAATGATTCAACTCTACTAGTCCTGCCCAACCTCTCTTTATTCCAATCATTTCTACATTATTTTCATGCGCAACTTTGGCAACAGCACGAATTACTGGATTTAATCCTGGTGCATCGCCGCCTCCAGTCAGTATTGCAATTTTCATTTGTATTCACTTATGTTATGAATCTAGTATCTCTTTCCTTCGAAAATTACTTCTTTAATCTTTTTCGTAATTTCTAGAGGTTCTGGATGTTGCCACACGTTTCTTCCCACGGCTAAACCTGTTGCACCTGCTTCCATTACTCCAGAAAGCTGTTTAAGAAATTCTTCATCTGTTTTTGTTTTTGCTCCTCCAGACATGAATACATGTGCCTTTCCTGCAGATCTTACTGCCCAGTTGAATGTCTCTGGATCCCCACTGTATTTTATCTTCACTGCGTCAGCACCTAATTCCATTCCAATTCTTGCCGCATAAGCTACTATGGCAGGGTCCATATCTCCGCCTAGTTCTTGAACTCTTCCACCTCGTGGATAAACCCATGCTATTGCTGGCAGATCATTTTTGTGAGCTTCTTCTTGTATTCTTCCAAATTCTTGAAACATCTCAGGTTCATGATCACTTCCTGCATATATCGTATATCCAATACCTTTTGCTCCAAGACTTACTGCTTCTTCCACTGAACACACTTGCCTTGATAATGGATCTCCTGCAGTTAAGTTGTCTTTTCCATTTACCTTGATAATTAATGGAATTCCTGAAGATTTATCATAATATTTCTCCGCACATCCTTTGCCAAATATTATTCCTGAAAATCCTCCACTGACAGCTGTATCCATAATAAATTGCGGATCAACATTCCTGTCATCGAAATCTGCACTAGGACCATGTTCTAGACCTTGGTCATATGCTATGAGGGCACTTTTTCCATCTTTGATAAACGGTTTCATTAAATCATCCATATGCTATCTAGATAAATCGTACAAAACCTCCTAATAATTCTTATCTTCTGAACTAGATTATTTCAGATAAAGAATTTATATCACCTATTATATCTCCATCTAAAGTCAAAAATACAGCCTCGTTAATATCTTCCCTTGTTTTTCTTATTATTGGACAAATATTCTTCTTCCTGTGTACAGAAAAACCACTAGCTGTTAATTCTTTATTAAATGAAGGTACTGTTATGATCTCTAACTCTTCTTTTTTATTTCCGAACAACGCATCTGTCTTCGCTTTTAATATCGACCATATCTGATACCCTGAAAGTGGACTATCTTGTCGATTATATATTGGATGCAGATGCCCGATAATTATTCTGTTTATTCCTTCAAAAGTTTCATTTATGTTTGTATGACCGTGTAATAACGCTGTAGAATTGATTTTTATCCCTCTCGAATCGGCCAATTCTACTTTCTCAGGAAGTAAATATCTTATATTGCCATCATGATTTCCTGGCACTACTAAGACGTCTACTAATTTTGAAATTTCTCTAAAAAACTTTGGAACCTGTATTCTCTCTGACTTTGTCATTGATGACACGCTGTCTTTGACATCTCCTAACACGATTACTTTATTGGGTTTTTCTTGTTCTATTAACCTGACCAAAACTTCTTGCATCTTTTCAATAGAACTCTGAATTGATATTCCTTGCTTGTTGAATCTCTCTTCAAATCCAATATGCAAATCACTGATAACTATGTACTTCTCATCTTCACTGTTCAATATTAATGCTGGTTCTGGATATAGAATTTTTATCAATTCAATCTTGATATATTGGTAATTGTATTAAATCATTCATGAAGAAACGGTCTTCTGACGACCTTGTTAATGATTTAATCAACGAAGGCCGTGTCAAACTACATAAATTCCAACCTAGTGGAAGGGAACTATGGACTGTTGTAGGAAATTATGGGGACCAATTAGTTTTCACTAACTCTGATTATTGCAGCTGCCGTGGATTTTATTTCTCACTAATGAAACAAAAACTAGCCTCCTGTTATCATTTGAAAGCATATAGAATCGCGAAACAACGAAAACAATATTCTCTTATTGAAATCTCTGATTCTGATTATCAAATCTTTTTAAAATTACTTACTAGGAGTATCAAAAAACAAATAGAATTAAACTAATTTTTTCTATTTATGATGACTTTTCCCCATCTACATTCTAATTTATTGTTCACAAATAGTGTTACAGCTCTAACTAATGCTTTATTCTCACATTCTCTACCTGCTTTTTTAATCTCCTCTAAAGATTTTGTCGTATCTAGAGTAAAAGCTTCTTGAGTAATAATTGGACCTTGATCGAGATCTACCGTCACAAAATGCGATGTCGCACCTGAAATCTTAACTCCTTTTTCGAAGGCTTGCATATATGCCATTGCTCCAGGGAATGCAGGCAATAATGATGGATGTATGTTTATTATTCTATTTGGATAATTCCACACAAATTTTGGAGATAATATTTTCATATATCTTGCTAATACAACAAAATCTATGTTATTTTCGTCCAAGATCTTAAGGATTCTGTCTTCTCTTTGTACCTGTTGTTTATCTTTTACGAAAATAAATCTAATTTTATGTTTTTTACATATTTTTTCTAATATCTCAGTCGTACCTATTACTATTGGGATATTTACATTTAATTTTCCCTTTTTAGCCTCTTCTAATAATTCAATTAATACATGATCTTCTTTTGTTACTAAAATTGCCATATTTTTCTTCTGTTTTTGTTCATCATAGAAAACCCTTGCTTTCATATCTAATTTTTTTGCTTCTTTTTCTAACCCTTTCTTAAATAATTCTTTATCAAACTTTTTTTTATTAATTGATATCTTGACATTCATAAAAAATGTACCATTTACTACATTCTGGTTCACTTCTTCGATATTACATTGATTGTCAAAGATGAAATTAGTTATTGTAGCTACGATGCCTTTCCTATCTGGACCAATAATCGAAATGTCAGCACTCTTCATTTAATCCCTTGTTCATATTGATACTCTAATTATTAATATAATTATCATAGACATCTTAACTTTAATAATAAAGCTTCGAGAGGGATTTGAACCCTCGACATCTTGCTTACAAGGCAAGCGCTCTGACCGGTCTGAGCTACCGAAGCACCATTTTAATAGGTTCCCTATTAAGATTGGTTAATCTGTCTTTTTTTATATTACTTACTCTATTATAATTTATACTATGAAGATTGATGTCTTAGATTCTGGGTTTATTGAGGTTATGGACCATCTGGGCGATGACCTTACTGTTGTAAATTCTGCACGTGTTTCCTTTGGTAAACGTAAAACTATGTATGAAGACGGAGATAGGAAACTTGTAACATTTCTCGCTAAAAACAAACACTATTCGCCATTTAGACATATGGTTGTTCAATTCCATATCAAGGCTCCAGAATTTGTTATGAGACAATGGTACAAGCATGTTGTTGGTATTGAAACTACTAGTTCATCTGCTACGAAAGACCATGCCTGGAATGAAATTAGCGGTAGATATGTGCCTGTTAAAGATTTTTACAAACCATTGGTCTGGAGACAACAATCTACCGATAATAAACAAGGCTCGGGTGAAGACATGCCTGAAAATATTAATCAGGAATGTCAACAAATATTTGATAATTTTATGATAAATGTTGACGAATCTTATGAAAACCTACTAAAACTAGGAGTTGCCAAAGAACAAGCACGTACAATTCTTCCTCTTAATCAATATACTGAAGTTTATTGGACTGCTTCTTTTCAAGCTATAATGAATTTTCTTGAATTGCGAACTGAAAAAACTGCCCAATGGGAAATTCAACAATATGCTCAAGCAATTAAACAATTAGTTTCGAAAATCTATCCTGAAACTACTAATATCTGGTTTGAAACCCACGACCTAAAGGAATAATTATTTCTTTCCATCTTTATTCTGTAAATATCTACACGTATTCTGAAATCTACATTCATGACATCTCGGATTAATTGGTTTACAAATTAATTGACCAAATCTTACAAAGTATTCATTAACATGAATCCAATATTTTTTATTAGTGATCTTCTCTAATTCAATTTCCGTTTCTTCAGGGACTTCTGTCTCCACTAATCCTAATCTGTTGGAAATTCTATGTACGTGCACGTCTACTGGTATTGCAGGTTCTCTAAATCCATATACCAAAACACAATTTGCTGTTTTCCTACCCACCAGAGGCAATTCTAATAATTGATTTAATTCTCCAGGTACCTGACTATTGAATTCTTTGTAAATAATCTCTGCCACTTGTTTTATCTTCTTTGCTTTAATCTTATAGAATGCAACAGGTTTGATTAATCTTCTAACCTCGACAACTTTTGCCTGAGATAATTCTTTAGGGTTCTTATACTCATTGAATAACCGATTAGATGCTTTGTAGGCTGTGTCATCCTTTGTTCTCGACGATAAAATCGTTGATATTAATACCTTGAATGGATTTCCTTCTTTTTCTACCTCTCCAAGCATTGTTAATTTATTAGTTTGTTTCTCATCAATCATTTTTTTCATTTCTAAAAGAATGCTTTTCATAAATTATTTCTTCTCTTTTTTTATTTTTCTCAAATCCTCGATAAAAGTTTCAACCTTTGTTTGATTTCTTAATATTGCCGCTGGATGATAGGTTAGAAGATACCTGCTTTCTTTCTTATTTATAATCTTACCATGTTGCTCTCTTAATAATACATCTTCGTGTTGTTTCTTTATTGCGGTCTTGCCAAGTAGTATTGTAATTTCAGGTTTGATTAATCTAATTTCTTCTTGTAAATATTTGTTGCACAATCCTATCTCTTCTTCTGTAGGACGACGGTTTTTTGGCGGTCTACATTTCACTAAATTTGTTATATATACTTCTGTATCTTCTATCCCAATTTCTTTTATACTCTTTCTTAATAATTTGCCTCCCCTACCACAGAACGGAATTCCTTTTTCATCTTCTTCTGCTCCGGGAGCTTCTCCTACAAAAATAATTTTATTCCTTTTTTTTCCTTTACCAGGCACTGAATTATTTCTTGTTTTATATAAATCACATTTCTTACATTTTTTTACATCTGATGATATCTCTTCTAGTGATTTGTAATTCATATTATGAATTAATTTACCTTAACTCGAATAAAAGATAATTGTAGCGACGAACATGGTATATGTTATGAAAGATTTGTTAAATAAACAGGTGTTCCTTCTTGATATCGAAGGAGTTATTTGTGAAAGCATTGACAAAGAAATTTCTCTTCCTTTTGTACAAAAATTTATTTCTTCTCTTAAATCCAATAATATTCGTATTGCAATAGTCACAAATATCTCTCGAAATCCAAAAGCAACAGTTCTTGAGAAACTTAGATCAATGGACCTTTTAATTCAACCTGATGAATTGTATACATCTGGTTCTACTACTACACAAATTATAAAAGAAACATACAATGATCCTAGATGCTTTGTTATTAGCGAATGGGGTCTGAAAAAAGACCTCGAAGATGCAGGAATCTATGTTTCTAATGACGACGCCAATATTGTAGTAGTTGGCGCTAATCGTAATCTGACTTATAGAGAATTAAACCACGCAATGCGACTTGTTCTTAACGGAGCTGAATTAATTTGTTCTGGCACCACTCAATTCTTTAAAGGAACACATCATTCTGATACTGGTTACTTCCTTGGAGAATCTGCAATAGCACAAGCAATTAGTCATGCTACTGGTAAATCGATTCGTTATATTGGAAAACCATATCCTGAAATTTTCAATCAAGTATTATCTGATTTTAATGTAACAAATAATGAATCTGTTATGATTGGCGACACCCTAAATTCAGATATACGAGGTGCAAATTCACTTGGAATTACCAGTATTTTAACAACTAACGATCGTATTATTGATATAAATTCTATTCCAAATAAAGACCGACCTAATTATTCAGTTAAAAACATTAAAGAACTTTATGACAAACTATTCTAATCTCTCATAAATAATATCGAACCAAATATTACTAGTAATAATGAGGCACTGAGATTAACGATAAATGGAAGGCCTATCATGTCTGTCAAGTAATACGTAACAGGACTAGCTAGAATTAACACTGATGAAATTATACTTATTGTAAATTTATTATCGTCTGATTTCATGACAAATGGTATTTGTATAAATGCGGATTGCAAAAACATTACTGCCGCGAATAATATAGGAAATCTTCCTGTTATGATTAATCCTAACGCATTTGTCTCAGCATCCGAAACTGCTACTGCTTCTCCTATAGACACTAATACAATAATTAATCCGATAATCCTCATTCGTTTTGCGTGAATTCCTATTAACCCTGCTCTTTCGCCTTCATTAGATTCTCTAATTTGAAAAATTAAACCCATGCTGATTGATAGTAATGATCCAATAAGCCAAAGTGGATTTCTTGTTACTGATAGAAAACTCTCTTGAGCAGTCAATCCTGCAACACCAATATCGAATCCAGTAATACCTAGATACAATGCTATTGGCATTAAGTAAAGTCCAAATGAAATATCTTCTACAGTATCTGTTTTCATCTTCTTCTCTCCTTAAAATTCAGCCCTTAACTGTATCTAAACTTTTCCTTGCAAATGTTAGATATGTAGTGTGTCCGACCATCCTCATTGCAGGCCTGGTTTTCCCTTCTCTAACTTCCATTTCTCTCATTAAAATTTCTAATGTTTCAATCTCTAAGAAACCTTCATTCTGTAATTCAATCACAACTTTCTCAACTTGATTAATTGTCGGTGATACTGAAGCTAATGTACCTCCTGGCCGAAGACAGCCTTTCATAGTTTTTATTAACGTCCAAGGATCACCCAAGTCTAATATTGCCACATCCATGTCTTTCTCTTCTAAACCTAACTTTGCATCTTTAATTTGTAATGTAACGAATTCTGACAATCCTGCTTTTTCAATATTTTTTTTCGCAATTTCATGCGATTCTTCTCTTACATCATAACTATACAAATGTCCATCTGGACGAATTAAATTTGCTATAAAACAACTTAATGAACCGCTTCCAGTGCCAGCTTCTATGACCTTCTTTCCATGACTCAAGTCCGTCCAACTAGCAATTATTGCCATATCTTTTGGATATAATATCTGCGTTGCACGTTTTGATTTGAAAATATAGTCATTTAGTCTTGGATATAGTAAGTATATTTCCTGCTTTGTGTTAGTCATTACAGATTGTCCATATTCTTTTCCAATTACATCCTCTACTTCAATATATCCAGCATGAGTGTGAACTTGTTTTCCTGGAGAAACTTGGATTAACCATTTCTTTCTTGGCGATAAATAGAATAAAACAAAATCATTCTCTTTAACTAGATTGTCTTTCATGTATTTTGCGATATCTATTATAATATAAAAATGAGACTAAGCTCTCCACCATTCAAATGATAAGAACTCTACTTCGTCAGAATCCTTCACAACTGCTACAAGAAATTTCTTTTTAACAGTTGTTGCAAGACGTCCTGCAAGTACAATAGCCGTTGCAGTAAGATTCGACTCAGGCTGCATTACCTGTATGATATAAGGGGCGTGATCAATCCCTGGTCCTTGTTCATATACTGCAAAATCGCTTCCAAATTTAATTCCAGGCGTGACAATGTATCCTCTGGACCTTAACTCTTTGTAGACAAGAAATTTCTCTTTAAATAAAACATATTCACTTTCACATTTTTCTACTAATCTTCTTTTTGAAACAACTTTTCCAGAATTCGAGTCACGAATAGTTAATTTTTTTTCAGAAACAAGATGATACCCTTCAATTAAATCCAAAATTAACGGAGCGTCAAAATCAGTTCCTTTAGGTTTGGGTACACCTAATGGTTTCCCGTAATAACCATTGCCGAATATTTTCTTTGATTGTTCTATGTCCCAAATTACAATTCTATTCTCTACAAGTTCCCCTTTAAACAACTTATTCAACATACTAAAGTCCAATTGCAATAATTGTTATTGAATCCGCTGCTGATGAACATCTATCTGCCATTTCTTCTATGTGTTCAGCAGCGTCTTTTAATAACATGGCTTCTTTTGCAGCTGTTATCTCTTTCATTGTCATTTTTACAAGATTTCTATATTTCAAATCTGTTTCTCTTTCAATTTTTTGCAATTCATTTGCAATCTGAATTACATTATCTGGATTAACCGCAAGAGACCTAACCATCTCATTTAATTTATTGACTAGTTCAATGATCATGTTTAATAATTCTTCAAATTCCTTTTTTATTGAAGCTTTTTTGAGTGACTTTGTATCTACTATTGACAGTCTAAATGCAACACCGCTAGTGTACCCTGCTATTTCTTCAATTTCATAAGCTGTTTTCAATAAATCCTCTCTATTCATTAATAAACTTCCTACCTCAGCTAATTCCCTAGTTAATGCCCTTCTATAGCCTTCAACTTCATCCTCAGCTTCGCCTATTTTTTTAATACCATTGTTTACTTTTTTCTCATCATTTTCAATAACTGCATTGAATACATTTACTAATTCTCTTGATGAATCTAGTACCTTTCTTGTTTCGTCGAGTAAAACTGCTTGAGTTTTTCCTCTTGCTTTATCTTCAGAACCTCCAGAAAACATACAAATTACATGTTATACAAATTAAAAAACCTTAATCTAATTTGAGACTTTCTTTAATTGTTTTTCATATTCATTCATTATTTCCACCGTAGTCGTTATGTCTTGGGGCTTCTTGTCATCTCTTATCCTTCCGGTAAATATTGGAAATCTTAATGCAAGACCAAAATTCTTCCTAATTTCATTTTTATTCGATGTATGAATTGGGCTTATTGTTATTTCTGATCCACTCACTTCTAATACAATCTCTGGCTCAAACCATACGTCCATATCCATCTTCGAATCTACCCTTACATGTTTGTTTTCTATTATATTTTTTTGAAGTATTTCATATATTGTTTGTAATTGTTCATCTGAGAAACCCGTTCCTACTTTACAAAAACTTCTAAACACGTCTTGTCTTTTGTCATAAACTGCTAACAATAATGCTCCATATTTGTTTGCTCGTTTTCCTTTCCCATACATTGCTCCTATTATTACTAAATCTAGCGTATCGGACATTTCTGACGTATATTCTCTCTTTAACTTGATCCAAAGATATTCCCTTGCTCCTGCTCTATAATTTCCTTGAATATCTTTTATTACTAAACCCTCACATCCTTCTTCTAACGCTTGTTCAAGAAAATCATCAATCTCATTGGCATCTTGAGTTATCTTATTTTTAATAATCTTTAATTTTTTGTTTTTCTCAATTATTTTAATTAAAATCTTCCTTCGTTTTTCATAACTTGAATTTGTTAAATCCTGATTATCGAGATATATTATATCGAATATGTTGACTGATATTGGATAGTTTTTTACTGCCTGTTCAATTTTGTATTTTCTTCTTCTATGCATTAATTCTTGAAAAGGTAAATACGATCCACTTTCTTTATCAATTGCAACTGCCTCTGCTTCAAGTATCATGTTTTCTACTTCTAATTCCTTCATTATGGCACAGACATCAGGATAATGATTTGTTATATTCTCTAATTTTCTAGAAAAAATTTCTGTTTGCTTATTATTTACATGAATTTGTAATCTTTCTCCATCCAATTTATATTCTAAACTTATTTTTCCATCTACTTTCTTAATGATTTCCTGAGATGAACTTAATCTTTCTGCAAGCATTGGCCTAATTGGATTTCCAACTACTATGTCTATTCCTTCTAATCCTTTTAACCCATTATCCGCTACAAGTTTTGCTACTTTTCCTAAATCACTTGAAATATTATATGCCCTTTCTAAAAATTTCCTATTCGCTTTATCATTTGTATATGCGACAGATAATGCATCCAATACTGTGTAATCTGCTATTCCTAATCTGAGTATTCCCATCAATGTTCTAATAATATATTTTCCTTCTATTGGTGTACAATCTGACAATAGTCCTGCTAAGTGTGCAACCTTCATATCTACCGACCCGTGTCCCGCAGTACTTGCAATCTCTTCAAATGTTTGATAAACTCTTTCTACAGTTAATCTGTCTCTTACTAACGTTGTTTGTACTTTATTTGATAATGAAATCTTAGTCACCTCCCCTAAATCCCCCGTTCTTTTATACTCCTCCATAATTCTGTCCTTAGACATTGAAGTAGATTTTTCTAATACTTTTATTACTAATTTGTCGGACATTCCCAATTCTATTCCATAAAAGTCTGGTTTTATCTTACCTTGTGTTAGATAGATGACTCTTTCAATGACATCTCTTGGTGTATTCCTAAACAGTTCTGATAAAATCTCTAAAAGCTCTAATCTTTTCCGAGTTTTTTCCATGTTTTCATATGCTTGTGCAACTATGTTATAATCCACACTTACTCAATAACTCTAAATATTATTAATCTAGTCTTTTTTAATCGTGGTAAAGTTTATCTTACTATGTTTTTAGATATATTGTATAACATGTCAGAGACAAAAAAAGATACCAAGTCAAGCTGGAACAAACCAAAGGAGACTTCTGATACTAAATCTAGTAAAAAATCAAAGGATGAGTCTATTGGAGACATTAATCATGGACTCTCTATGCCTAAAGTTGACGAGACAAAACTAAAAGACCTCTTTGGAGGAACCAAAGCTATTACTTTATACGAAACATCCAGAATCTTGAATGTAAATGCGTCAGTTGCTAACAAATTTCTCCATGATCTTGAATCTAAGAACCTTATAACTCGAGTTGGAGGTTATTCGGGTCATTATATCTGGAAATTAATTGAATAAATCTAAACCATAGTTCTGAAAATCACAATGCTTAAAAATCAATTCAAGGTTATTTTAATTTATTCAAAGTGATTTAGTATGGGTAGAAAACATTCAGCTCCAAGGCGCGGTTCTCTGGCATTTCGACCAAGAGGTAGACATGGCACTCTCAATGCAAGAATAAGAAACTGGCCTGCTGTTAAATCTGAAGACCCTACATTACTTGGTTTTATGGGTTTCAAAGTTGGTTCTATTAATGTACTGACTATCGATAACGTCGATAAATCCCCTACTTTTGGAAAACCTATTTTCAATCACGCTACCGTTTTATCATGTGCTCCAATGACCATCGTTGGTTTACGAGCATACAAAAATAGTTTGGACGGATTATATGTTTTAAGCGAAGCATATGCTACTAATCTTCCTAAAGAACAATCAAGAAAACAAAAATTAAATTCTGATTCCAATACCAATATTAATAAAATTCAAGACAATTTAGAGTCTTTAGAAAAACTTTGCGCAATTGTTTCCGTCCCTCCTAAACAAGCAGGACTCTCTCAAATTAAACCATACTCATTTGAAATTGCAATTGGAGGATCTACATTAGAAAGTCAATTTAATTATCTTAAAGATAATTTGGGTAAGACTGTTTCTGTTTCTGATATTATTAAACCTGGAATGTTAGTTGACGCACTTGGTGTTACTAAAGGTAAAGGATGGCAAGGACCTGTAAAAAGATTTGGCATAAAAAAGAAACAACACAAGTCTCGTAAAACTGTTAGAGAAGTCGGTACTGTTGGTGCTTGGAGTCCGCAAAATATTATGTATACTGTTCCTCGTGCTGGTCAAATGGGATTTCATCAACGAACTGAATATAACAAGAAAGTCCTTTTTATTGCTAATGAAAAAGAACAAAGTGTTAATCCTGATGGAGGATTCATGCATTTCGGTTTAGTCCCAGAAGATTATGTTATCGTTAAAGGTTCATTACCAGGTCCTATTAAACGCCCTGTTGTACTTAGATATCCGATGCGACCTAAACATACAAAATTGGATATTCCTAAAGTCCTAAAACTTAGTACTCAAAAAGGTGAATTAGAATGATGTTTCCTGTATATGATTTAGACGGAAAAGAAGTAGAACAAATTCAGGTTCCTCTGGTATTCTCCACTCCATATAATCCTAGATTAATTAAACGAGCAGTTCTTGCTTTACAATCTCATACTCGAATTCCTAAAGGAACTGATCCACTTGCTGGAGAACGCTCTAGTAGCGAATCATGGAATACCGGTCGAGGCATCTCTCGAATTGGTCGTATTAAATCCCATAGCGGACCTAGAGGAGGCAGTGCTGCAGGAGTTGCAGGTGTTACAGGAGGTCGTAATCCACATCCGCCCAGAAGTGAAAAAAATATCTATCAAAAATTAAATAAAAAAGAAAAGACATCTTCTCTTATGTCTGCTATTTCTGCATCAATGAATCGTGAACTTGTGATTAATCGTGGCCATAAAGTCGACAGTCTTCTTAATATTCCATTGGTTATTGTCGATGATTTAGAATCGATGACTCGAACCAAGGATCTTCAACTAACTTTGATTAACTTGGGTCTTTCTGATGAACTTGAACGTATATCTAACGTTCGTCTTCGTTCTGGAAAATCTAGATTACGTGGCCGTTCACGAAAAATCAAAAAAGGCCCCATAATTGTCTGTTCTAAGGACTTGGGAATTGGCGATGCTTGTAAAAATCTCTTGGGTGTTGATTTAGTAGAAGCAAAAAATCTTAATGTTTCTGATTTGGCTCCTGGAACCGAAGCAGGCAGACTTGTTATCTGGACCAAAAGTTCTTTCTCTAACTTATCTAGCAATATCTTAAAAGCGGTGGAAATTAATGCGTCCTGACCAAGCTTCATCAATAATCATTCGACCCTATGTAACAGAAAATACATTTGATCGTATTGAAAAAGAGAATAAATTGGTTTTTATTGTCAGTGACGATGCTACCAAAAACACTATAAAACAAGCTCTTAGTATCTTATACGAGGTTAAAGTGAAAGCAGTTAATACAACGCAAACCATCCAAGGGAAGAAGGCCTTTGTGACTTTCGGCGACGATTATTCGGCCTTGGATCTTGCTACAAAATTAGGTGTTATGTAGAAATGGGTAAGCGAATTCTTGTTCAACGTCGTGGCGATGGAGGCATGCGTTATAGAAGTCATAATAAAGGTAAAATTGCCCCTGCTTCATACCCATTCTTAGATCCATCAAATACTTCTAATGGTATAGTAAAAGACTTGTTACATGAACGCGGTCGTTCTGTTCCTCTCGCTAAAGTAGTATTTGGCAATAAAACTTCTTATCTTCCTGCTGTTCATGGACTTGAAGTAAATCAAGAAATTTCAATTGGTTCTGATTCTGAAATTCAAGATGGTAACATTCTTCCATTACGGGACATACCTGAAGGAACTTCTATCTGTAACATTGAACGAACCTATGGCGACGGTGGAAAAATCGCTAAAAGTGCAGGTACTTCTGCATTGCTTTATAGTAAAACATCTACAGGTTCTATTGTTCGTTTACGTTCTGGTAAAAGTATTATTATTAAACAAAACTGTCGTGCTACTATTGGTGCACTAGCTGGTGCAGGTTTCAAAGAAAAACCATTCTTAAAAGCTGGTACTAAAGCACATTACGCTAAAGCATATGGTCATCTCCATCCTAAAGTTCGTGGTGTAGCTATGGGTTCACATTATCATCCATTTGGTGGCGGTAGACATCAGAGTCCTCATCAAAGTACATCAACTTCTCGAAATGCACCACCTGGTCGTAAAGTAGGTTCAATTGCAGCTAGTAAAACTGGTCCAGGTAGATCAAGAAGAAAATCCAGGATTTCGGAGGTATAATAAATGGCTAAAGAATTCAAATACAGAGGTCATTCAATGAAGGAACTACAAAGTATGTCTCTAGATGAATTCTTGAAACTTGTTCCATCTCGTCAAAGACGTTCCCTATCCCGTGGACTATCTGATAATAAAAAGAAAATACTATCACAAGTTGATGATTTGATTAATAATTCGTCTGACCAGACTATTCGTACTCATTCTCGTGATTTGATTCTCCTTCCAAAGATGCTAGGATTGACAATTCATGTATATACAGGAAAAGAATTTGTTCCTGTAGAAGTTAAACCCTCGATGATTGGCCATTATCTTGGAGAATATGCTATTACTAATAAAAAAGTACAACATGGAACACCTGGAATTGGTTCTTCCAAATCAAGTCTATACGTCCCATTGAAATAGGTTTTAGAAATTGCAAAAACTTATATTTTCATTAAAAGATTTTTAAATTCTATAGTTGAGGTTAAGATAGAAAAATGCCTAAATTTGGATATAGTTTCAAGGATTATGATCCAGTCGTACACGCACGTGCTTCTGGTCGGGAAATCAATATGAGCCCAAAGGCCGCTCGTGAAGTTTGTAATACTATTAAAGGAAAAAAACTCTCTGATGCAATTAGTTTACTCGAAGGTGTTTCAACTCTCAATAAATCTATTCCATTTCGTCGACACAAGAAAGAAGTAGCTCATAGACGCTCTAATGATAAATTCCATGCTGGCAGATACCCTGTTAAAGTCGCTAAACATATTACTCTTATACTTAATGAAGTCGAATCTAATGCCGATTTCAAAGGTCTTGACGTTTCGAATCTTCGTATTATACACGCTGCTACACATCGCGGACGTACTATACCCGGTTATATTCCCCGTGCAATGGGACGTAGTTCACCTATGAATCATGAATTGGTTCATATAGAAATAATTGCAGGTTGATTAAACTATGGAAAAATCTCAAACTACTATGATTAAAAAAGTTTTGGCAAAGAATTCTAGTCTTACTGCACTAAACGATTTCCTTAAAGCTCAATTACAGGATGCTGGTTATTCTGCTGTAGATATTGTTAAAACACCTGTTGGCACTACATTGAATTTATTTGTAAATAAACCCGGACTTGTAATTGGACGAAGAGGTTCTGGTATACGTTCACTGACTGAAGCACTTGAAACACAATTTGATATTACTAATCCTCAAATATCTGTTACAGAAGTCAAAATTCCAGAACTCAATTCACAGATTATGGCTAGTAGACTTGCATCATCTGTACAACGTGGTCAACCAATAAGAAGAGCAGCTAATTGGACAATGAGAATGATTATGAATAACGGCGCTCGTGGTGTAGAAATACAAGTTGCTGGAAAAATGCGTAGTGACAGAGCAAGTTTTGAAAAATTTAAATCTGGAGTAGTTCCAAAAGCAGGTTTTACCGCATCACAGTCTGTAGACGTCGCATCTTGTGAATCATTATTGAAGGTTGGATTAGTTGGAATCAAAGTGTTCATTGCATTGCCAGATAAACATATCTCAGAATTTAAACATCTTACGCATAAAGTTACTGATGCTACTAATACTTTAACCGCCGAAGCACCAGCCGAAGCACCAGCCGAAGCACCAGCCGAAGCACCAGCCGAAGCACCAGCCGAAGCACCAGCCGAAGCACCAGCCGAAG
>CAZKFJ010000002.1:103321-107438 GCA_964552125.1 uncultured Nitrosopumilales archaeon | reverse complement strand
GCCGAAGCACCAGCCGAAGCACCAGCCGAAGCACCAGCCGAAGCACCAGCCGAAGATTTGCCTGATACATCTGAAACAAAGGAATGAATTAATTATGCCTAAAAATAATATCCAAAACTATCGTAATATGTCTGAAGAAGAATTACTTGAAAAACTCAGTAGTTTGAAAATCGAACACTCTCAAATCAAATCTAACATAAAAAGAGGACTGATCAAAGAAAACCAGGGTAAAATCCGTCCTGTAAAAAAAGACGTTGCTCGAATTCTCACTGTATTGAATCAATTAAGGAGTAATGAAAATTGAATAACTTACATGATTTGAAATATAACGAACTGACTGGTAGAACACTCAATGTTCTTTCTTCTACTGATTCTTCTCTAAACGGTATTAGTGGTCTTGTAATAAATGAAACAAAAAATACCTTTCATATCTTGAACGACCAACGTAAGAAAATTATACCAAAGTCTAATTGTATATTTAATTTTAATGATAATTCTGAATCTATAAATGGCTCGCTATTAATTGGAAGGCCACAGAATCGTTTAGCAAAGGTAAGAAAACTATGAAAAATATTGGATTAAATGTAGAAAAACCTAGTACTGATTGCGACGATCATCATTGTCCATTCCATGGACAAATTTCTATAAGAGGCAAGTTGATCCAAGCACGACTTATTAAAACCCGTGCACGTCGAACTGCCGTTGTTCGAATTGAATTCTTTCACTATGTAAAAAAATACATGCGATATGAGAAACGCCGAAGAAATATTATTGCGCATATCTCACCATGTCTTGATGTTAAAGAAAATGAACTTGTAACTATAGGCGAATGTAGACCTCTTTCTAAGAGTGTTTCTTTTGTTGTTCTTGGGAGGGTTAATTAGTAATGCCAGCTAAAGCGAAAATTCAAGTTGCGTCAAGACGATATATTACTCGCGCATTGCCTGTTGGTGCAGTAATTACCTGTGCAGATAATAGTGGTGCAAGGACACTCAAAATTGTTATGGTTACAGGATGGAAAGGCCGTTTAAGTCGGTTGCCCGCTGCTACCTTAGGAGACCAAGTTACTGTTGTAGTACAAAAAGGACCTCCTGAATTACAAAAACAAACATTTCCTGCTGTTATTATTCGTCAAAAATATCCAGTTCGTCGTCCAAATGGCGTAAGAATTTCATTTGAAGACAACGCTGCTGTAATTATCACTCCTGAGGGTGAAATGAAAGGAACTGATATCAAAGGTCCTGTTGCCTCTGAAGCTGCTGAAAGATGGCCACGTGTCTCAAATGCTGCAGGTACAATTGTTTAGGTGATTATGTAATGGTAAAAAGATCAAAAATTATGAAAGAATACTATAATGCGCCTCAGCACGTAGTTTCTAAACGTATTAGCGCTCCTTTATCTGATTCTTTACAATCACAATATAATACAAAGTCTATTCGATTAAGAAAAAACGACGTTGTAAAAATCCTTCGTGGCGAATACAAAAACCTTGATGGAAAAATTACACATGTTTATATTAATGAAGGTATGATTTCTGTAGATGGCATTACACGAGAAAAACTTGCAGGCGGAAATACTCCTGTGAAGATTCACGCTTCCAATGTCATTGTTACCTCATTGGATCTAAAGGATTCTAAAAGGAAAATAAAATTAGAGAAGGTGGAATAGATGGGAAAAAAAGCAGGCTCTAAAATATTAAAACGTACAATGTCTCCAAGTTTCTGGCAAATTGAGAGAAAAAATAAACGATTTGTTACTAAACCTAGTTCTGGCTCTCATCCATCGAAATTAAGTATTCCTCTTACTGTATTAATTCGTGATATTCTTAAACTAACTACGACATATTCCGAGACTAAAATTATTATTCGAGATGGACAGGTAAAAGTTGATTCTCGTGTAAGAAAAGATCCAAATTATCCTGTTGGACTTATGGACGTTGTTGAAATCATAAAGACTGATTCAGTCTATAGATTAGTTCCTTCTAAAAAAATGATTTCGCCTATTGTAATTCCGGCCACTGAAAAAGACATTAAATTATGTAAAGTAATCAATAAGGTCTCTGTCGATAAGTCTACTTTTCAATATTCATTCCATGATGGACGTACAATGAATCTTGATTCTTCTACTAATGTTCCTGTTGGATCCACCTTCAAAATTGAATTACCATCACAAAAAGTTGAAAAAATTATTGAATTAAAGGCTAATAGCCTTGTTGTTTTAATTGGTGGCCAAAATAAAGGATTAATTGGAACAATTAAAGATATCAAAGAATCATCATTCTCTCGACCGAGAATGCTTGATATTATTGTAGATAATCGAACTATAGAAGTTAAACAAGAACTCGTTATGGCAATTGGTGAAAAAACTTCTTCAATAACCATACAGGGAGATGAATAATATGCCTAACCAGATTGATCAAGTAAAACTTAGTAAATTGGTAATTAATATCGGCGTCGGTAAATCTGGCGAACCCCTAGAACAAGCTAAAAAAATTATTCTAGAAATTTGTGACCAGACTCCTGTCACTACTTATGCTAAAAAATCATATCGAGAACTTGGCGTTCAAAAAAATTCTCCTATTGGTGTCAAAACTACTCTCAGAAAAGATATTGCTGAAGAAACTTTAAAGAAATTACTTGTTGCTCGCAGTAATAAAGTTTCTAAACGTTCTTTTGATTTAACTGGAAACTTTTCATTCGGTGTTAAAGAACATATAGAAATTCCAGGTACAAAATACGACCCACAAATAGGAATATGGGGTATGGATGTATGTGTATCTTTAGAAAAAATTGGCTATGGTGTAAAAAGAAGACAAATCAAGCCTAGTACTGTTGGAATAGGACAACGAGTTAGCCGAGAAGAAGCAATTAATTTTGCCAAAGAAAATTATGGAGTTATTGTGGAGGAATAAATATGGTAATAAAAATTAAACAACGATATCCTACTTGGCGCCATAAAGATGGATCAGTTAGAAAGTTTGGTAAAGGAGCTCGTACATGTATTCGTTGCGGTAGATATTCAGGACTAATTCAAAAATACGATCTTAATCTCTGTAGACAATGTTTTAGAGAACAAGCTGTTAAAATAGGATTTCGTAAATACGATTAGGTGATATGGATGCCCGCACAAAATACCCTTGCTAATCTCTTTTCAAACCTTCAGAATGCTGAATTAAGAAACAAACATGAATGTTTAGTCATTCCTTCTTCCAAATTAATTATTGACACATTGAATACTATGAAAGAAAATAATTATGTTGGTGAATTTGAAGTGATTGATGATAATTTGGGCGGCAAAGTACGAATACAATTACTTGGAAAAATTAATAGATGTGGTATAGTTTCTCCACGTTTTTCTGTTTCTAAATCTGATTATTCTCTCTGGGAAAGACGTTTTCTACCTGCAGTAGGAATTGGAATTCTTCTTGTCTCTACATCTAAAGGAGTTATGACACATGTAGATGCCGAAAAACTAAATGAAGGAGGAAGGTTATTAGGATATGTCTACTGATCGCAATTCATTAATTCGGGAAATTTCTTTACCTGATGGAGTTAGTGCCCAGTTTATAGATGATTTACTTACTATTACTGGTCCATTAGGAACCACTTCTAAAGATTTTCGATTAATTCGTGCTAATCTTAAAACTGACTCGAATAAAATTATTATTGAATCTCTTGGTTCAAGAAAGAAACAACGCGCTACTTTTGGTACTACTGTCGCTCACATCAATAATCTGATTATTGGCGTAACAGAAGGTTATACCTATAAACTCAAAACCGCATTTGCACACTTTCCACTTTCTGTAAAAACTGAATCTGACAAGATAGTTGTTGAAAACTTTTATGGCGAACGTGGCAATCGTATTGCAAAAATTATTGGAAATTCTGATGTATCAGTTAAAGGAGACGATGTTATTATTTCTGGAATTAATGTCGAAGAAGTTTCTCAAACTGCAGCTAATCTTGAACAATCTACTCGTATAAAAAATAAAGATTTACGTGTTTATTTAGATGGAATCTATCTATATGAAAAGGGACGTGGTAAAGAATGAGTCAAGACAATAACGATACATCTGATGTAAAACCTGTTTCACCAACAGATTCCGCATCTAAACCTA
>CAZKFJ010000002.1:101668-103221 GCA_964552125.1 uncultured Nitrosopumilales archaeon | reverse complement strand
AAGCTGCCCCAAAGAAGGCCGCATCTAAACCTAAAGCTGCCCCAAAGAAGGCCGCATCTAAACCTAAAGCTGCCCCAAAGAAGGCCGCCACGAAACCGAAAGCCATTAAAACAGAAAAATCTGTTAAATCTAAATCTGATTATCTTTCATTACGTACGCAAATTAATAAAAAAAGACCTGCTTTCCGAGCACAAGAATCTTGGAGATATAAGAGAATTGATTCTCGTTGGCGAAAACCTAAGGGATTCGACAGCTTCATGAGAATTCAAAAGAAAAGCTGGCCTGCAATAGTTAAAATTGGTTATAGGGGACCTAAAGCAGTTCGTGGATTGCATCCATCTGGCTATAACGATATTTTGATATACAATATCGACTCTCTAAAAACACTGGATCCTTCAGTTGATGCAATAAGACTATCTGCAAAAATTGGAAAAAGATATAGATTATTAATCATTAATGAAGCAGATAAACTTGGATTCAAGGTATTAAACAAGGGCAATCTACATAGGAGTAAATAAAAATGACTAATCTGAAAACTAAGAAAGAACTTGCAGCACGCGTCTTTGGCGTTGGTAAAAATCGCCTCAAACTCAACACTGAGCAAATTGAAAAACTTGACGACGCAATCACACGTGGTAGTATTCGTAGCCTCAAGAAGGATGATGTCGTTATACTTCCTAAAAAACAAGGTATCTCTCGTGGTCGTCATAGACAACAAAAGAAGAAACAAAAACGTGGACGAACACAAGGTTCTAAAGAAGGAGCAAAATATTCTCGTTTATCTAAAAAAAGTCGTTGGATGATAAAAGTCCGTGCTCAACGAAGACGATTAAAAATTTCAAAGGATCGACAAGAAATTTCTAACGCGTCATTTTGGGAATTATATAAAATGTCAAGTTCAGGCGGTATACGTTCAGTCAAACATCTTAATGAATTAATTGCACAACGTAAGGGTGAAAACTAATTTGGCACGTAATACTCATGTTCCTATATTCAAACGACGCCGAACAGGTAAAACTGATTATTCAAAACGTAAATCTATGATTATCTCACGTTCTACTATTCTTTCCATTCGTATTAGTAACAAACACTCTACATTTCAATTTATAGAACCAAAAATTGTAGGTGATGAGATTAAAAGTTCTGGTCATTCCCGTCAAATAAATAAACTTGGCTGGAAAGGATCTGGTAAAAGCCTTCATGGGTTATACCTTACTGGTTATCTTGCTGGTAAAAAGGCAAAATCTGTTGGACTTGATAAAGCTATTTTGTATATTGGAAGACGTGAATTCCATTCCGGTTTAAAAATAGTATATGCATTAAAGGGAATAATTGACGCAGGAATTAATGTTCCTGTAGACAAAGATATATTGCCTGACGACGAAAAATTCAAAACTGATACTGTACAAAAAATAATCGACGAAATAAATTCTAAATATGGTTGATAATTATGAGTGAACAAGAAGTAAAAAATAACAATAAAAATCCTAAAGAAGGCAATTCTACTGCACCATCTACTGGCGGCCCTCGTGGAGGCGATTCTCGTGGAGGCG
>CAZKFJ010000002.1:79502-101568 GCA_964552125.1 uncultured Nitrosopumilales archaeon | reverse complement strand
AATTCTACTGCACCATCTACTGGCGGCCCTCGTGGAGGCGATTCTCGTGGAGGCGGTCCTCGTGGAGGCGGTCCTCGTGGAAACCGAGATCGTAGAAATGACCGTAGGCGTGAACGTAAACCTGAACCTGAAGTAATATGGACTCCTCGTACTCGTTTAGGCACACTTGTACAATCTGGTTCTGTTCAATCTCTCGATACAATCTTTCAAAACGGATGGAAAATTAAAGAATATGAAATCGTTAACAAGTTACTTCCTGATATTAAATCTCTTGTTGTCCATGTTGGCGTTGTTCAAAAACAAACTGACGCCGGTGAATCAACAAGATTCAAATCTGTCGTTGCCGTAGGAGATGAAAATGGCTGGTTTGGAATTGGCACTGGTAAGAAACCTCAAATGAAGAATGCTATTGATAGCGCAACTCAAAATGCATTACTCAATATTATTCCCGTTAAATTAGGTTGTGGAAGTTGGGAATGTAGATGTGGCACAAGTCATTCAATACCTCATCGTACTGTTGGTAGAGGTGGAAGTGTTAAAATCGAATTAATTCCTGGTCCAAAAGGTCTTGGATTAGTTGCAGGAGAAACTATACGTAATTTACTTGCATTAGCTGGAGTAAAAGATGTTTGGTCTAAAAGTTTCGGTTCAACTAGTACTATGCCTTCTGTTGCTAATGCTGTTTATGATTCAATTAGACAACTCCATGGTATGAGTTTACAGTGATTTATGATGTCGGCATTTATAGTTGTTAATCTTCGTGGTACAATAAACCAAAGAAGTACTGTTAAAACTACTATGGAACATCTCCATCTTGGTTCACGTTTTCGGGCTACAATAATTCCTAATAATAAAATTTCTAAAGGCATGTTACAAACTGTCAAAAATCATGTAGCTTGGATTGATGCGGATTCTTCAACAATTGAATCAATTATAACTAGTCGCGGCGAAAAATCTAATTCTGTTAAATATAATTCTGAACTTGCTCAAAAGGACGGATATCCTACAATTGCAGAATTGGCTAAAGCACTAAGTGAAAACAAAATAAACCTCTCTTCCTTATCTAATCTTAAACCTTCATTTCGTTTATCTCCACCGAAGGGTGGATTCAGAAAATCTACCCGAAGAATGTATTCTCAAGGAGGTACATTGGGCTATAATCCTGACCTCTCTAAATTAATCTCAAATATGGTATAAGGTGATAATTGTGGGGACAAGACATAGAAAAATTAGAAAATTACGCGGTTCACGATCACATGGTTGGGGACAAGTAAAAGGACACAGATCTCATCCTGGCGGAAGAGGACAGGCAGGTTTAATGAAATACAAATGGAGTTGGACTGTGAAATATGACCCTGATCATTTCACAAAACCATCTTTAAATCCACCTAATCGTACAATTGTAAAAAAATGGATTAATGTCGGGGATTTAGATGGCTTATTCTTACATTCTCAAAATACTGATCCTATCGATTTAGAAAAACTTGGCTATGAAAAATTACTTGGATCTGGTTCAGTTAAAGGTTCATACGAACTACTTGTTAATTCCTTTACTAAACAGGCTCAATCTAAAATAGAGAAAGCTGGCGGAAAAATCTCTTCGGGGTCATAATAATTGGGAGTTATTACCGATTTTGTTCGACAAGTTGCTTCAATTCTACCTGAAGTAGAAAAGCCTAAAATTAAACCATCTCTTACAAATCGATTGCTTTGGACTGCAATAGCAGTTGCCACTTATCTTATAATGGCTCAAATCCCTCTATACGGAGTTGCATCAGGTGCACAAGATCAAATGTCATACACTGCAATTATATTCGCATCTTCTCAGGGAACTTTAATGACTCTTGGTATTGGTCCTATTGTAACTGCTGGTCTAATTTTACAATTACTAAAAGGCGCTGAAATCATCAAATTAGATTTTAAGAAACCTGACGACCGGGCTTTATTTGCTGCAGGTACTAAGATTCTTGCTCTTCTTGTAACCTTTGCCGAAGCTGTAGCTTTTATGGTTGGCGGATCATTTGGCCAAAATCTACCATTTCCTACTGCTGTCACAATTATTGCTCAAATTATGTTTGGTGGACTTATTGTAATTCTCTTAGATGAATTGATTCAAAAAGGATGGGGACTTGGAAGTGGCATAAGTCTATTCATTGCTGCTGGCGTTTCTCAACAAATATTTTGGAGTGTATTTGCATTAATTCCTGCTGGCAGTAGTTATTTCGGTATTATTCCTCATGCCATCTCTACACTTATTACTAGTTCACCAGAAAGTATCTTCTTACGCCCTGGTGGATTACCTAGTTTACTTATTCTAATTTTGACTGTTGCAGTAATTGGATTAATTGTGTATGCCGAAGGTATAAGAATTGAAATACCTATTACTTCCACTCGTTATCGAGGTTTCCAGGGAACTTACCCAATCAAGTTGTTATATGTGTCTGTATTGCCTGTTATTCTTACCGGTGCACTATTGGCAAATCTTACTTTCTTTTCCCAAATTGTATGGTCTAGATTTAATCCTTCAAACAGTAATGCTATTCTAAATCTATTTGCACAGTTTAATACTGCTGACCCTGCAGCTGGTCCAATAGGAGGATTTGCCTATTTTGTTTCACCTCCTCGAGGTATTGAAGTACTAGCCGTAGAACCATTACGAGCAATAACTTATGTTTTATTCTATGTAGTAATGTGTACTATTTTTGCCCGTGTTTGGGTAGAAATTGGTGGACTTGGTTCAAAAGCTGTAGCAGGTAAATTACTTGGAGCCAATGTTCAAGTTCCTGGATTTCGTCGTTCCGAAGGTTCCCTTGAGGTACTTCTTGACAGATATATTCCTGTCATCACTATTATTGGAGGAATACTTATGGGATTATTAGCTTCTGTATCTGACATCTTAGGTGTATTTGGAGGAGGAACTGGTATTTTGCTTATGGTAAGTATTTTCATTAATTATTATCAGCTTTTGATGAAAGAAAGATTAGAGACAATGATGCCTGGACTAGCTAGTTTCTTGGGTAAGGATTAATCACATGTCAAATACTAAACGTGTTGTAATTGTTGGCATTGCTGGGGTTGGAAAGTCTACTGTTGTAAATGAAGTATTATCTATTCTTGAAACAAAGGATGTTAAAGTTGATAATCTTACTTTTGGAACAATAATGTTTGAAGAGGCACAAAAACTTGGAATTTCTGATCGTGATGAAATGCGAACTTTATCTACTGATAAACAACAAGAATTACAAATCAATGCAGCAAAATCTATAGCAAATATTGAATCTGATATTGTAATCATTGATACACATCTATTTATCAAAACTACTTCTGGTTATATGCCTGGATTACCAATTTCTATTTTGGAATCACTTCTTCCAACTAACCTTATCTTGGTGGAGGCCTTACCGCAAGACGTTCTTGATCGTCGTTCTAATGACCCTACTAGAAATAGGGACGCTACTACTATCGAATCTATTGAGCTTGATAATCAAATCGCGCGAAGCATGTTATCATCTGCTGGTGTACTCACTGGATCTTCATTGCTAGTAGTTCTCAATTCCGATGGAAAATCTAAAGAAGCAGCTGAATCAATTGTCAATTCTCTAGATTTAGATTAGAGTTTTCTTTATGAAAGGAATTATTTTATCTGGAATGCCTGCTGTTGGGAAGACAACTGTAGCTCATTCACTTTGTAAAGAATTCAACATAAAATATTATTCTGGAGGAGATATGCTTAAAGAAATTGCTCAAGAAAAAGGTTTTGCAATTTCTGGTCTTGACTGGTGGGATAATGAAGACGGAATGAAATTTCTTTCTAACCGAATGCAAGATTCTTCATTTGATAAACTTGTTGATCAACGTTTAATTGATTTATTAAATAAGGGCGATGTAGTACTTACAAGTTATACTCTTCCTTGGCTAACTTCTAATGGAATCTCCATATGGCTTGAAGCTTCTAAAGCAAATCGTTCACTTCGTCTTGGTTCTCGAGATACAGTTTCGATTGAGGAATCTACTAAAGTCGTTAATGAGCGTGATACAAAAAACCAACAAATCTATGAAAAATTGTATAGTATGAAATTAGGCAATGATTTATCAGTTTTTGATATTATTATTGATACAAACGATATGGATATTAATCAAGTTTGTAAATCAGTTATTGATTCGATAAATGAGTCACTCTAAACCTAACAATAAAGAACAAATCATTCTCGACGAAGAACCTGATATCCTTGATTCTGGTTCATATCCTGACAAACGCTCTATCGACGACTTGATTGATAATTGTATCATTTTTGTAGATAAACAATCCGGTCCAACTAGCCATCAAGTCGTATCTTGGGTAAAATCAATGTTAAATTATAATAAAGCTGGACATAGTGGAACACTAGATCCTATGGTTACTGGATTGTTACCAATTAGTCTTGGTAATGCAACGAAGGCTTTACCTATCTTATTGTATGGCCCTAAAGAATATGTTGCTGTCCTTCGTTTGCATAATAGTGTAAATCAAACTAAACTCTATGATTGCATCAATCAATTCAAAGGACCTATTTATCAACGACCTCCTCAACGTTCAGCAGTAAAACGACAAACTAGAATCCGAAATATATATGATATTTCTGTTTTAGATGATACTAGTCGACTGTTATGCCTTCGAATACTCTGTGAAGCAGGTACGTATATTCGTAAATTGGTATATGATATAGGAGAAGTTATGCAATGCGGTGCTACCATGATTGAATTACGGCGTACTAAAGTTATGCATATTAATGAAGGCAGCAATTTTGTCCGTTTACATGAATTAAGTGATGCGATATACAGATTGAAAGAAGAAAACGATGAAACTCGATTTCGTGAATTAGTACATCCTGTTGAATTTATTACCGAACCATTGAAATCTATTACTGTGCGTTGTTCTGCAATTGATTCTTTATGCCATGGAGCGCAACTTGCCATCCCCGGAATCTTGAAATTATCTAAGGAAATCTCATTAAGCGAGAATATTGCTATTTTATCACAAAAAGGAGAATTGATTGCTTTGGCAGAATCTCTTATGAGCACTGATGAAATCACTAAAAATAAGAAAGGAATAGCTTGTAAAACTAAAAGAGTAATCATGAAACCTAGTACTTATCCTAAACTTTGGACAAAATCTGCGTCTCAAGATTAATCTATACGCAAAAGATTTTATCTTTTGACGTGTTTGTTCGAATCATAGCCGAGGTAGTCTAGATCTAAGGACAATCTGGTAAGGCGCAAGCCTGGAATATTTCAGTCAGCTTGTGACTCGCAAGGGTCTCGTGGGTTCAAATCCCACTCTCGGCGTTTATATCTTTGTAATTTTTTTAATATCTAAATCAAGACTTTTTTGTAGATTATCCGGAATAGTTTGCAATTCTTTTATTTCTGCTTCGTTTTCTTTTCCCCAAACTATCTGCACAATTTGTAATTCGTTTATTTTATTTGTCGAATCTAATGCAATTGATATGTTGTACGTATTGGATTCTTCCTCCGAATATATCTTTGTTAGTTTCTTTTTTTTATCCACATAGATTAGCTCATACCCTATTAAGGACGCTTCTAAAAGATTTACTAATTTCCCTTTGTACATTCACATTAGATTAATTGTTCATGTTATTTGTAGTTATTACCTGAATTTTCTCATTTACCCACTAATCATTATTCGTTTATTGTCGAAAAAATCAAAAACGTTAAAAAGCATTTCTTGGAAAACCGGTTTTACTGACTGACGATATGACTCACATGATTAAATGTCTTACAAAAGAGGGAGAAATACTCAAGGATGTAGATATTGATCTTTCTGAATCAGAACTCATCAAAGCTTATCAAACTATGGTTCTAACACGAACTCTTGATACAAAAATGGTTGCTCTTCAAAGACAAGGTCGTATTGGTTTCTATTTGCCGTCTTATGGAGAAGAAGCTTGTTCAGTGGGAAGTGCACTTGGCGTTTCAAATAACGATTGGTTCTTTCCTGCATACCGAGAACAAGGCGCTATGCTTCTCAAAGGGGTTACTCTAAATTTCATAATTTCACATTTACGTGGGAGTGCAGAGGATGAACATAAGGGAAGATCTCTTCCAGGTTTATTTGGATGCAGTTCTAAAAGATTCGTTCCACCATCTGCTCCTGTAGGTACGCAAATCTCTCATGCCGTCGGTACTGCTTTTGCTTCAAAACTTCTTGACGATAAAGTTGGTACTATTGTTTATTTTGGTGACGGTGCAACATCATCTAATGATTTTCATGCTGGACTTAATTTTGCAGGTGTTTACAAAACCCCTACAGTTTTCTTCTGTAAAAATAATCAATGGGCTATTTCTACCAATATCTCTCATCAAACTGCTTCTGATGGAATTGCAATTAAAGCTAAAGCATATGGATTTGACGGTGTTGTTGTTGATGGTAATGATATACTGGCCGTTTACATGGCTACCAAGTCTGCTATGGAAAAAGCTCGTGCAGGAAAAGGCCCTACTCTTATCGAGGCCAAAACCTATAGACTCTCTTCTCATTCTACTTCCGACGATGGCGCAAGATACCAAGATCAAACTGAGTACAAAGACTGGTTGTCTCAAGACCCAATTGCCAGATTTCGTAAATACCTTGAGAATTCTGGTATATGGAATCGTGACCTTGAACAAGAGATTCAACAAAAAACTGAGCGCCAGATTACTGAAGCAATTACTCAGGCAGAATCTTCTCCTATGCCTAGTTTGGACACTCTGATCACCGATGTCTATTCAGAAATTCCTGATTCCCTAAAATCTGATTTTCAATCTTTTAAAGATTCTAAAAACTAGATTATTTATCTATAACTCGATTTTTTATAATTAATCCTATCACGATTAACGCAATTACTGCCCCAATTACGAACGAAGAATCTTCTAGTATTGATTTGTTTGATACTAATATTCTAAATTGTGCATCCAGTGGAGGACCTGACTCTTGCATGATATCTATCTTTACATCATATATTCCTTCATTCTTTAAATTATATTTGATTGAAAAATCCCCTTCTACAATCTTATTTCCTGAAACTTCTACGACATCCAATACTCTTCCAATGTCGTCATAAAATGTAATTGCAACTTCTATGTTTTCTAATCCTATATCTGTAACTGCGTCTTGTACACTGAAACTTAGATGGAACTCTTCATCTTCTACTACAAATGCTGGATCAGTAATGAATTGAAAAATTACTCCGTTTACTTCTACGTCTGAACCACCGAGAATGTGCCCTTCTGTTTGAGGCATCAACAATATCAAAAGTAACAACATGAAAAATATTCTCATTATAAGTAATATAATGACTTCAAGAGTTTAAATGTAATGCTACTTACCCCATTCTAATGATGGATGCTGGCTTCATCATCACTGGTGATTATATTTCTTGGAAATCGAAGTAGTTTTCTTTTCGATTGGAATTATTACAATTATTGGTTATGTAGCTTCTAACATTTTTGATAGGACTGGAATTCCTGATACACCTTTCTTGATACTTTTAGGTTTTATTGGTGCAGCTGCACTTTCTAGAACTGCTTCTGGTTTTGACCGAACTGGTCTCGATTCTGCTGCTCCTTATCTTGCTGGACTTGCTATTGCTGTAATATTATTTAACGGCGGTATGTATCTAAAAATCCGCCAGGTAATTGAAGAAACACCGCGTGGTTTTTTCGTAACAGCTACGAGCGTCATAATTACAATCATAACACTTACTGCCGTTGGCTACCTCATTAATGAATACATACTTGATAATGCTTGGGGCATAGGATCCAATGCTATATTTGCATCATTATTTTTTGCATCTGCCCTGTGTGGAACAAGTTCCGCAGTAATTATTCCATTAGTTAGTAAATTAAAAATAAATAAAAAAGCCGAGACATTTCTCACAATCGAATCTGCATTCACCGACGTATTTGTTGTAGTACTTAGTGTCACAATTTTAAGCATATGGACTGGAGGATCTTCTGGAGTTTCGGGTAGTTCTCTTCTTCTTCAAGAAATGTCAGGACGATTTTCGATTGGAATTGTCTTTGGAATTCTTGGCGGTCTTATCTGGTTAAAAATTTTACAAAGCTTCCCTACACGAATTGGACGAATTTCTTCTCAGCAAGACGTTGTACATGATGATATTCTTACTTTAACTACCATGCTCATGCTTTTCGGATTTTCTGAAATGAGTGGCGGAAATGGTGCACTAGCTGCTCTTTGCTTCGGTCTGGTCTTAGGAAACGGTAAAGAATTTGGTTTTATCCCGTCGTTTCGCACTAATCCAGTTGATGCAGGGTCTCTTATGAGAAAATTCCAGGGGCAAATCTCTTTTCTATTAGCTACGTTCTTTTTTGTTTATCTTGGAATGATTTTCGTTCCAACTGTACCAATTTTATTATTGGGCATTGTAGTTACTGTCTTGCTTATAGGCGCCCGTAATCTCTCATTCCGAATCACTCTTAAAAATGACAAATCAATGATGAAAGATTTACGTTTACTCTCTTCTATGCTCCCTCGTGGACTTGCCGCGGCAGCAGTTTCTCAATTACCTGCTACGCCAAAATATGTGGATAAACTTCCTGAATTACTATATATGCAAGAATTAGTTATTTCTGTTATAATATTCTCAGTCGTAGCTGCTGCTATAGGTAGTTTTGTGTATGGTCGTTCTGAAGAAACCGAAGTCAAAGAAACTACTTCAAGTTCTTAGTATTATTCTTCCATTAAAGACGTCATTAACGATTTTGCAAATTCTTTATTCTTGATCCAAATTGCAATCGTACCCTCTGGAGTTCCTGACGCATCAGGTACGCCAATTATGACATCTCCTTGATCCGTTGCCATCAAATCCAATAAAATATAAGATCGTTTCTTTAATTCTACATTTGATTTTTTTAATATTTCTTCATCGAATTTTGATATCTTGTACGAATTTGGAGTCAAAATCGTGATTTGTTTACTTTTTCCTTTTGAATTTACTAAGAAACTTAAAAATAATTCCTTTACTTCGAATGCTTTTTTTACACTGATTGTTATTTTCTTTGAATCCTTCATAATCTCTAAGAATTTGTTTCCAATATTGTTTACACCAATTAACGTCTCAAATTCAACATCAGCATTTTCTGATACTGGTTTCTTTTTTAATACTGATAGAATATCTTTTTTGGACTCCTTTTGTGTTTTCACAATATTCTGAAATTCATAACTCGTATTGATAATACGACCCTCTAAAGCACTTTCAGGTTCAACAGGTGTATATTTCTTATTTTTTTTCTTTACAAATCCTTTATCTTCCAAGCTTCTTAATGTATCATAAATTCTTGGTAATGGAACTCCTGAATCTCTTGACAATGTTTTAACATTATCATTTCCTTCTAAAAGACTAAGGTATGTTTTTGCTTCATACAAACTTAATTTAAATGAATTTTTTAATACTTTTGAAATTTCTTCTCTATTCACGTAAAATTCGATTGTTTTCAACATATTTCAGGTTAGCTGAATTAAACTCAATTGAAACTTACTTTAATGGAAAAATATTTTGACTTGGCATGAATAAAACAACTTAGTCTAGATAATTGTATGTCAATTACACGGCCACGTCTTGCTGAACCTGTTACTAGGATTAATACTGAAAATTCATGGTCTTTTGACAATCTTACCCAAAAAGATACAAATTATCTCACACATTGCTATCATCGTTATCCTGCAAAATTCATACCTCAATTAGCACGTCGTTTAATACTTGAGAATTCTCTTGATGGTGATATAATTTGCGATCCTTTTTATGGTTCAGGCTCAACTATTCTTGAATCTATTCTTCAGAATAGAATTGCTTTAGGCACTGACATTAATCCTGTTGCACATATGATTACAATGGCAAAAACCACTCCACTTGACCCTGCTAAAGTTTCTAAAGCCAAACTCTTTTTACACAGTCAATTAAAGAATTTACCCGTTAAATCTGAATATGATATTCCTAAAGAACTATCAAAATGGTTTGATCAAGAAACATACGACGTTCTTAATCATCTTTTATTACAAATCAAATCTATTAAGCCAAGAAAACTTCAGCTATTCTTTTTATGCGCATTTTCTCATATCCTAAAAACTTCCAGTTATTGGAATAATGGATCCGTTAAACCTCATAAAGATAAAACGAAATTTCTTAATCGAGTTAATAATCCACTGTCCAGATATTTTTCTCATGTCGAGAAAATGGAGCTTCGTAATGAACAATTAATAAGCGCTCTTTCTCCTAAGATACTCAAGAATCTTGATTTTTATCGACGAGCCTTTGTCGGAGATTTACAGAATTTACCTACAAACGACAAAAGTTCATTAATTGTTACTTCTCCACCGTATGTCATAAGTTATGAATATAGAGATATTCATTCTCTTAGTCTAGCGTTCTTGGAGGATTTTTTCAAGGACATTCCTTCAAAAAAACATTTTATTGGTTCATCACATCGTAAATCTGACAATGATAACCTGTATAGCTATACGGGAGGTTTAATTGCCGATTCTCTACTTTCTTCAAGCAAGTCTTTATCAAAAACTGTACATTCTTATTTTATAGATATGCAAAATTTTTTCCATAAGTCACATGGTTTGTTAAAAAATAATGGAAAAATGGCTGTTGTAATAGGCAATACTGCACTTCGGGGTGTTGATATATCCAATACTCAAGTCTTTGACGAGATCCTTGCCACTATCGGTTTTACCGAAGAAAAAATCATCAAAAGAAAAATTCCATTTAAATGCCTTCCAACAACACGTGATCCTAAAACAGGAAGATTTGTATCTTCCGCTAGCAGTCATAACAAATCATATTCACATGAATACATAATGATTTACTCCAAAAACTAGCCAATATTCAAAAATCTAATAAATTGTTTAAATTCTTTGTGATATTGAATTTCATATATTTATGATACTGCACAAAAAGAACCAACTGATAACTCATCAAGAGGGGGATCTTGACAAATTAGTCGAATGCGATAAAGCTTTTGAACGAAAGGATTTAGGTTTCTTTATTACTTTACTTCAACAAGACGAAAGCATTTCTGTCCGCACTCGTTGTGTCTGTATATTGGCAGATATTGGTGATAATTCGGTGGTTACTATTTTGTCTGATGTACTAAAAAACGACGAAACTCCTCTTGTTAGACATGAAGCTGCATTTACTCTTGGCCAATTGGGATTTCCACAATGCGTTGCTTATCTAATTGAAGCCATGCTTACCGATATTGATCATGTAGTAAGACACGAAGCTGCCGTTGCATTGGGTTCTATTGGAGACGAACTGGCTAGAGAAGCTCTTATTCGTGCCACATCTGACGAAGATCAATTAGTGTCTCATTCTGCATTTTCTTCATTGCTAAATCTTGATCTTCTAAAAATTAACTTAAATAAAAATTCTTCAAAATGAATTAATACAATATAAAGAACTAATTATTGTTACAATACGATATGAAAATTAGGAAATTCTTGAAAAATTTTGTTCCTTATAGCTGGGAACCATCTACTGATGATATTGCTAATTCTATAGGAAAAAACCCTGATGAGATAATTCGGTTTGATACTAATGTTTCTCATAAAACTCCTATAGAATGGCTCAAACAACTCAGTAATGAATTTGACAATTTGGAGATTAATCGATATCCTGATTCTTCATATGTTTCAGTCCGTAAATTACTTGCCGATTATTGTTCATGTGACGTCGACGACCTAATATTAACTAACGGCGCAGATGAAGGCCTATTTATGGTTGGTTCCTTGTTTATCGAACCTAATAGCGACGTCATTCTTTCTACTCCTACCTATTCTTATTACGAAAAAATGATACAGATTCTTGGGGGAAATGTTAAAGAAATAACACGAAACCCTGATTTCTCCGATAATTTTACAAAAATCTCAGAAAATATCGATACTAATACGAGTCTGATTGTACTATGCAGTCCGAATAATCCTACTGGCAATCTTGTAAACAAGAACTCCCTCGAACAACTCCTAAAGAATTCTGACGTTCCAATAGTTGTTGATGAAGCTTATTTTGAATTTACAGACCGCACCGTTTCTGATTTAGTTACTAGTTACGATAATCTTATCGTAGTCAGAACTTTTTCTAAAGCTTTTGGTCTTGCAGGTCTGAGAGTTGGCTATTTGATTGCTTCAAACAGTACGACCTCTTTATTGAATAAAGTTAGACCTCCTAACAGTGTTGGAGAACTTTCAGTTAATTTATCTAGAATTGCTCTAAATAACATTAACTGGATTGAAAATAACGTTAAAGAAATCTTATCAGAAAAAAAATCATTTATTGATCGCGTATCTAAAATTAATAACGTTGAAATTGTCCCAAGCACATCCAATTTCATGCTATTAAAATTCACTAATTATGACGGATCCAACATTTATGAAAAATTACTTCATAAAGGCATTGTAGTACGGGATGTAAGTGGAACCAAAGGTTTAGAAAATTACATAAGAATTAATATTGGTCTACCCGACGAAAATAATAAATTAATTCAAGCTATTGAAGAAGTATCTATTTAGGCGATTATATGGTTCTTTTACTCACGCATAAAGATGTTTCTTCATTACTAACAATGGAATCTAATATTAAAACTATGGAACAAAGCTTCATTGAATTATCTAATAATGATGTTAAAATGCCCGATCGTGGCGTTGTTATCGTAGAAGACAAAAACGGTTGGTATGGAGTAATGACTGCTCACATGAGTGGCATGAAAGCCTTAGGTACTAAAATCGTAACAGTCTTTCCCGAAAACGCCAAATTAAATAAACCTACGACTCAAGGTGTTATCGCCCTTACTGATGCTAATACTGGAGAATTAATTTGTATAATGGATGGTTCTCTTATTACGGGAATGAGAACAGGCGCTGTTACTGGAGTTGCAACCAAATATTTGTCTAGAAAAGACTCTGAATCCGTTGGTATATTTGGCTCAGGCTATCAATCTCGTTTTCAATTAATGGCTGTCTGTTCTGTTCGTAACATTTCTCGAATAATTCTTAATAGCCCTTCTGCAAATAAAAAAACTGAATTCATTAAATCTCTTGAACGTGAACTGGACGTTCCAATAACTGTGGAACAGGATATTAACAAAGTAATTGATACTGATATCATCGTCACTGCCACTAGTTCGCCATCACCGTTATTTGACGGCACCAATATTAATTCTGGCACTCATATTAATTGTATTGGAGCTCACACTAAAGAAAGCTCTGAAGTCGATTCCACTACAATTCAACGAAGTAAAGTCGTTGTTGATGAAATTAATACTGCTCTTCGTGAAGCTGGTGGTATAACTAAAGACAATATCTTTGCTGAACTTGCCGATGTTATACTTGGAAAGACTCCGACAAGAACCAGTGATGACGATATTACTCTCTTCAAATCCATGGGATTGTCCTTGGAGGATATTTCTACCGCCAATTTAATCTATAACGAAGCTATCGACAAAGGAATTGGTAATAACGTAGAACTTTCTTAGTTATTTCTTAATCGTATAAATTCTCTTATTATTAATGTCCTGATCTTCTCTAAACCTTGATATCATATTTCTTGTATACGACTCTAAAAGATCTTCATTTATTTCATCAATCATGAACCACTTATATTCTTGTAACTCTCTCTCATCTAATTCCACCCTTGTATCTTCAGTATAACAAATATAATCGAAGAAAATAAAATGTTTTTTCTTGAAAAACTCTTCTGGCTGAACACATTCTTGAATCATAAATAATCTTTTTGGCACTATGTCAAGTCCTGTTTCTTCTTTAACTTCTCTAATTATTGCTTCTTCAAATGATTCACCAATTTCAACATGTCCTCCAGGAACTGAATACTTGTTATTCAACCACTTATGAGATTTTACTAATAAAATCTCTTTTTTGTTATTGATAATCAAGGCTCCTACTGTAGGTTCTGGATAGACTTGTGCCATCATTCCTCATAATTATTAATGATATAAATCTCCGCTGTACGAGATATAGAAAAGTTCAAATTCTAATTTCTTACCTATAATTTTGATGGGTGAATTATCCAATAAAGTTGCTATTATTACTGGTTCTACAAAAGGAATTGGAAAATCTATAGCTGAAGTTTTCTCCCAAAAAGGGGCTCATGTAGTTGTAACTTCAAGAAATCTGTCTTCCGCGAAGGCAATTGTAGATGGACTTGCTTCATATGAAACTGACCCTATTGCAATAAAAACTGATGTAACTAACGACGACGATGTTTCTAACCTTATTCAAACTACAAAAAACCACTATGGAAAAATCGATATTCTAATTAATAATGCTGGCTTTCCTCTCGTTTCTGAATACTGGGATTCTTCTTTTAATGATATAGATGTTGAAAGTTTTAAAAACGTAATTGACGCTGATTTAATCGGTAGTATTCGCTGTTGCAAAGCTGTCATACCCGTTATGAAAGAATCTAATTCTGGTAATATTGTTAATATTTCATCAACTCCTGCCATTGCAGGTCATGATAAAGGTTCACCTTATACTATTGCTAAAGCAGGACTGTTGGGTCTTACTAAACATCTTGCTCTGGAATATGGAAAATATAATATTCGCACAAATTGCTTAGCACTAGGCAACATCAAAAGTTCTGCTACCTTTGATCATTTTGATAATGAAACTCAACAAAAACTTGCCAATGAAGCATCAGTCAAACGCTGGGGCGAACCAATAGACGTTGCTAATATCTGTTCTAATCTTGTTACTGACGATTTCAGTTTTGTTAACGGACAAACGATTGTTGTTGATGGCGGCAATGTACTTCTTTAGACTATCTCAAGTCATCTTCATTAATTTCATGATCATTCCTTGCGCTGATATCGAACTAATCAAATACCAGAAAAATGTAGGAACTCCGTACTCATAAACTTCTCCAGATTCTAAGGTTACTCTTTGCGTTTCAAACATTATCAAATTCATTGAAATTGGAGATGATGCTGCAGGCACGTTGAACCAATCAGGGCCAATTATTTCAGGCAATACAAAAGTCCATACCAATAGAAGCGGTACAATGAATATGAACGTGGGTTTTAAACTATCTCTGGCCAATTTTGCTTGCATCTGTTTCATTTGAGGCTCTTTCTTCTTCAATTTTGCTTCGAGTGGCTTGTCTCTTTTCATCATTGCACTTCTTAACTGTTTATTATATTCTGATACCTCTTTCTGTTGTTTTTTTGTTTTTTCGACATCAGTAAACTGCCTTCTAGTTAAAACTGAACCTAAAGAAATGGCTATGGATAACCCAATAATAAAAATTGTTATCTCTGGGATTGTATTTATGAATGCCATTAATTCCACTGATTGTTCTAAATTAAAAAACCTTTTCTTTTATCAAGTATAATTAAATTTATGGCCGTTGGTGGTATGGAATGGATTTGGATTGTTCTCGCCGTGGGAATCTTTCTAGTTGGAACTGATAAACTTCCTGAATTAGCCCGAAACTTGGGAAAAGCTATGGGAGAATTTCAGAAAAGTAAGTCTGATTTCGAACGAGAGGTTAAATCTTATTCTGAATTCGAAACTACTGCTCCCTCTAAGAGTGTGTCAAAATATGAATTACAAAAATCTGCATCAGCCTTAGGCATAGATGCCACTACAAAGAACGAAGATCAACTCCGAGAAGCTATTCAGCGTAAACTGAACTCATAACAATAATTTATCAATAAATATACATGGTCTCAATTATATGTTGGGATGAACAATGACGACAAAGCCCTCTGATTTGATGACGAGGATCTTGAGTAAGTGAGTTCGTCCCTTACGATCTTGTTCTTGTTGATTTAGTATTTTTTGAAGCTAAATACCCAATAAAATATAATAACATCATTGGAATTGTAATTAGCCACATTGTAATTCCACTCGCATCCGGTGTAATTACTGCTCCAATTGCTACAAGAAATACAAGTGTGTATCTCCAATTGTCTCTCCAAAATGTACTTTTAATGAACCCCAATCTTGTTGTTAACCACATAACTATCGGTAATTGAAACGCTAATCCGAATGCCATCATAAAAAACACTATGAACGACACAAATTCATTTATTGTAATATAGGTTTCCGCCTCCAATGCAACTCCATATTTGTACAAAAATTCCATTGTCATGGGTATCATTACAAATAGTGCAAATACTGCTCCTACAAAGAATAGAAATGAAGAAGGTGCTAGCAAATTTCTAAGCAATTTTATCTCATTCTTGTATAATCCTGGCTTTACAAATCCTATTATTTCCCAAAGTATCAGAGGAATAGAAATAACTATTCCACACATGATTGCGACATATATCTGTGCTGATAACGCTTGTCCCGGAGTAGTTAAAATCACTCTTACATATTCAGGAAGAACAATATCCTGTAGAATTGTAATTATCTGAGATGCCATATTGTTGTAAATGTTTGGGTACGGTATTACAAAATTCCTTCCATCTAGTGTTATATTCCTTGTCGATAGCGCAAACAATGCAAAAGTACATACTAATATCGAGACCATGATTCTTATGAAACGATTTCTTAATTCTCCTACATGTTCAATAATTGGCTTAGTTTTTTCGTTAATCACTATATGAAACTAATACATTGGGTGTCTTAAATTATTATAACAAATAGACTTAATAATTAGATTAAGAATTTTCTTTAACATGGCTCAAGTTTGGCATGACGACGATGTTGATATGTCGCAATTAAAGAACGAGACTATTTCGGTTATTGGTTATGGAATTCAAGGAGCTGCACAAGCTTCTAATCTAAAAGATTCTGGCCTTAATGTTATTGTTGGTCTACGAAAAGGCGGTTCTAGTTGGCAACAAGCTCTAGACGATGGACATAATGTAATGGAAGTGTCTGAGGCCGCTGAGCAGTCAGATATAATTCATATTTTAGTTCCCGATATGCAACAACCTAAAGTTTACGAAGAACAAATTGCACCACATCTTAAAGAAGGTAATGCACTTGGTTTCTCTCATGGGCTGGTAATTAATTACCAATGGGTTAAACCCCCTGAATGGGTTGATGTCTTGATGGTTGCTCCCAAAGCTCCTGGAAGACGTGTTCGCGAATTATATCTTGATAATTTTGGAACTCCTGCTTTAGTTGCTGTTGAACAAGACTTTACTAATAATGCATTAAATCGTGCTTTGTCTATTGCCAAAGGTCTTGGATGTGCACGTGCAGGTCTTTTACAAACTACGTTCAAAGAAGAAGTTGAAACTGATTTATTTGGAGAACAAGCAGATCTCTGTGGTGGTGCCGCTTCTCTGATACAGAATGCTTTTGAAACATTAGTTAATCGTGGCTATCAACCTGAAATTGCTTATTTTGAATGTCTTCACGAGCTCAAACTTATTGTAGATTTGGTACAACAATATGGTCTTAAAGGAATGTATCAACGAGTTAGTGAAACCGCTCGATATGGAGGATTGACTAGAGGAGACCGTGTTATCAACAAATCATCTCGAGATGAAATGGAAAAGATTCTTGACGAAATACAATCCGGTCAATTTGCCGAAGAATGGAGAAATATATACAATAAGGAAGGAAAACAGTCATTTGACAAATATCTTGATGAAATTGCTTCACATCAAATCGAATCTACTGGTAAAAAGCTCAGAGATATGATGTGGCCTAATAAAACCAACGAGTAATTGTCTAATTAATAGAAAGATTAAAATTAAAGATTAAAATTTCCTAGTTAGAGGGGACGAAAAATATCAGAACAAAACACTTTTGAATTTGAGAAATGGCTTAAATCTTTACTTGAGCTTGTATTCTGGACTATGATGTTACTTCCATTAGTTGTTTTCCCAATATTCTTCATAATCCTTCCACCTCTTTTTGAAGCAGCTAGTATAAGCCTTGGACAAGTTAATTCCGTTCAAGCAGTTAATGTATTTTTCACTGCTTTAATTGATCCCATCAAAGGTATGCAATATGGGGAATTAATTGCAAAGGAAGCTGCCTTGCCTTTGGGCTTGCCCTTTATTCTTCTAAATGGTTTACTCGTTGGTCTGTTTCTTTGGGAAAACGAAACTGAAAAAACTACTATTTCTAAATTTCCTTTATTTAAGCAATTCAAAGAAGTTACAACTGGAACAAAAGATCAAGCTGGTATGATGTCATTACTTCCTGTTGTTAGAAATCTAAAAATTGCCCGATTTGTTAATCCGTTTATCTCGCCATTGGAAAAACTATATTATGCAATTTTTCCTAAACAAGAATCTACAGTAGCTACTAAACCCCGACCTAAACCAATTACTTCTACTCCTTCTGGAGAATCTCCAACAGATACTAAACCTCGACCTCCGCCAATTGGCACACCTGCTCCTAAAGAAGACACTTCTGAAGAATCTAAATAAATATTATTTCTAGATTATTATCTTTTAATAATTGCAAAACTCTTTTTCTCTCTTTTCCAATTCCTTTCTTGTCTACAATGGCAAATTTTACTTCTTGTTCACACTTTTCAATCATTTGTTTTAGTATGTCTTGATTAAAATAATTCATGTAGTGCCGTGAAATATATCCTGTAATTGCATATTCTGTATTAAACAATAATTCTGTAAATTTCTTTGAATAATGCGGTCCTCCTAAACCTATTCCTACTTTATTTACATCAATTTGATTTTCTATGGAATTAATTACCGTTCTTACAACAATTTCTGCAACCCTTTCATCTTTCCATTGTTCAAGATCTGAACCTATTTCTATAAATATGCACGGTTTTGAAATATTTGTTGGACCATGATGAATAGCTTCTAGACTAATTTCATATTCTGATAGATTATCTTTTTGCATATTTAGTTTCATCATATAATTTTTCATTAATTCGGGACAGGTTGCAGCTAGTTGCATGGTTTCTCCTCCATACGGAGATTCATTTGAAGGATTTCCGAGAAAATGAGCCGTTAACGTTGGCTTCTTGCTCTGACTTACATGCCTAGATAAAAATACAAATCTATCCGAATTCTCTATTTCCTCTATATTGTTGTAATAGATCATCTCCTCATTCAATACAATTAATGTCCTATTTTCACTCTGTAACTTGATATATTCTTCAGATTCACCAATATTGTCAAAATCCTCTATTTCCTTTAGTCTTTCTAACATTGTCATACTGGCTTTATCCATTTTCGATAGAATTAGGGTCGATTTTCTAATGACGTTATTCATCTTTTTCTACTTATAACAAAAAGTTTATCAAATATAATCTATCATTCAACAAAGAATAAGTTGGCTGGTATAGTTTCTTTCATAAATGCATGCATACATACGCTCAAATTAGCGAAGCGTTCTGATAGAACTGAGTTTTTCTTATATCTTAAACTTACAATTATTGGAATGAGTATTGTTGGCACTATTGGATATGTTATCCAACTTGTCGGCTCATTATTCAGATTGACTGGTTAACGTGATATATGATGAGTACTCAAATTCAAAGTAGATTTTTTGCAGTGAAAACAACTGGCGGCCAAGAACAAAACGTTGCAAAATTCGTCGGCAATCGTTTAGAGCGTGATGAATCATCCATTAAATCACCTATTCGCTCTATTGTTGTTATCGAATCTCTCAAGGGCTACGTATTTTTCGAAGCTCCTAATGCACAAGTAGTGTCTGATGCAATTTCCGGATTTAAACATGTAAAAAATATGATTCCTGGTATTGTTCCATATGAAGATATTGAGAAGTTTCTTATTACTCGTTCAATAGTATCGGAAATTTCAATTAATGACGTGGTAGAAATTACTAGTGGCCCATTTAAAAATATGCGAGCTAAAATCACACGTGTTGAGGCTGGACGTTCTGAAGTAACTATACTACTACTTGACGCTCCATATCAACTTCCTGTTACTGTCGACGTGAATGGAATTCGCATTGTTGAAAAATCTAGGGATGAGAATTAATATGGGCGATGAAAAAATAATTCCTTTACTTGTTGCAGGTGGACAAGCTAACGCTGGACCACCATTAGGTCCCTCCCTTGCACCATTGGGTCTTAATGTTATGGCTATTGTAAATGACATTAATGAAAAAACTAAGGAATACTCTGGAATGCGAGTTCCTGTTAAAATTATTGTGCAGGTTTCAAAGAAAACCTTTGAGGTCGAAGTCGGCATACCTACATCATCTGCATTATTAGCTAAAGCACTAGGTGTCGAAAAAGGCTCTGGCACTCCAAATAGTGAAAAAGTTGGAAATCTTAATATGGATCAATTAGTGAAAATTGCTAATACTAAGATTGACCAATCTTATGCTACTACTATTAAAAGTGCAGTAAAGGAATTGCTAGGTACATGCGTGAGTATGGGAATTACTGTAGAAAATAAAGAACCAAAAGACCTTTTTGCAGAAATTAACGATGGAAAATGGGATGAATCATTTAATTGATTATTATAAAAAATTTATAAAATGGAAGTCCTGAGAGTATTATATTAAAGTGAAATAAATGGTCAAATCACAACCAATATTAGAAACTGTAAAAAAGGCACGTTCTGCCTCTACTAAACGTCAGTTTAAACAATCTTTTGAATTAGTGATAAACCTTAAAGATATAGATGTAAAAAAGAATCAAATTAACCTTAATGAAACTATTTTTCTTCCAAATCCTCCACAAAATAAATCCAAAGTTTGTGTAATTGCATCTGGCGATCTTAGTTTAAGAGCAAAAACTGACGCAGATCAAGTTCTTGAAACTACTAAGATTGATGAAATGTCTGATGATAAACGTTCAGCCCGCAAAATTGCCTATTCTTATGATTTCTTTTTAGCTGAAACTGCTGCAATGCCTAAAGTTGGTAAAGTATTGGGTAAATTCCTTGGACCTAAAGGAAGAATGCCTTTACCCATAACCATTGACACTCCTATTGAAAACATGATCAATAAATATAAAACTGCTACTCGAATACGTGGTAGAACTCTATCCTTGTCTACAAAATTAGGAGACGAAGATATGAACGACGAACAAATTGTTGAAAATGCATTACTGATTATCAATACCGTTACTTCAAAACTTCCTAATAGCGAGAAAAATCTAAAAGGATTTGTTATAAAACTTTCAATGTCTCCCCCTGTTAATCTTTCTGCACAGGAGGCCGTCTGATGTCCGTTACTAAGACTAAGACTAAATTCCCACAGTGGAAAACAGATACCATTAATGAAATATCTGAATTAATTAAATCTAATAATACAACTGCTTTTTGTAATCTCTATAAAGTCCGCGCTACTCAGTTAATGCAATTAAGAAAATCCTTTAAAGACGATCTTAAAATCAGGGTTGTAAAAAATACTCTTGCTAAGCGTGGCGTCAATGACTCGAAAGTTGCTAATTCTGATAAACTAGTCGAAGCCGTTTCAGAACAAAAAGCCTTCATATTTACCAATATGGACCCATTCAAATTATTTCTCTTATTGGAAAAAGGAAAAGTTGACCTTCCTGCACGTGATGGCGATATTGCATCAGGTGAAATTGTAGTTCCAGCAGGTAATACAGGAATGCAACCTGGTCCTGATCTTAGTGCATTTAAAGAATTTAATATTCCTACTCGTATTGACGCAGGCAGTATTGCTGTAAGTGAAGACACTGTTGTCGCAAAAGAAGGAGATGCAATCAAGGGTTCTCTTGCTGCGTTATTGTCAAAACTTAATATTAAACCAATTAAAGCGGGAGTTGCAATCGACATTGCATATATGGATGGCCTGATATATCCTGCTAAAGACGTCGCTATAGATCTAGATGAATATCGTAATAACCTGATTGGTTCATTCAATAATGCCCTTAATTTCGCACTAAAACAAGAATATATTGCCAAAGAAACTGTTCCACTTTTGCTAGCTGAAGCATTTAGTAATTCTAAAAATCTTTCTATTGAATCTAATTATATTACCAAAGAAACTGTTTCATCTATCCTTGTTAAGAAACATTTGGAAGCTGAAGCATTAAATAAATTAGTAAATTAATAACTTACATTATAACTTACATTAGATAATTTGGTAAAGAATTCAAATAAAAGT
>CAZKFJ010000002.1:41433-79402 GCA_964552125.1 uncultured Nitrosopumilales archaeon | reverse complement strand
ATAACTTACATTATAACTTACATTAGATAATTTGGTAAAGAATTCAAATAAAAGTTTAAGAAGATTATATTTAGTTTAACCGAATAAACTAGCTAAGCCTTCCATGGCTTCTTCTTCTTTCTTCTCGTCTTTTTCTTCTTCTTTCTTTTCTTCTGCTTTTGCTTCACCAGATGATTCTGTTGGTGCCGCTGCAGGAGCTGCTGCTACTGCTGTAGTAGCTGCGTTTTTCAATGCATCTTCAATGTCTACTTCGCTTAACGCTGAGACCAATGCCTTGACCTTAACTTCATCAGGTTCTACACCTGTTGATGTAATTACTTTTTTTACAGTATCCTCATCAATTTTTTGTTCAAGCTTGTGCAAAAGCAAAGCCGCATAAATGTATTCCATTTGTATAAGGATAGAAATTTTTTTCCACCCATATAAGGTTTAAAATATTTTTGAAAATTATCTGATTTTCTTATTTTTGACTTGTATGCCCTTATATCGAGCTATTAATAAGCAAAACTTACTATCTTTATTTAGTATGAATAAAGACCTTCTTCGGAAGAAATTTTCTTCAGATTATAAGAATTATTATAGCGTTAATTTATTCGAAAAAGAAGGTTTTATACGAAAACAATGTCAAAATTGCGATAATTTTTTCTGGACTGCTGATGAATCCCGTTTCACTTGTCCAGAACAACCTTGTGAGCAATATGGCTTCATAAACGACTCTCCAACATCAAAAAAACTTGATTATGCTGAATGTTGGAAAGCCATAGAAGACTATTTCGTTAAAAATAATCATACAAGTGTAAATCGATACCCTGTTGTTGCCAGATGGCGACCTGATTTGTATTTTACTATTGCATCTATTGTTGATTTCCAACGAATTGAAGGAGGCAAAATTGCATTTGAATTTCCCGAGAACCAATTAATTATTCCACAAATGTGTTTACGGTTTAACGATATCGAAAACGTTGGAGTTAGCGGTAAGCATTTCACATCTTTCGTAATGATTGGTCAGCATTGTGTTGCAAACGAAAAAGGATACTGGAAGGATGAATGTATAGATCTTGATTATGGATTATTGAATAGTGTTTTTGGCATCCCTAAGAAAGAAATCGTATTCAAAGAAGATGTATGGGTTGGTTACGGTGCTTTTGGATATTCTCTAGAATATTATGTTCGTGGTTTAGAATTAGGTAATGCTGTATTTACTCAATTTGAAGGAGATCCAACTAATTACAAAACTATGGATGATAAGATTATTGATATGGGTGCAGGTTTAGAGCGTTTTAGTTGGCTTACTCAAGGCACACCTACTGCTTATGAAGCAGTTTTTGGCAGCACAATTAATCATATGATTGATAAGTGTAATATTACCTATGACCAAGATTTTTTTAAGAATTATTCAAAGTATTCTGGTATGTTGAATCTAGATGAAGTCTCCGATATTGAAATTACTCGTAAACAAGTAGCAGAAAAACTTGGCATCGACAAAGATACACTGCTTGAAAAAATCACCCCATTTGAATCTATGTTTGCTGTTCTTGACCATGTAAAAACCCTTGTCTTTGCAATTAGTGATGGAGCCTTACCGAGTAATGTAGGAGGTGGTTATAATCTCAGGGTCTTGCTTAGAAGATCCCTCTCTAAAATTCACTCCCAAAAATGGGATGTTGAGCTAGGGGAGATTGCAGATTGGCATATTGATTATTTGTCTCAAATTTACCCTGAACTTAAAGAACACAGAAATGAGATATTAAAAATCCTTGAAGTGGAAGAGAAACGGTACGACAATACACAGGAAAGAATCAAAAAAACTGTTTCTAATATGCAAAATTCAAATCAATCTATCGACGAAGAAACTCTAATCAAATTATACGATTCAGACGGAATTACCCCTGAATTTATCAAAGATCAAGGTCTAGATATTGATATCCCTGCTAATTTCTATGCCAAAGTCACCGAACGACATATTCTTAACAAAACTGAAAAATCTAAACGAACTTTTGATATTGACGAATTGCCCGAAACTCGACCGTTGTTTTATGAAAATCAAGAACTCACTGAATTCGATGGCAATGTACTCGAAGTATTTCATGATTCTAAACACTCATTTGTTGTATTGGATCAAACTGCATTTTATGCACGTGCTGGCGGTCAAGAACCTGATTCTGGCACTCTCGATAATCATGAAGTCCTTGACGTTGAAAAATATGGACAAGTAATTTTACATAAAATTAACAAGGCTGATATTGAGGCTGGCACTGTGCTTAAAGGAAAAATAAATGAAACGCGTCGACAAATTCTTACTCGTCATCATACTGCAACACATGTAATGTTGGGCGCTGCTAAGCGGGCTCTCGGTTCATGGATATGGCAATCTTCTGCTTTTAAAGATGTGGACAAAGCACGTCTTGATATTACACATTTTGAACATTTATCGCTGAAACAAATTGAAGAAATAGAAAAACTAGCAAATGATGCTATTAGACAAAATTTACCTGTTCATAAATTGGTTTTAGACCGAGGTGAAGCAGAAAAGAAATACGGTTTCTCAATTTATCAGGGTGGTATTGCACCTGGAAAAAATATCCGAGTACAAGATATTGAAACTTGGGATGTTGAAGCCTGTGCAGGTACTCATGTCTCTCGTACAGGAGAATTGGGTTTGATTAAAATAATTAAAAATGAAAGAGTTCAAGATGGCGTCGAACGCCTTGAATACGTAGCGGGAGAAACTGCAATCAATTATATCCAAAAACAGAATGAATTATTATCGTCTATTAGCAACAATCTTTCTGTTCCAATCGGTAAACTCACTAAAACAATTGATGATTTAATCCAAGATAATGACACACTAAAAAGAAATTCTAAATCTCTAGTGAAAAATCATCTTGCCGACATTATTTATAATTCTCTTGACGACACTTCAACTTCAATTTCTGACATTAAATTATCTATTATTGATTGGGATGGCGTAGATGCCGACTTTCATATTCTTGTTGGCGAGCATTGTATTAACAAACTTGATAATCTAATTTATGTTGGAATAATAAATGAAGATAATAATTCTCGATTATTTATTTTCTGTGGAGCACAAATCAACAAAAAATACAAAGCAGTTGATTTAGCCCGTCAAATTGCCAAATCTTTTGGAGGTTCTGGTGGCGGTAATGAACGATTTGCTCAAGGTGGCTGTTCTAAAATCTCTGACAATGAGTCAATCATTAATACTGTTCAATCAATTGTTAATGTAAAATAAAGGTGTGATTTCTTGACAATAAATTGGCCAGATATTGAACATAAATGGAGGAACAAATGGGAAAATGAATCTCTTCATAATACAAATGTTGATAATACAAAACCTAAGTTCTTTCTCACTGTAGCTTATCCATACCCGAATTCACCTCAACATATTGGACATGGACGAACCTATACACTAACAGATGTTTATGCACGGTATAAACGAATGCTTGGATTTAATGTATTATTTCCTATGGCTTTTCACTATACTGGAACTCCTATACTTGCAATGACAAAAAGACTTGCCGAAAACGACCCTGAATTAATAAATGCCTTTCTAGATGTCTACAATATCCCAATGTCCGTAGTCAAAGAACTAGATGAACCTATAAAAATTGCACAATACTTCCATAATGAAATCAAACAGGGTATGATTGAGATGGGATATTCAATAGATTGGAGGCGTGAATTTACTACTATCGACGGTGCATATAGTCGTTTTATTGAATGGCAATTTAAAAAACTAAACTCTGGTGGTTTTATTACCCGTGGCAGCCATCCTGTGGGTTGGTGTCCTAACGATGGTAATCCTGTAGGTCAGCATGATACTTTGGGCGATGTAGAACCTGATATTGGAGAATATACCATTATAAAATTCACATTTGAAGATGCAAAATTAGTCACTGCCACACTCCGCCCAGAAACTATTTTCGGCGTTACTAATCTCTGGATTAACCCTGAAATCGAATATGTAAAAATTTCATTGAATGATGAAAAATGGATCGTAAGCCGCGACTCGATGTCTAAATTTGAACATCTTGTTACTGATAGTTCTTTGGAAACTATTTCAGGAGATTCACTCATTGGTAAATGGACTGAAAATCCATTTACAGACATGAAAATACAATTATTACCTGCTTCTTTTGTAGACTCAAAAAATGGTACTGGTCTTGTAATGTCTGTCCCTTCTCATGCTCCATATGATTATCAGGCAATTATTGATTTTACACTTAACAGTGATTTACTTAGCAAATACCCTACAATAGATACAAATAATCTTGCTCCAATTGATGTAATTAAAACTGAAAAATACAACAATACCCCTGCTAAACAACTTGTCTCCGAACTATCTATAAAAAATCAAGATGACCCTAAATTAGTAGAAGCAACAAAAGAACTCTACAATCTTGAATTCACATCTGGTACAATGCTAGTTATTGCAGGTGATTATGCAGATCTACCTGCTAAAACCGCCAAAGACAAAGTGAAGAATGATTTGATTCAAATGGGGATTGCTACTAAATTGTACGAAATAATGAACAGTCCTGTAATATGCCGATGTGGTACTGAATGCATCATAAAAATGTTTGAAGATCAATGGTTTATAGACTATGGATTGCCAGAATGGAAAGAAAAAGCCCATTCTTCAATCGATTCCATGTCACTTGTACCTAACGAAATTACCGTGGAATTTCATAATACTGTTGACTGGCTTCATGAAAAAGCCTGTGCACGCAACTCTGGTCTTGGCACTCTTCTTCCTTGGGACACTGATTGGATAATAGAAAGCCTGTCTGATTCTGTTATCTATATGGCATATTATACGATTTCAAGATTGATTAAAGAACAAAATATTGATTCATCAAAACTTTCCGAAGAATTCTTTGATTACGTCTTATTAGGTATTGGCGAATGCAATTCTGTTTCTAACAGTACGGGAATTGACGAAAATACTATCAACGAACTTCGAAACGAATTCTTATATTTTTATCCACTTGATAGCAGACATTCTGGCCGTGATCTTGTACCTAATCATTTAACATTCTTTGTTTTCAATCATTCAGCTATTTTTCCTAAAAACCATTGGCCACAGCAAATAGTTGTTAACGGTTCTGTCTTAATGGACGGTAAAAAAATGTCTAAATCATTTGGCAATATAATACCACTTAGACAGGCTGTAAAAACATATGGGGCTGATCCTATTCGATTAGGAATTATGTCTGCTGCAGAACTTCTTCAAGACGCTGATTTTAGTTTAGAATTAGTAAAATCTTTTAATGAACGACTTAATCGAATCTACACGGTTGTCCAAGAAATCAAAACCGCATCTGATTATGATATTAATCAATCTAATTCTATTGAAAAATGGATGTTGAGCAGATTACAACGAACAATTAACGTCACCACTGATTCTATGAATAAACTTCGTGTAAGAGAATCCCTTCATCATATAATCTATCTCCTTGACATCGATTTGTTATGGTATAATAGAAGAACCACTATCTCTAACGACGAAAAAAATTCATTTCTAAAATATTTCTTTGAAACTCGAATCAAATTACTTGCTCCCTTTGCACCACATTTCTGTGAAGAAATCTGGGAAATTCTTGGCCATGACACATCTATTACTCTTGAAAGCTGGCCCAATGCCGATGACAATTTAATTGATGAAAATGCTGAATTATCTGAAGAATTAATTAAAAATACAATCGAAGATATTAATAATATCCTTAAAGTTACAAAAATTCAAACACAACGCATCTGTATATACATTCCCGCTAACTGGAAATGGCAGATATTCTTATCTGCATTACAAAAAGACCAATTTAATCTTAAAGATTTGATTGAAACTAGTTTAAATAATCCTGATTATTCTGAATTCAAGAAACACATTCCTAAATTCTGTCAAAGTTTGTTTAAGGAACTATCTAATATGGACTCGTATTCTAAATCACGTATTCTGAACATTGGACAGTTAAATGAAAATCAAATTCTTAAAGAACTTCAATCATTCTATAAACTACAAAATAATATTCGGGTTGATTTATTCTCTGAAGATGATTCTAATCTATACGATCCCAAAAATCGTTCTATTTATTCTAGACCTATGAGACCTGCTATCTTCTTAGAGTAAGTATTTGATTATTGTCAAACTTGTATTTGTACTTAGTAAATATAATCCGTATATTATTGCCGATATTGCAAATCCATAATTCAGCATCAATTTAAAATTCTTTGATATGATATTTGAAAATCTAAATACTAATGCACTGAATATGACCATTCCTAAAACTACTCCTGTTGAAAATAAAAATAATGCTCCGAGTAACGTAGTGATTGAACCAATCCCTAGTCCTAAAATCAATATAATAAATAATTCGTCGTTACTCGCTAGTCCATGTATTATTCCTACTCCAAATGATGCATGATGTGATTTCAAATCTTTATTCATAAATCCTCCTATTCGATGTGTATGAGTGTGTTCATGTTTCATTCCATCGTGATTGTGTTCATGTTTATGCTGTAAGGGAATTCCTATTGTTAAACTAATTATTCCCATTGCTATCATGACGGTTGCTACTATTATCTCAAAATTCTCTAGTAACATTATTACAGGAAATGAATTCATATTGTAGAATATAATCACTGTAATTATTCCTGCGGCCAACATATGTCCAACTCCCCAACTCAGACTGATATTTAGAGACTCATTTAATCTCTTTGATCTAGATAAAAAATTCGAAACTACTAGAACGTGATCTGTATCAAAAGCATGTTTAATTCCCATCAAAAAAGCCAAAATTGCAAAACTAAATATTTCCATACCTAAATTTACAATTTATCATCATATAAATCAAGCCCCAGCTGGGATTTGAACCCAGGACCTACTACTTACGAGGTTCGACATTGTTTAGTCGCTCTGGCCGATCTGAGCTACTGGGGCAAAATATTCTATATTTAATGAATCATTCTTTCTTAAAAATTAAACAATAATGATGAACTGTGTTACTTACCCACGAATATCCATACCCATACGGAGCTAATTTCACATTGTCTTGGCACCATACCTTTTCATCTTTCAATGTAAAGAAATCAAGTTTCTTGGCTAAATCCCAAGCTAATGGGTATATCTTCCCGCCTTTCTTTATGTTCTTAACAATCACTGTTAGATATCCACCAATTTTCATTACATCATAAACTTTCAAATATATCTCGCTTAATTCTTCTAAGAATCTCATATAATCCTCTATATTTCCTACATCGCGTTCATCTTCTGAATAATATGTATCATAGTTCATCTTCTCTCTAGTTTTCTGTGTTTCAAATCCTTTCTCTCTCAACATGTCCCAATATGGCGGTGAAGTTATGCAATAATCAATGTCTGAACTTATTATTTTGTCCAACATTCGGGCATCCCCGTTGTATAACTTGATGTTATTCCTGTTTCCTGGATTATTCATCGTTTCACTTTCATCATTTACTCTTTGCGCAGCTACTTTTGCATATTTTTTAGACAACTCAATGCCGATTGCATTTCTATTTGTATTCATTGCTGCAAGTAATGTGCTTCCAGTACCTACCATCGGATCAAATATAGTCTGACCTTCTTTTGTAAAGAACCTTATGAAATTTTCAATTAATTCCTCGGGAAACTTTGCTGGATGCATCATTACATCTTTTTTTCTGGACTTTGGATTAACTATGAACCAACTTTTCTGGAACTTTATCCATTCTTTACTAGTTAGATTGTTTAATCTATTGTAATCATGATACTTTCCTTCTCCATTACCTATTTCTGAATTCCCTGTATAATCTATATTCAATATTTCTCTAGGCTTGTCCTTCGCTACGCTGTTTAGCATTATAATTTATTCAACGAATTCCTCGATAATGTAGGTAGTCTATATGATTTGATTATTGTGTATAAAGAATTGATATGTGACTAAAATGGCTGCAGGAGCCAAATCATCGTTCCTATCCCTAAATATAATGCATAACTCCAAGTTCCTAATCTCTGCTGTACATCGCTCAAATCATCATGCTTATCTCGCGTATTGTGTAACCATTCTAGTGCATGATTAAAGAATTCTATTTTACTTTTTGAATTATCTTCAATCACCGTATAATAATTCACTTCTTCTCTGCCTTTGTTCATGTATCTTATTAATTTGTCTTCTGAAATCTTTCCTTCAATCTTTTCTAATGCCTCTTCAGAACCTGACATAGGTCTTATTTGTGGATGTGCCCAAAGAAGTTCAGTTTCTTCAATGAATTCTTTCCAGTATTCTCCTCTTTTTTTCTTCGCAAATACATGTAATATTGTAGTCCATGCACCCATTGAGTTTCTCATGTGTTCTGTTATTACGTCTAATGCAGCTCCTTCCATTTGTTGACATATTCCAAAACCAATTAACAATCCTGGAATCAGTATGTTCAAATTACTTGTACCAGTAAAAGAAATTACAGTATACATAATTAATGATAATGTAATCAGGGCAATAATTCTGGCACATGCCATTGATTGTTTTGCAGTTACTTTTACTGCTTGAGGATTGTATGTTTCCTTTACTTCGTTAATTCCTATAAACGCCACTACTTGACCGAAAAATGTTCTTGAAACCATTCCACTGATCATTATGCCTATTGCGAATACGTATATTCTTATTCCCATTATTATTGGCGATTTATTAAGAAAAACCCTTGTATTCTCTTTTATGGTTTGAATAGAATCTCTGTTAGAATTTTTTTTCGATGATTTGACCACTTATACTCATCCGCAGGATTATTAGGAATGAATATACCTTATAAACAATATGTATCAGTTCACAAATTCTATGCCTGACATTCATAATCTTGCTCAAATCGTAAATGACGGTGGAATAGTTGCTTATCCAACTGATACTGTTTATGGTTTGGGATGCAACCCGTATATGCCTGACTCTGTCGAGAAAATATTCAAGTTAAAGATACGTGAAAATAAACCCTTACCTTTACTCTGCGATTCTCTTGAATCCGCTCTTAAAATTGCATCATTCGACAAAATCTCTTTAAAACTAGCTGAAGAATTCTGGCCTGGTCCACTGACAATTCTTGTACCTCTTAAAGACGATTCTTTAAAATCTCTTACTCGTGGTTCTGAATTCATAGGATTACGCGTTCCTAATCATAATGACTCTTTATTGTTAATCTCAGAATGTGGCGGCTATCTTGTAGGTACTAGCGCAAATCTCTCTGGATATAACTCTAATCATTCTGCTTCTTCTGTAATATCGCAACTTCCAGACGTTGACGCTATTTTAATCAATGATATTGAAGATAACTCTAAAGAATCTACTATCATAAAAGTCGAAAATGGTGAAATTATAATCCTTCGACTGGGCAGTATCGATTCACAATTACTTCAATCTATTCTATAAATCTTCAACAAAAATATTCCTTGACTCTAATAGCTGTTCTATCTTCTCTAAAGAAAAATCTCCATTATGAAATTCTGATATGTAACTTCCTGCCGCTGCGTTAGCTAAGTTTAGTCTGTTGATTGTTGACACTCCTTTTTTTAATGACAACACATTTACAGCATTCCAAACATCTCCTGCTCCTGTTAGTATTTTTGGTTCTACAGAAAATGATTCAACGAATTCTACATCTCCATCTAACGCTGAACACGATCCTAGTGGCGTGTGAATATCTATTCTTGTCCCTAAACTAGAGGATATTTGCAATGCAATTGCTTGAACATCTTTACTTGTATATTGTGATTTTATATCTTTTAAACCCAAAAACTTTCCTAATATTTGACATTCATTTTCGTTTAAACTTAAAATGTCTATTATATTGTTGTCTGTTATATTCTTGATTAATTCTTCTAATCTTTCTGTCGCAGCGGTCAAATCTGCAAAATCTAGTAATTTGATACTGTTCTTTGACTTTTTAAAAATATTATCTACTAATTGATTTCCATTGAGATTTGACGCCCAATTTGATATTATTACGATGTCTGACTCTTCTATTGTATTGATATATTTCTCGATTATAAATTTCCCATCAAATCTCTCTATATCTCCAACGTCACTTATCATTATGTTTGATTCATTTCCAAAATTAGTTTCTAACGCAATTGTAAATCCTGGTTTGCCTTCTATTACATCGATTTTTATATTGTTAAATTCTTTAAATCTTAATTCTAATGTTTTCTTTGCAAATTCATCTCCTATTACAAATAATTGTGTTTCGCTTCCAAATTTAACCAGAGAATATGCAATATTTGTTGCATTACCTCCTATTATTTCTCTTTGTTCTATTCCTCTAATACTTCCTCCCCCTACAGATGCTTTGTATTTTGTTTGTTTCACTAATTCATCTAAATCTTCAACTTTAACTATCCTGTCTATAAAAACATCTGCTAGTGTTGTAGATTTAATTCCTCTAAATATTGTTTGTAATTTATTATGTGGCAATCTTTCTCAGTACATTCAGCATTAATAATAAAAGTGGAATTTCTAGTAAGAAAAATACAGGACTTGTTGTATTGAAATAGAAATTCAGTAATATTAACCCGCAAATCAAAAAGAAAATCATTGTAAATAAAAACAATATTGCCTTTATCCATATATTATTGCTAATATTCTCAATATTCATTAAATTACTAACGTAATTGATATTAAATTATGTTTTGTTTAATAATACTATGACTAACAATAATCTCAAATCTGACGATATATTAAAGAAAATATTTCAGTTACAAACTGACTATACTTCTCTTCTAAAATTGGATCGCTATCCTGAAAAACAAGACGAAAGAATTTCTGTCTTGTGTACTGCTATAATTCATGAAACTATTGAATTACAACGACTAACATCTTGGAAATGGTGGAAAAAACCCTCTCCCCTTGACCTCGACCTTGCAAAAGAAGAACTAATTGATATATGGCATTTCATAGTTCAGGCTTCCCTTGAACTCGGACTAACTCCTGAAGATATATTGTCCGAATATGAAAGGAAAAATCAAATTAATAGGCAAAGAGAAGCCACAGGATATTGAAATCATCCTAAAAGTAAAATATGTTTGTCTTTCATAATTACATGTGGTTACGGCATATAGGACTGAATCTGATTCACTCGGTAAAAAGAAAGTACCAAGTTCTGCTTATTACGGGATTCAAACACAACGCGCAATTGAGAATTTTCCAATTAGCGGAGTCATGCACGCTCCTGAATTTCTAGATTCCTTTATTATAATAAAAAAATCAGCCGCAAAAACTAATACAAAACTCAAACTACTTGATAAGAAACTATCTTCTGCTATAATTAAAACTTCAGACGAGATTTTGTCTGGTAAATTTCGGGATCAATTTGTAGTTGATGTTTTTCAAATGGGCGCTGGTACGTCTTTTAATATGAATTGTAATGAAGTCATAGCAAATCGTTCCAATCAATTACTCCGTCATAAACTTGGGAGTTATGATCCAATACATCCTAACGACCATGTAAATATGTCTCAATCTACTAATGATACTTTCCCTACTGCAATCCGTTTATCTATTTTATCTTCTATTCCACGACTTGAACAAGAGTTAAAATTATTGTCTTCTTCATTTCAATCCAAATCAAAACAATTTAATAAAATACTAAAGTCTGCTCGTACACATTTACAAGATGCAGTTCCAATAACACTTGGACAAGAATTCAAAGCCTATTCAATTACCATTAACAAATGCCTTCAAGATATCCAACATTGTAAAAAACAACTTTTCTTCTTAGGAATTGGCGGAAGCGCCGCAGGCACTGGTATCAATACTCATCCAAATTATTCTAAATTAATGGTTCGTGAACTTTCTATTGAAACAAAACTTCCATTGAAACAATCTACAGATCTGAGAGAATCTATGCAAAGTCAAAAAGACATCTCTTCTTTATCTTCTAGTTTTAGAAATTTATCACTCGAACTTACTCGTATTTCTAATGACCTAAGATTGCTATCATCGGGTCCACGAACTGGACTGTCGGAAATTAATCTTCCTGCCATTGCTCCAGGTTCATCTATTATGCCTGGAAAAGTTAATCCCTCCATTCTTGAGATGGTAAATATGGTTTGTTTTCATGTTATTGGCTCTGATTCTGGCGTAGCTTATGCAACTCAGGCCGGACAACTTGAGCTCAATGTCATGATGCCCATGATTTCCTATAATGTACTGTTCTCTATCCGCCTCCTTACTAATTCAATTAAACAAATGAGAAAGTTATGTATTGATGGAATTACTGCTAATGAACTCATCTGTCGTAAATACGCCGAAGAAAGTATTGGGATTGCTACAATACTGAATAAATACATTGGATATAGTAACGCTTCAAAAATTGCTAAAAAGTCTGTAACTTCAAATACAAATATCTTAGATCTAATTCTAAAAGAAGAAATTCTTACTGAAAGTCAACTAAAAAAAATTCTTAATGTTAATTCTTTAACTCAACCTACTGACCCACGATTTATAATCAATAAGGACAATAAATGATGTGAGTATAGTTTGACTGGTTCTGAATTCGATAATTATAAATCACCTTTTTCGTGGCGTTATGGCAGTGATGAAATGCGTTCTATGTTCTCTGAAAAAACTAGACGTACAAAATGGAGAAAAATATGGTACGAAATTGCCTCTTCTCAATACAAACATGGATTAATATCTAAGGCTGAATTAAACGATATTAAGAAATATTCTACCGCAAAGCATGTTGATATTAAACGTTCACTTGAAACTGAAAAAAAAATTAGACATGATTTGATGTCCGAAATCAAAACTTTTTCTGACCAAGCTAAAGTTGGCGGTGGTAAAATACATCTTGGTGCTACATCTATGGATATTGTAGATAACGCCGATATTCTAGTTATTCGCGAAGCTCTAATAATCATCTTAGAAAAAATTGTCACTTGTTTAGATGCACTTTCTAAAAAAATAAAGACTCATCATAAAACCGTTTGTATGGGCTGGACTCATATACAGGCTGCCGAACCTACTACTTTGGGTTATCGATTTTCACTTTATGCCCAAGATTTGTTATTGGATATTAAGAATATTGAGTTTATTTTGGATAATATTGTTCTTGGCAAGGGAATTAAAGGAGCTGTAGGTACATCTGCCAGCTATAAGCGTTTACTGGGTAAAAACACTAGGAATTTTGAAAATGACGTTATGAAAAATCTTGACGTTAAAGCATTTGTAGTTTCTTCTCAAACATATCCTCGTAAGGTTGATTTCTTAATTCTTTCTGCCCTGTCCTCTTTAGCTCAAAGTTTGCATAAATTCTCCCTAGACTTTAGAATATTACAATCTCCTCCTTTTGGCGAATTCAAAGAACCTAGAAAAAAACTTCAAGTCGGCTCCAGCGCTATGCCCTTTAAACGTAATCCTATCATGACTGAAAGAGTTTCGTCTTTGACACGTTATGTTTCTTCATTTTTGAACGTTGCCAGTTCCAATGCATCTAATAGTATATTGGAACGAACTTTGGACGACTCTGCAAATCGTAGACTCTTTCTTCCTGAAAGTTTTCTTGCTTTAGACGAATGTCTTATGATTTATTCCGAAATATTATCCGGTATGGAAATATCTGACGTAAACATAAAGAAGAACCTAGAGACCTACGGACCTTTTGCATTACTTGAACCTATAATGATGGATTTGTCAAAAAAAGGTAAAAATAGACAGACACTTCATGAAGAATTTCGTAAAATCTCTTTACAAGCCTGGGACGACATTGAACTTGGTAAACCTAATCCTTTGTTTACCTTAATTTCAAAGAATAAATATTTGTCTGAATTAGATCTGGACTTAAAAAACCTCTTTAATTATTCAAACTATGTAGGCACTGCTCCAGAGCGATCATTACTTCTCCAAAAAAACATCAATTCAGTTCTGAAAAAATATAAAACTAAATCAAAATCTTCTTCAAAATCTACATATTGATTTTTTAAATCATTATGAAAATCCATCTTGAAAAAAGTGCACTTCGTGCTATGGGTATTGCAGAATGTTATTTCCCTAATTCAAAAAAATCAACATTATGTTCTGTAGTTATGCGAAGCGATCTCGTTGTTGACGGTTCTATGTATGGAGAATCTACAGTCGGTGGCGATGACATTACTGAAAGTATTTCTCTGATGTATGACAAAATGGGTAGAGACGATATTAATTGTATACTGATTCTTGGTTCTATTATGAGTAGTTATAATGTGGTGGACCTTAATTTTCTAAATAAATTACTTGATCTTCCAATTATATCTGTCTCATTAAACCCCCCGAAAAATCTTGAAAACAATTTCAAGGGAAAATATCCTAATTCATGGAACAAAAAATTGAAAACTCATACTAAAAACGGTATCTCTCAAAAAATTAATATTAAAACTGAATATTCTGTTTACATACAATTTTCTGGTATTTCCTTATCTGATACAAAAAAAATTTTAGATAAATTTACTTTACAAGGTTCTGTACCTGAACCCTTAAGACTTGCTAAATTGTTTGCCCGTGCAAAAATAATGTAATAATTTTTTTTATGCTGCAGGTTCTACTACAGTTACTGTTCCTCTCATCCACGGATGAGGCGCACAGAAATAAGTATATTCGCCTGCTTCAACAAACACAAATGTAAATTCTCCACCTTCTGGATCTATGTAGTTTGCATTTCCTGCTGCTTTCTCAAATTCCTTACCAACTTCTGCAGTGACTGTATGAATTACTTCATCTATATTTATCCAAGTCACTCGATTGTTCTCACCTAGTGTTACAGAAATAGCATTTGGCACGAAATTCTCAACTTGATCTTGGTCAATTGATCCTAGTGCTATGTCTATTATTGTGCTCTCTGCAGGGTTCAGAAACTCTTCTGGAATCTCTATTTCTTTATTTACTTCTGGCATATACACAAATTGGAACCAGGCAAAGCCTGCTACTGATGCTAATATACATATTATAAACACTGGCCCGGCTAACTTAGACGTCTGCGACACAGTTGTTTTTAAAAAGAAGCTGCTTATAAATATCGTATCTTTATACCATTTTTGGCAGCAATGAAAATAAATATATATACTCTTGATGATTATTGATTCTAGACTAGTGTGTTTGTAAATGGCGGAAGAAGAAAAAATTCAACAATCTGACAATCAAAGTACTAGTGCTGATACTACCAATCCAGCACCTGACTCTTCAGATAGTAATGTAACTCCTCCTGTTAATCAAGAAGAATCACAACCTTCAGCTTCTGAAAACTCTGCTCCTGAAGCTGTTCCTGAAGAATCTGTTGACCCTCCTCCATCAAAAGAACGAAGAAACTTTCTTAAAGTAATTGCAACAGCTGGTGGAATTTTAGGACTTACACCATTCATTCCTTATGGTTCATTCTTTACTGCTACTTTGGGAGGTACTGAACCTGTTCGACAAAAGATTATGAATAGCCAAACAGGATCCTTTGTTAATATTTCAGACATGGAACCTGATAGTTCTGTTATCTTTCCATTTCCTAGAACTGGTGATACCGAAAAAGATTCCGAACCGTTCCGTCGTTATCAATTAATTAGACTTGCACCAGATTTAGGTGGTGAAGCAAATGATGCTTCTTCTTTTAGAATTTATAGTATGGTTTGTGTTCACATGTGGTGTCTTTGGGATTATATCGAGGGCCGTGAAGTAGAAGTTAACGGAGAAAAATTTACTGGTAATATTGAATGTCCATGTCATGGAAGTAATTACGATGTTCGAGATGGATTATCTCATAAAGGACCTGCTGTGTTGCAATCTAAACCTAATGACGCACTTCCTACACTTCCTCTTGAGGTTGACGAAAATGGCGATATATGGGTTCTCCCACCTGATACTGCTTTAGAAAGTAATGGAATTGTTGGACTTGGCCGCTACGTCTAAAAAACAAGGTATCATCTCAAAGTTTTGGGATTATACACTAAATAGATTAAACAGAACTGTTCTTCTTGGATTAAAATTTACAATGCCACAAAAATTCCTAAGCCCTATGGGTTACAGTGGAATGTTAACTTTTTGTTTGTTTTTACTTCTCGGTATAACTGGCGCTTTCTTAATGTTGTTTTATGTTCCAGGAATTGAAGGCGCATGGGACAGTGTTGAATTCATAGACGAAGAAATTCCATATGGATTTGCTATTCGTAATATACATTACCATGCATCTAATGCTATGGTCTTTATGGCTGTTTTGCACCTTTATTACCAATATTTCAGTGGTCGATATAAAATCAAGAATGAAATGATTTGGGTTACTGGTATGATTCTCGGAGTAATTACTATCTTAGAGGCTTTCACTGGTTATAATTTACTATTCAATGATAGAGCCGAACTTGCTGTCAGTATTGGTGTTTCATTGACTGTATTTAGTCCAATCATCGGGCCGCAACTTGCTCAAATGATTTGGGGTCAAGGATTCTCTGATTTCTTAATTCGACTTTATGCACTTCATGTCTTCATAATTCCAATTGTTATGGGAATTCTCATGTTCGTACATTTCCCTCGTTTCCTTGTTTTCGACCTTCCAATGTGGTCTGTTATGGTTGGAGTTATTCTTATCACAGGTGGTGTATTCCCTGTTGAAATGGGTGTAAAATTTGATCCTAACCACCCTCCAGGCATCACTGTCCCTGAATGGTATCTGACAGGATTATATGCGTTTATTCGTACTGGATTTGATAAGTTCATTACAGGTGGTTTATTGCCGGCTCTTTTGATTGCTATGTTCTTATTTGTCCCATTTATTGATCACAGTAGAAAGATTTCATGGAAAGATAGACCGTTCTTCTCTGCTTTAGGAATTGCAAGTATTTCACAAGTTTTCATCACAACTATTTGGGGATTCTACGTGAATCCAGATCCTACTAAGACTCTTGATGAACGACTCTTTGTTGAACCTGTTCCATTTTACGGCGCTTTGTTAGTTAGTGTTGTTCTTAGCTTTGTTGTTGTCTACGGTTTCTTAAAAGCACGTGCGGCCCTAACAGTTCCTGGACAAAGAGCTGTTCCTACAAAACAAACCCCGATTATCCTGAATACTTTCTGGACTTATGCGGTCTTAATTTTACTGGTTATCTTTGAAGTTATACTTAATGGAATGGCATTAATGGCATATGCAGGAGGTTTATGGGCACTTGCACTATTTGAAACTGGAGCTATATTCTGTATATTTGGTATAATTGCACATGTTTATCGTTCTTATAATCCAAAAGTGATTGCAGCTGAAAAAGCTGCAAAGGAAGAAGCTGCTAAGGCTGCTAAAGAATCTGACGCCGTAGTTCCAACAATTACTAATTCTAAAACAGATTAGATTATAATCCTAATCTCTTCTTGGCCATTTCTGTACCAATTACCATGTTCTTTAATTTTGCGAACGAAGTTTCTCTAGATCTGGTTCTTAGACCACAATCAGGATTCACATGTATAAGATTTGGATTATCTGTCATTTTTACCGCATATAATAACCTGTCTCTGACTAATTCTGGTGATTCTACCTCGTCTACATGCACATCTAACACTCCTAGACCAATTTCCTTTTTCTCTCCATATTCTTTGAACGTCTTTAAAAACGATTCATATCCGTTTCTATTAGAGTGACTTGTTCCTTTATTCCATGAATCTCTATTTGCAAATTCCAATTCATATTGATGATTCTTCATTTCAAGTACCTCGGGATACATGTTTGAATAATCTTCACTATAGCATATGTGTATTCCAAATTTTGCATTAATTCCTTTAATCGATTCATTAAACGAGTCCACAACCAATTGCATTTCGTCTGGATGCGTTGTTGCCGCAGGCTCATCAATCTGAATAAAATCTGCACCGGTTTTAACTAAATCTTTAATCAATGGCCTAATTACTTTTTTTGCTAAATCTATTGTGAAATCCTCTTTTGATTTATACGCTTCATTATAAGACCAATCTGCTAGTGTATATGCGCCTGTGATTGGTAACTTAATCATTTTATTTGCATTTTCCTTTACAAATAAAAACTCATCTACATGGTAAGGCCCTGTATATCTGACCTTCTTTGTACAACGTCCTTTGTTGTAGTATTTATTATCCCACGATCTAATCTTTCCTGCTAATTGTAAACCTTCTATCCTTCTTATGCTGTATTCATACATTTCTACTCTTCTTGCTTCTCCATCATAGATTACATCTAATCCAATGTCCTCAAATAACTTCAGATTTAATAGCGCAACATCGCTTCTTGCCGCTTCTTTAACATCATTTGAAACATTTTTGTCTTGTAATAGCTTGACTAGCCATCTAGGCTTTCTTATACTGCCTATTTCTTGTGTAGCAAGTGGGAATCTTTTCATAGTTTCATCATCTTACTTTTTTCTTTTATTTGTTTCATTATTTGTAATTTCTTATCGGCAAATGGTTCTGGTATAAATTCAAAATCCCAACTGGTTATGACTGCTAGAGATTCAGGACTAAATGTCTTTTTTATGTTTTTTAATTCCCGAATAATGACTGAAGACTTTTCCATTTTGGTATTTTTTGCATCAATTAATCCACACGCTAAACCTTTTTTCATCTCTATTTTATCGAATTTATCAACGTTCGAAGATGTGAAATCTATGCCTATGATATCTACAGGAAACTCTTGAAACTTTTCTAAAGTATTGGATATATCTGAACCCCAAAGATTCAAACATGTTTTTGTATCTAGACCCTTGACTATTTTCTCCATTGCTTTTTTAACCATGTTTAATCTGTCTATATCTTCAATTCGTGCTAATGATGGAGAATTGAATTGTATTAATTGGACATTTCTTTTTATTGAATTGAGTTCTTTTTTAATTATTTCTGCAAATGCGTTAACTGCTTCTTCTTCTGATTTATAAAATTCATTTGCAGACAGGTCATAGAATGTAAAAGGATCTAATATGTCGATTTTAACTTTTGATTTACTGGTAAATAAATCGAAACATACATTATTTTTTAATATATTTCCTGTTGTCCCAAGTTTGCTTTTAATAATTGGTTGACGATAAAAGGTATTATTCTCATAATATCTAGTTAATGGTCCTTTTTCTATTCCTCTCAAATTATCAGTAAACGGTCTTAAATTATCATCCCAGTCAATCAATGGATCTGAAATATAATCTAGTTTGTTATTTGATTGGATTTTTAATAATCTTGATTTCTCTTTCTTGAATTGCTTTTCTAATGTTTTATCGTAAGATCTTGTCGACTCAATAAGTTTCTCATTTCGTGGATAAATTCCCGCACTCCAATAATTAATCAATTCTGTTCTTATTGTTCTGTAAATATCTATATTAAAAGTATTTCTTCATCTATTTTAATTTGAATAAATCACTTCTTGTTACAATTCCTATTACTTTTGCCTTTTCAGTTACTACTACTGCTTCGTAGAATTCTAACATCTGATATAATAATTCGACCGGTGTATTTGCATCAACTGTAGGGAATGGAGGATCCATTACATCTATTACTTTCTTTGCAAATGCTTCATTTGGTGAACCTGATTCAGATAATTCTCTTAAAATGGTTTTCTCTGATAAACTTCCTATTATGTTACTCTTATCAAAAACTGGTAATTGCGATATGTTCTTTTCACGAATTTTTTTCGCAGCGTCCTTTAACGTTTCTTTTTTATCTATTCCTTTTACTGTCTTTGAACATATACTCTTTGCAGTTCTTTTGTCTCCGTCTCTTCGTTCCTGTTTCTGCAATGTTTCTATTAATATCTTTACTTTCGAATAAGCAGGCTCTACTTTTTTTGCCTCCATCTTAGTAATTAATGACTGACTTACTCCTGACAGTTTGGCTAATTCTGTTTGCGTTAATCCTAGTTGCTTTCTTAACCTTACAATATCGTCAATTTCAAACATTAACTCTAATAAATACCTAAGAAAAGATATATCTTTTGGATAAAGATTAACTATAGTTAATAATTATTGAAATATGTTATGAAAGCACTTATTCTCGCAGGCGGAATGGGAAAAAGACTTCGACCACTTACTGACGACAAACCGAAACCCATGATTCCTATCTCAAACAAGCCTATTCTTGAATGGCAAATTGACTGGCTTAAATCCCATAATATTCGTGATATTGTTCTTTGTACTGGCTACATGGGAGATAATATTTCAGAGTATTTCGGAAATGGAGAAAAATTTGACGTGAATATCGAATATTCTAAAGAAGAAGAGCCTCTTGGCACTGGCGGTGCATTGATGCAATCGCGTTCCTTACTTGAATCACATTCCAATTTCCTTGTTATGAATGGCGATATAATGACTGATATTGATCCTATTAGTTTAATTCAGAATCTTACAGATAAATTAATTGGAACTATTGCAGTCGTTGCCTTAAGAAGTCCATTTGGCGAAATTGAAATTCAAGAAAATGGACTAATATCTAGTTTTACTGAAAAACCAATACTTAACGACCATTGGATTAATGCAGGAATTTATTGTTTATCAAATAATGTTTTCAGTTATTTATCTGATGTTGGCAGTCTTGAATCTGATGTTTTTCCTATTCTTGCTACTGAAAATAAATTGTCTGCAATAAAACAAAATGATATAAAATGGCGTTCTATTGATAGTCATAAAGACATAGAAGAAGCACAAAAAGAATTCGGCAATTAATCATTTTCCAATTGTTAATATCTTTAATTTCTTAAAATTATCTTTATTTAATATATTTCTTCCATCAAAAATTATTGGCTTCTTTTTTGATTTCTTGATTATGTATTCTTCATCGATCTCTTTGTATTCATCATGATCCGTCGAAATAATTATTATGTCTGTTCCAGAAATTACTTTATCTAATTCATTACTTAATTTGACTTCTTTTGGTAATAATGGATCGTAACTAAAGAATGGATCATGAACTTTTACTTTGATTCTATTTTTTATTAACTCCTTTACAACATCATAAGTTGGCGAAATTCGGTTATCGGCTACATTTCCTCTAAAACTCAATCCCAAAATTAATGCCGTTAGTTTCTTCTTATTTCCAATCTTTGACATAATTCGGTCTATGGAATATTTCGGCATTTTTTCATTAGTATATCTTCCCAATAAAGGAAAATTCACTTTGATTCCTTTGTCTATTGCTGTTTGTGTCAATAGCCATGGATATACTGGAATACAATATCCTCCTACTCCTATTCCAGGCTTGTGAAGATGACTATAAGGTTGTGAATTCGCGGCGCCTCTAACTTCCCAAAAATCTATTCCTAACTTCTCACAAAATATGGACAACTCATTTGCTAACGCAATATTTACATCCCTATACAACCCTTCAATTAATTTTTCAGCCTCGGCTGCCTCGGTACACGACATAATGATCGGTTTTTTTGAAGAAATTATTCCAAACATTTTACTAGCTATCATTATGCTAGTTTTTCCAGATCCAGATAATACCGGAGGATAATTATTTTCTATATCACTTACTGCTTGACCTGCCGATATTCTCTCTGGATTATAAATAAAATAGAAATCTTTCTCAACTGTTAGCTTTGTCTTATTTTCAATTAATTTAATAATCTTTGTTGAAGTTCCTATTGGCACTGTAGGAGTTATAATTATGACATCGTCTTTTTTCAACCCCGTAATTATGTCCTCTACAACTGAATACAAAATTCTTAAGTCAGCTGATCTTTTATCTAATCCTACGGGAACTGATATGATTTTTATATCAGAATTCTTCGATGCCCATTTTCCATTTGAAGTAGCTATTAGTCTCTTACTGTTTATCCCCTCTACAAATGCTTCTCTTGCTTTTGGTTCTGAGTTAGATATTTTCTTATTGTTTATGTCATTAACTAATTTGAGTTTCTTATCCACCGCAATGATGGATGCTCCTGCTCTTAGCCATGTTGACGCAATAGCAGTTCCTACAAATCCAATTCCATATATTGATAATTTCTTAGTTCCTAATTTGATATTACTGGGTAATTCGTGTATCTGCTTCTGATTCACGATTAATATTGTGGAAACATTTTAATTAAGTTTCTCACCATCATACACCAGTTTAAAAGAGAAATGACTGCCAATAATGATAAAACTTTGTTAATTGTTCTTCCATACGGAATTGGATGGAAATCAATCATCAATGAAAAAAACCTCGAAATTCTTACTAATTCGGGATTGAAAATCATTCTTCTTTGTGAACCTAATATGATTAATTCTACTAATCCCGACGTTGTAATTAAAACTCTTAAAAAAATTCCTCGAACGAAATCTGAAATTGCCATTGGTTTATTGAGAAATTATGTATTTGCAGATACTTCTAAACCTCACTCCGAAACCCTTGAAATTAAGATTTCTGAATTAGATAATTCTCACCCAATTCTTTCCTTAATTCGTAAATCTATAGGTAAACTATTTGCAAAAAGTACTATCGTCAAAAATATTCTTGCACAATTTGATTCTGCTCTTTTTAATAATTCCGAATATGACGAATTATTTGCTGATTATAACCCTGATTTCATTTTTGTTACTTATCCATTTTCATTTTACACTTATCCTATTTTGAGACACGCACGTAAATCTCAAATTCCAATTCTTGGTTATGTTCCAAGTTGGGATAATCTTACATCCAAATGGGAAGTTCCTGTTAAATTGAATAAATTACTTGTTTGGAATAACATTATGAAAGAAGAAGCAATTAATTTTCTTGATTATTCAGATGAATGCGTTTCAATCACAGGTGTCCCACAATTTGATATTCATTCTAATGACTCATTAATTGTCGATCGTAAAAAATTCATCCAAGATCTGCACGGAGATGAAAATAAGAAGATTTTATTGTATGCTACAGGTACTGCACAACTCTCTGATTCTGAACCCTTTATTGTTAAAATGATATACGATATGATTCGGAATAATAAATTTGACCATCCTTGTCAACTGCTTTTACGCGTTCATCCGCGTCGTAGTTTATCTGATTTCAAAGATTTATTTGATAAACCTGACGTTATAATCCAGACACCTGGAAAAGAATCAAAAGAATTTAAAGATTCAGGTTATGTCTGGAAATCGGATTTCACTGATTATTCTACTTTGTCTAACACATTATATCATGCAGACGTTATGATTAATGTTGCATCTACTATTACTATAGAATCTTGTTTATTTGATACTCCTGTAGTAAATATTGGATTTGACGCTAATCTTGATCTTGATTTTAATCGTTCCGTTAAACGCCATTTTCAATATTCACATTATCTAGATATTGTAGAATCTAATGGTGTAAAAATTGCTAATTCAGAACAAGAACTAGGTGAATTCATCAATCGTTACCTTAATGATCCTGCTCTTGAATCTGCTGGACGTAACCTAATTGTTGATAATCAGTGCTCTTTTAGAGATGGTAAATCTTCTGAACGCCTGTTAAGATATATAATAGATTTTACTAAAGAATATTCAGTTTAAACTGGTTGTGTGATGATATGACAAAAAAATTCAAAGAGATTCTTGTTTCCCCTCAAACTCAAATCAAGGACGTACTGGAAATAATTAATCAAGCACCTCATAATAATCTGCCTTCTGGTATTGCCTTGATTGTTAATGGTTCTAATTCCTTACTCGGTATTGTTACTGACGGAGATATAAGACGTGCATTACTTGAAAATCATAATCTAAACGAAACAGTTGACGTTATTATGAATAAATCCCCTCTCACTATTCATGAATCTGATTCTACCGGTAAATCTAATGCCTCATCTATTCATACTGACAAACTGAAAACAATAAATCATAATATATTGATCGTGAATGACGATAACCAAGTTGTTGATATTGTAAACAAATTACAATTAGTTCAAAAAAATACCCCTTCTATTGCTGTTATTGGTCTTGGATATGTTGGTCTAACTCTTGCAGTATCTCTTGCAGAGGTTGGTTTCAAAGTAACTGGAGTGGATTCTAATGAAGAAATTGTCAAAAAATTAAATCAAGGAACTCCTCATATACACGAAATTGGCTTAGATTCTCTTTTAAAATTCCACGTTGGAAAAAACCTAAAAATTCAAACTACCTCTTCTAAATCCAATTCTGATGTATACATTCTATGCGTTCAGACCCCAATTGACGATAACAATGAACCAATTCTTGAATATCTTAATTCTGCCACCGAATACGTCGCAAATAATTTATCTCCAAATAATCTAGTCATTATTAGATCTACTGTTCCAATTGGAACTACTAGAAATAATATTATTCCAATTCTTGAGAACTCTTCTGGTTTAGATTCTAATAGTGATTTCTATGTTGCTTCAGCTCCTGAACGGACTCTTGCAGGTAAAGCCTTGAAAGAAATTCGCGAATTACCGCAGATTATTGCAGGATTTAATTCCCCTAGTTCTCAACTTGCTAATGGAATATTTACCAAATTAACACCTAGTATTATCAATGTCGACTCTCTTGAAGAAGCCGAACTGATTAAACTTATGGATAATACATTTCGCGATATGATTTTTGCTTATTCCAACCAAATTGCACTTCTTGCTGATAATTATGGTATTGATACATCCAAATTAATCCAAGCTGCTAATGAAGGCTATCCTAGAAATAACATACCAAAACCAAGTCCTGGCGTTGGTGGAATCTGTCTTAAAAAAGATCCACATATCTTAATTTCTAGTTCTAAAAATACTGGCTACATCCCAAAACTTACAGAACTTGCTAGACATATTAATGAAAGTATGTCTGATCACATCATCAAAAAAATCGAACGTTTTAGCCAATCACAAAACAAAGATGTTTCTAAATTGAAAATCTTTGTTGTTGGTTTTGCATTTAAAGGAAATCCTGAAACTTCTGATACTCGTCAATCATCTACTCTTGATGTAACTAATAAGCTATCTAAGATTTCTAATAATGTATTTGGTTATGATCCTGTAGTTACTGAAACTCAAATCAACTCCTTCAATGTCAAATCTATAAGTATTGAAGAAGGATTCAAAAACGCTGATTGTGTCTTGATTATGAATAATCATGATTCTTATTCTAAGTGGGATGTTTATTCTTTACTCTCTAAAACAAATCAACCATGTATGTTTTTTGATGGTTGGAGTTTATTTGGACGTAAAATGATTGAAAAAATAGAATACGTAGACTATCAAACAATTTAGTTTCTAACTATCTCTCTTAATTCTAATATGTTATTCATAAGGTCCTCATCTGAATAATTATGCCTCTTTTTATGCGCTTCAATAATTAAATGTGGCATGTCTCTCTTTTCTTTAATCTGCAAAAGTATTTCTTTTATTGGAATATCTCCTTTGCCCACAAGTTTATGCAAATCTTCAGACCCATCATTGTCATTAATATGTACCTCATTTACTTTATCCATCAACGCATTAATCATTACAGTAATATAATCGTCCTGTTTTAATTTCATTTTAGTATAGTAGAGATGTCCAATATTCATAATTACGCCTATTTCATCTGGTATTTTATCAAAATCTTCCACTCTTGAAAATAAATACCTTCTTTCAGGTCGAAAGTTAAAATTTTCTATGCTTAATTTAACATCTCCATTTGCTATGTCAATTAATCTATTTAATGAGTCGATTGAATTATTGTACGCCTCTTCATAACTAATACTTTCCTGCGAATCTAACGGAGCAAATTCCTGTTTTTGAGACAAAATGTTTGTTGCATAACCTCCATGAAACGATATATTTTTTACTCCTATGTCTTTAGCAAATTCAATATTCTTTTCTATACAATCAATACTATTTTTTTTAACTTGTTCATTTGAACTTGCAATATTTATATAGAAATCATCTGAAGGCAGCCAGATACTTTGATGTATAGTATAGATTACTTCACTTTCATCTCTATAATTATTCAATATACTAACTAATTCATTATATTCGGTATTGTTTTTTCCTGCTCCAATCTGAATATATGGCTGCATTTCACATCTCGTAAATACGTCGATTAATTTCTTTACTTTATTTTCGATTGATTCTCCATGATACCCATAATATGAAGTAGAAGCACCTATCATATGTTATTATTAATAACAGGCTTATATTTTAGCAATTCAATTTTAAATTATATTGACAAAAATTATTGCTGAACTTTGTCAAAATCATAATGGCGATGTAAATATTCTAAAAGATATGATCTGGCGTGCAGCTGATTCTGGCGCATCGCATGTTAAGATACAAACAATTTTCTCTGAAGATTTAACTCTTCGAGAACGATTTGAGGAAGGCGTTACTTCTAATGGCGTTGTAAAATCCATTAAGAGACCTTACTTACCTGAGTTCGAAAGATTAAGTAAATTGGACCTTGGATTTGATACACACGCACTGTTTATCGACGAATGTTCATCTGCCGGTGTAATTCCTCTTACTACTGTGTTTAATCGTAGTAGACTTGAATCTATTGTTGAACTAGGTTTTAAAGAAATCAAAATTGCAAGTTATGATTGTGCAAGTTTTCCTTTAATTAACGACTTGAAAAATAAATTCAATCACATCTATGTCTCTACAGGTGCGACTCATGATTCGGAAATCGAAACTACTGCCAATATACTTAGCGATCAAAACTTTTCATTTTTACATTGTGTTACAATTTATCCTACACCCGTAGACAAACTAAATCTTAATCGAATTGATTATCTCCGTCAGTTTACTAATTCTGTAGGATTTAGTGATCATACACGTCCTAGCCAACATGGAATTGATCCAGATATCGTAGCACTATGGAAAGGCGCTGATGTAATCGAACGCCATTTTACTATACTTGATTCTTCACAAACAAAAGATGGCCCTGTTTCTATAAATCCCGAACAATTGAAAAATATTGTTGACTATTCAAAGTACAACCATGATGAATTATCTAAACTCGTAGAAAATATTTCCGATTATGATAAGATGTTGGGTTCAAAAACTCATTCTTTAAGCGAAGAAGAATTACTTAATCGAGATTATTACCGTGGGCGTTTTGCTTCTAAAATTAATGGAAAAACTATATACAACTGGGAAGAAAGTTAATTCATGACTGATAAGCGCATTCTTGGTATTATTCCTGCTCGAGGAGGGTCCAAAACCATTCCTAGAAAAAATATCAAAAATATCTTGAATCGCCCTCTTATATCTTATACAATTGTTGAAGCATTAAAATCAAAAACTTTGTCTAATCTTATTGTATCTTCAGAAGACGATGAAATTATTCGTATCGCTAAATCTTATGGCGCATCTGTCCCATTTATTCGTCCTGATTCATTGGCACAAGATGATTCATTAGCTATTGACGTTCTTACCCATGCAATACTGGAACTTGAGAGAAAAGAAAATGTTACTTATGACGCAGTAGTAATGTTGCAACCTACAACTCCTTTACGTACTGCAGATGATATTGATCATTGTGTAACCAGATTGTTTGAATCTGATTATGATTCTGTTATTAGCGTTGTCGATGTTGGAGCTATACATCCTCATCGAATGAAAAAAATTGTTAACGATGAATTAGTAGATTATGCAGATGAAACTGTAGAAAACATGCCAAGACAATCTCTTCCTTCTGTGTATATACGAAATGGAGCAATTTATGCTACTAAACGAGATGTTCTAATAAATTCAAAATCACTCAAGGGAACTAAAAGCCATGCATATATTATGCCTCCTGAACGTTCACTAAATATTGATGAAAACCTTGATCTCAAATTCACTGAACTGCTGATGAAAGACTTTGATTGGTCGCATATCAAGGAAATTGATTCTATTTCTGTACCTTGGAAATCATGGTATGGTAATGATTCATTAAATCTATCTTTTCCTGAATCTTGGAATGTTAATATCTCTCAGATGAACGACGCATCCGCAATCTCTGAAGAAGATATCTCGCATTCGATTTCCAATCCAATTAATTCCGAAAAATTATCTATCCTTGCTAAACAAAAAAATTCTGTTTGTATTGCAGTCGATGATTTAACTAAACCTACTCAAGCCTTCAGAATCATTCCTTTTATTTTAGACGAACTTCACCACGCTGGCCTATCTGATGAAAATATCTATTTCATTATTAGTACCGGAACTCATAGATCTCTTACTCACGATGAATTATGTAAGAAATTAGGAATAAAAATCGTTTCTAAATATAAAATATATTGCCATAGCGCTTATCAAAATAACAAATATCTGGGAGATACATCTTCTGGAACTCCTGTATATATCGACAACTTATATCTTCAAGCCGATCTTAAAATTGGAATTGGAACTCTAATGCCTCATCCATATGCCGGTTTTAGTGGCGGCGGAAAAATCGTATTACCTGGCCTTGCAGGTATTGAATCTATTGATGTAAACCATAAACCTGTCAATAAATCTCTTCAAGGTAAAATTGGACAAGTTGAGAACAATAGTAGAAGGGCTGACATCGAAGAGGCGGCAAATATGGCCGGATTAGATTTTATTGTTAATACTATTTCTAATTCTCTTGGCGATACTGCTTCTATATATTCCGGAAATCCTGTTGACGTATTCAATACTGCCTCAAAGAAAGCAGTCGAAGTTTATTCCACAAATGTTCCGTACAACATGGACGTTGGAATCTTTAATGCCTTTCCTCGTGACACCTGGTTCTTACTTGCATTAAACTCACTCAATGTCTGGGGTTCTAGAGATTCAGATAAAGAAATTGTCAGAAAAGGCGGCACAATTGTCGTAATCACATCTGCATCTGAAGGAATTGGCGAACACGGATTAGTTGGAAAAGGAATGATTCATCATGTTCGTAGAGATAAACATGGAACATTTGGTGGCCCACTTCAAGGTCGTAATCTTGTATTTTATTGTCCTACAATTAATCAAAATTATATTTACGATCATTATTCAGAAGATGTCAAAATTTTCAACGACTGGAATTTACTCATTCGTGAATTACAAAAACAACACGGCAAGGACACTGATGCAGTAATATTTCCTAATAGTTCTTTACAAATTGATTCAAATCTAGTTTAACTGATTTACATCTGACCTAATTTTTTTTCGATCTTTCTCATAAATGCATCCCAACTAAACTCTTCTACCGCTCTATTTCTTGCAGATATGCCCATTTTCATTCTCTTTTGATTATTATCTAACAGATCAAATATTTTATCTTCCCATTGATCTAAATCGTCTTGTAACAAGTATCCGGTTATGTTGTTGACTATAGTTTCTTTTGGCCCACCTGTATTGAATGCAATTACCGGTTTTCCACATGCCATTGCTTCAATTGGCGCAATTCCAAAGTGTTCTTCTTTAGGCGTATATAAAAATATACTACAATTCTTGTATGAATCCACTAATTCTGAATCTGTTACATTTGTATGAATTTCTACATTATCGGTTAAATCCAATTCTTTAATTTTCTTATTTAATTCATCTAAATGCCATTCAAATCCTAGTTGTTTTACTCCTACGACGATTAATTTTATCTTGTTGTCTCTTTTCTTCATCTTTTTAATTAATTCTATTGCGAATATGAGATTCTTATTTGGAACAATTCTGTTGACTGTCAGAATAAATCTATTATCTGCTTCATTCAATGTGAATTTATCTATGTCGACTCCTGGAAAAATAATTGTACTATCTCTGTTAAACCTCTCATGAATTGCATTTTTTGTAAAATCAGAATTACATAATATTGAATTTGTTTCTTTGAACCCTTTATTCTCTGCTCGATCTATTGGAAAATGTAATAATCTTCTGATTAAATCATTTTTTTTAACTAATAATTGTTCTGGGTGGTGACAATATATCATAGATGGTTTGTATTTGTCTGCCAGATAATAATTCGAACTAAACACAAACAAATCTGGCTTAAATTCATCCATTCCCATTTTCATCATTTCCTTACTTTCTCGATATGCAGTTATTGCTCTAAATCTTCCAAAATAATCTAGCCTTCCATTACTAACTATGACATTTTCCGTTCTAAACTCTTCAAAAGCTTTTTCCTTATCGTAAATTGCAGTAAAATAAGCAACTTCATGACCTAGTTTTTTTAATGAATTTCCCATTCCTAGCACTAATCTTTGTGCACCTGTCTGCATAGATATATCATAATGCACTATTGCTATTTTCATAATCATTCTCTTTGTTTTCTGTATATCTTTAATAGTTTCTCAATTACCTTTTTTCTATCATGGGTATCAATTATGAATTGTCTATTTTCTTTTGATTCCTTTTTTCTTTCAATTTCGTCTAAAAATTCAATTACTCGTTCATTTACATTATCTTTATGCCTATAATCTATAGTTACTAGTCCGCAGGCCATAGCTTCTAAACATGTTTTACTATACGATGATACTCCTTTAGTAAATATTCTATCAATATAGATGTCATACTCTTTCAAATTTTTATGTAATTCTAGATATGAGAATGGCCTTCTGTCATGTATGTCTACTTTAATACCATTCTTTTCCATAAGTTCAATTAAATATTTTGGCACTCTTTCATACCACGAATTAAATCCGATTGCTTTTAGTTGCGTATTTTGCTTTACCTTCGGACAAAATCTAGTTGTATCTATTGGATTAGGTAAATACTCTGCATCTTGTCTAATTGTTTTTGCCAATCTCAGCATTTCTGGTGTTGATACAATTACTGAATTTGCATATTTCAGATTTCCTTCAATAATTTTACTCCATTTTGTCAAGTCTTTACTATTTTTTTTAAACTCTTCATCATACAATCCAAATAAGTCTGTTCCATGACAATGCAATACATTGATTTCTTTTTTAATTAATCGTACAAAAAATGCATCTTGTAATGCATAATTTACATGTATTATTCCTTTTGCTTTAATTGCATTTACAAAAGGATTTATGATTTTTCCATAGACTGAGTATAGTGCATTTGTATTTACATTCGGTCCTGCATAATTTCTTGGTAAATATTTAACATCCATATTTACCTCTCTAAGTCCATTTGCTAATTCATAACCTACCCAAGCTGCATCATTCAGAATTGTTACTTGATTATTATTCAATATAGATTATTTGCAGATATTCTTTATAACATCTACCACTTGTTATTTGTTTATTCTAATAATTTCTTAAACCATGAAATTGTTATGTCTAAACCTTTATCGATAGTATATTCGGGTTTCCATTTTAACAATTTTTCTGTTTTACTACAGTCGGCCTCTAACCTTTCTAGATCTGCCGCTCTTTCTGATTCATAGACTAGTTCAGACGAAGAGCCTGATATGTCCCTAATTTTCTTTGCAAGGTCTAATATGCTTGTTTGAATTCCCGTTCCTATATTGAATACCTCTCCTTGCGTCTTTTCCCTCTCTTTCATTACTCTTACGTATGCTTCTACTGCATCTTTTACATACATTAAATCTCTAGTTTGTTTCCCATTTCCATGTATCTTGATATTCTCATTTTTTAAAGATCGAGTTACAAATTCTGGCACTACTGCTGCATATCCTCTGTATGAATTACTCTGATTTTCACCATATGTATTGAAATTTCTAATTACTGAAACTGGATATTTATACCATTCATGTAATACCATGCATTGTTTTTCTGCCGCTAACTTTGTTGCAGCATAGAAACTTCTTGGACGACAAGGATGATCTGTGTCCATTGGGGTATATACGGGATTGCCATATACTTCTGGCGAAGACGCATAAATTAAAAATGGCTTACTTTTCGTTTTTAATAATTCTTGACAAAGACTAAATGTTCCTTTTTCATTTGATTCAAAATATTCCATGGGTTTCTGCATTGATTCTGGTATTGATACCAATGCTGCCAGATGAATTATTGTATCAATTCCTGCCTCGTCAATTTTTTCCGCTTTCAAATCTCTGTAATCCATTTCCCAATTAACAAACCTCTCGTTGAATTTTTCCTTGTCTTCAATTATTTCAAATGGATCTACTGGAAAATCTTCTAATCGGTGTAGATTGTCTACTCCGTATATTTCTGCGTCAGTTTCCTTTAATAATAAATCAATTAAATGTGAGCCATAAAAACCTGAAGAACCAGTAACTAGTATTTTCATTTTATTACTCTACTTCTTCATACATAATAAATTCTTTTCTAATTGATTATCAATCTATGACATTCATATGCTTCAGCATATTTTACACCTATCTCGGTACCTCTAAGTTCTGCTATATTCTCAATGACTCTTGGTGTTCTAGGATGGTTCTTGCTTCTTACTTGAGACGAATACAAAGATAATGCCTTAATCTTCTTTTTCAATTCTTTTGATATGTCAACATAAAAATTAGGATGAAATCTTTTTCTAGTCCAATTTGTTTCAGGTTGTTCATACGATAATACCATTTTTGTAATATCTTTTTCATTATTACTAACTGGTCTACAGGCTGTAAAACTAGCTTTGGCAACAGCAACATGATCCTGATTTGTCGAACCTATGAATGGAATTGCTATTATGTCTGGTTTTATTGTTGACAATGAAACGTCTCCTTTCTCAATAGTGTTTATCAAATCCTTTTGTGGAACTTTGTCGAGTTTAAGGTGATATTCGTCACCTGCCCATGCTAAATCAAATGAATCTACCTTCAGATATTTCATTACTTTCTTCATTTCTAGTATCCTTTTCTCAGTGTTACTAGTTCCTCCATATTGCTTGATATTTCCAACTGTAAAACATAGAACGTGAACTTTTCCTCCTCCGGTTTTAACCTTTGAAATTAAACCTCCACATCCAAGGACTTCGTCATCAGGATGAGGTGCAATAACTAATAATTTTTTGTTTTTGTAATTTATTGTCATTTTCTAGCTGATATTCCCATTACTACTTTTTTTGTTATAAACTTATTTTCTCTTGCAAATATGCCTTCAATTACTTTTTCAAATTTATTCTGCTCTTCTTTTTCAAATAGTGTATATGACTTCCAATATCTTAATAATTCATCTTTACTAGGAAAAGTGACAGGATTCTCAAAAATATCTGTTTTTACTTCTCCAAATAGTGTTTCAAAATACGGTAAGGCCTTTTCTTCCATAAAATTATTGTGCATATTATATTCTTCAGGAAGCTTTTCAAAAGTTTCATGTATGTCTGTTAATTCTTTGTTATTCCTCTTTATTGGACCACAAACGAAACATCTACCTCCTTCTTTTAATTTATCGTATATGTCATTAATTGTTTTTTTATAATCTTTTGAATAATATAAACCAAAACAACATAAAATTAAATCAAATTTAGCATCTTCGAATTCATTACCTATTTTTTCCATACTTTCATTTTTTAAAAATACATTATTTCTTTCTACATTTGCTTCAATTTCATCTAGCAGGTCTTTTGATATATCTAATCCTGTGATTGAACCACTCTCATTAATCGTTTCACTTATTGGAATTAGTTGTTTACCATTTCCACATGCTATGTCTAATACCTGGTCATCTTCTCTAATTTCTAACTTTGGAATTATCCAGTCATTTATCTCGAATTTCGCATAATTTGCATGTGCAGATAGCCTGTTATTCAATGCATTACTGGAATTTTGCGCTCTTACCAATTTCAATCACTTTGCTTATTATTTCTCATAAATTAAACCATTACTCTATTGTAGACTTAATTTTCTTAATTATTTTGGATTTATCAGCATCTATTATGTATTTTCCCAGCCGTGGGCCTTTATTACTGCCTAGAAGTATTTGGTATATTAGTTGAAACAACATTCTTGGTTTCATATCATTCGATTTTGCTATCTCGAATATCTCACTTTGAATAACATCAGGATCGGAATTCTTCTCCAATAACACGACAATTTCTGACAATGGTTTCTTATGCTCGTCTGACACTTCTACATTTTCCATCGTATCAGCTTTGAAATCTCGAGCCCAATTTATTCCTAATTTAATCCTATGTAGTATGTTATCGTCAATTTCCTTTACATATTGATATTCGACCAGTTTCTTTGATATATACTCTATAGAATTATCTTCAGGCGCTATTTCAGCTAATTCTACTAATAGTCTATATGGAAGGTGAATTGCTTCATTTTTTGGCGGGTTTAAATGATTGACATATTCATACAACCCCTTCATTCTAATCGTTTTATCTTTATTCTCAGACATAGTCTTGTTGAAATATATATCCTCCACCACATCTACTTCGTCCATGTAAGTTGGAATGTCTTCAACAGATAACGCCCTGGCTCCTGCTATTCTCTTAAACATTAATAATAACAACGAATCAGGTGTTCCATATTCTAACCATTTCTGCGGCGTCAAAACATTTCCAATCGACTTCGAAATCTTCTTTCCTGATTTGTCTAAAAACATCTCATATCTTACATGAAATGGATGTGCATGATCTAGAACATTCCCTGATATCCAATCATTTATTTTAACAGAATCTTCTATGTCTTTTCCATACGCTTCGAATCTTATGTCTAACGCAGACCATCTAGCAGCAAACTCAACTTTCCATCCTAATTTTCCTTTTCCCTCTGATAAACTTGTATTACCTTCATGTTTACACCCTTTGATTAAATTTCCTCCTATTTCGACATCTTTGCAGACATAATGAATGATGTCTTTCTCTTTGTCAAATTCTGTTGGAACAGTTACGTATATCTTCTTACAATTCTCACAGACTGGGTAATATGGTAATAACTTCTCAAACTTTGTTTGTCCAGTAATTTCTGCAATTTTTTCACCTATTATTTCTGAATTCTTTAATATCGTACTTGTTTGTTCGTTTAATACGCCTTCTTGGTAAATCTTTGTTGCACTTTTAAATGTATATTCTATATTGAGTTTGTCTAAACCATCAAGCAATAATGAACTCATATGTTCCCCATACGACGAATGACATCCAAATGGATCATCTATTGACGATACAGGCTTGCCTAATTCATCTCTTAATGTTTCTGGAAATCCTTCTGGAATCTTTCTTAATCCATCCATGTCGTCTGAATACGCTATTAATTCTGAATCATATCCTCTATCCTCTAGTGACATTTTTACTCCGTATGCTCTCACTGCGTCTCCCAAGCTTCCTATATGCGGAATTCCCGATGCTCCTAGTCCACTTTCAACATTAATTTTCTTGGTCGAACGTTTTAGCTTAATCTCTCTTTTGATAATGTCATTAGTTAATTTATCAATCCATGTTCCTCTTCCAATTGTACTCAATTATTAATCATTATTCCTTTTTGTTTTTATTATTGATATTTTTCTTAGGTTTTTCTTCTTTCCTACTCAATCCAATGTAAAATACCAATAATCCAATTATGACTAGTATGTTTGCCACTCCACTATAATTTGATTCTAGCCTTACTGAAATTGAATTATCTACGGTCTTTTCAGTGTTAAGATTCCACACAACTACAGTTAGTCTGTCTATTTCTGGATCCAACGATCTCCTGTAAACTCCTGTAAGTTCCATCTTTGAAATTATTGGTTCCCATTCATTACATATTTCTGCACCTCTCCTTGAACCTCCACATCTTTTGAACTTATCATAATTCTCATCATCAAATACATACAAATCAATTGGATGACCCGGTACCTCTTCCCCATTTATGAATTCTGAACCTTGATTGCTATTTATCAATTCCATACGATAATTAGCTAGAGGTAATGGCAGTGTAGAGACATTCGAATAATACGTAATAAAGGAATTTGTTGGAACGGTATCAAATTCCGACAACACCGCGACTGATGATAATGAAAATATATATGCTCCACTTAATGCTAATATTAGTCCTATTACTGCTATTTGTTTATTCATGATTACATTCTTTCAATAATAAAAATCTATTAATAAAATATACGTTATAATTTCAAGCTAGTAAATACTTCGTACGACTATCTATGACGAACGATTTTGTCCCATTTCTGGCCTACTGTTCTGTTTAATACAATCCTTGTTTTGAACGATCTCTTTGACTTTACTCTTGGATTTCTACTGACTCGTACTTTACCTTCTACTTTGGGTGTCTGACCCCTAACTTTTCCTGCTTTAGTCAATGAACCGTGAGTAGGCATAAAACAACTTACTTCTTCGATATTTAAAAATGTAATGTTGTTTTCAATCTTCTTGAAAACTTTAAGAATGGTTATCTGCCATTTCCCATATCTTGACAAATAAGGCAATCCTCACAGAAGCCGGTATTATTATTATTAATGACAAATTTGAGGTGCTCCAAAGTCATAGATTTGAACCTGATTCTGAAATCTCCCTTTATTCTCAAATTAAAAACTCGAATGTACCCGAAGGCGTTAAAACCTTTCTTGATGACTCATCCCATGAATTCTCTGACTCTCTTGAAGTAAATGATCAATCTTTACTAGAGATTCTCAGTAAAATATACCCTGACAAAAATTTCATTCACAAAACAATCGATTCTTCCAATCTATTTCCCCTATTTGTCCAATCCGGTTTCTTTAGTTCTGAAGAGGAAATAAGTAATTTCCTTCAAAATTTCTCTATAGAATATTCAAAACAACAAATCCGTGATGTTTCTGGTAAAGAAGACCTTCAAATTATTGAAGGAATCAACTCCTTGGATGAACTCGATAAAGCGATAAATATTCTTATGGCAAGAATTAATGAATGGTACGGACTTCATTTTCCCGAACTTGAAAACCTAGTTAAAGATAGTAATGAGTATTTCAAATTTGTTTCCCTCGGATTGAATCGTAGTTCGATAACTGAAAAGGATTTAGATTCTTTTAGTTTCTCTGAAAAAAAACTCGATGCTATTTTTAGTGCAGCGCAGGATTCCAAAGGTGGAGAAATCAATTCAAAAGACCTTTCTATTATCTCTATCTTATCTGACAATGTAATTAATCTTGTTAAAGTTCGTGATAAAATGCTCAATTATATTAGTGATTTAATGAATAACGTTGCTCCTAATCTTAGTGCAATTGCAGGTCCAACTATTGGCGCACGTTTAATTGCAAAATCCGGTGGGATGATGAAACTTGCAAGACTACCTTCTAGTACGATACAAGTTCTTGGGGCTGAAAAAGCTCTATTTCGTTCATTAAAGAGCGGTAGTAGACCTCCTAAACACGGAATTATTTTCCAACATGATAAAGTACATTCTAGCCCTAAGTGGCAACGTGGAAAAATTGCACGTTCTTTAGCTGCTAAAATTGCTATTGCCGTACGAATCGATGTATTTCGCGGTAGTAAAGAAATCGATATTGAACATAGTCTTGACGAACGATATCGTGAAATTCAAGAAAAGTATGCATCTCCTGTAGCTAATCGTAATAACTATTCTAAGAAAAAACATAAAAAACTTAGGCGAAGCATGAATGAAAAACGTAGACGAACTTCCTAATAACGTGAAATGGATTGAAGTTGCAGGTAAAGATAAGCTTGCAACCAAAAATTTTGTCCCAGGAAATAGCGTATATGGGGAACACCTTCAAAAATCTTCTAATTCTGAATTTCGTGTTTGGGATCCCTATCGCAGTAAACTTGCCGCCTCTATCATAAACGGTATGACCGGTATTCCCTTTACTGACGGTTCTACTGTTCTATATCTTGGCTCTTCTACTGGTACTACTCCTTCTCATGTATCGGACATAGTTGGTAAATCTGGATTGCTATTTTGCATTGAAATATCTTCTCGTGTAGCACGTGATTTTATTGATAACGTTGTATCTTTTCGAAATAATATTGTTCCAATAATTGCTGATGCACGTAATATAGATAGATACACTTCCATCTTTCGAAATATTGATAGCGTATATTGCGATATATCGCAACCTGATCAAACTGATATAGCAATTAATAATTGTAAGGAATTCATAACAAGCGGTTCTAAATTACTTTTAGTAATAAAATCACGTAGTATTGATACTACAAAAGAACCTGAGTCGATATACGAACAAGAAATGAATAAGCTAGAATCAAATGGTTTTGAAATTAATCAAATGGTAAATCTTCATCCTTTCGATAAAGATCATGCACTAGTTACGGCTAC
>CAZKFJ010000002.1:17085-41333 GCA_964552125.1 uncultured Nitrosopumilales archaeon | reverse complement strand
GCTACAACCACGTATTTCTCATCGGCTTTATGACTGGAATAAATCTTCATATTGCTATTCAGATGACTCTCTATCCTTTCCTTGAATCTCTGTGGTTTTACATCACATGAATCCACAAATACCGAATGGGAATTCATATTGCTTATTATCTTCGACATTGAATGGGCTTCTAATTCATTTAACCCGATTATTTTATTCTTTGTTATGAACTTCTTATTTTTCAAATATTCTTTTCTTAATTTTACTGCTCTGTCTATTTTTTTTTCAGTGAGTTTTGATATCATTACATTTTCTGATTCATCCATAATTATTCTTGCAAATATCTCTCTATTTTTTGCTGAAAGTTTTTTTGAATCTTTTACCCCTATCCTTGAAAACTTTTTTATTGTTTTTTTATTTGCAGTAACTGAAGCAATTACTAATGGACCGATTATTGACCCTCTCCCTGCTTCGTCTATTCCGGATACAAGCGATTTATTCAAATTCTTCAATTATACTCTTGTATATACTATCAATAACTTCAACTTTGTGTTTTTTATTTAGATCATGTATTTCTGAATTTCTAAATTCCTTTATTTCTTTTATTAATGGATGATTGTATTTTGTTTGTATTGCACACAATATCTTTTTGTCTTCTTTTAATAACGTTTCAATTAATTCACAAAACTTTCTACTGAATAATTCCATTGGTCCAATCATATCTATTAAAATTAAATCTGCTTTTAATGATGAATCATGTAATTCTTTTATCAAATGATTGTCAATATTCTTTATATTAATCCGAAATTTCTGTAATCTTGGACCGGTTTTTCTATTCACGTTTGCTATTTCATAATCAATTCCTGTTGAGATATTATGAATTCCAATTCCTATTCTTTTTCCATGATCCTTTATGTCTCTAGTTAATATTCCTCCCATTGAAATATTCTCTGATGATAACCTGTAATGCAAAGTATTGATTACTTTGGTTTTGCCAGTTCCCGTCCTTCCAGTTACCCCCCAAACTCTTGAATTCATGTGTTTATACCTCGTTATATCATAATATCTTGGAATTTATATGAAATATCCATAAATTATTTATTCGTCTATTATCACAAAAGGATTACTTGTCGGAATTAGAATCTACTAACACTAGTGAAATCAATAACAAAATAAGGGACTTGCTCGATTCAAGGAAAAATCTAATCACCCAGTTAAAATCCTTAAACAAAAAAAGATTAGATATGCGAGATGAAATCGGTACTATCACTACACAATTGGGAGAACATCAGGCCGATCTGGAACCATTATATCAAGAGGTTGGTAATTTGCGTAAAGAACGACAAGGATTGATTAATGAGAAAAAAGAAATATGGACAAAAATCAACGATGCCAATGGAGGTATAAAATCAAATGATTCAAACAATAAAGAGCAAGATTCGAGAAATGACCGACGTTTTAATAAAAAAGAGAATTTTAAAAATGTCTCAAAAAGAATTCAAGAAATTGAATGGAAGTTACAAACTGCACAATTAACTCGAGAAGAGGAAAAAAAACTTATTGAAAGTATTAAAAGTTTACAAAAAAAATACAATGAATGGAAAAAAACTCACAGCGCACGTCAAGAAGTATCCGTGTTATTTAAGAAAATAAAAAAAATTGGTTCTAATATGGATACAATTGAAGAATCTCGAAAAACTACAAAAGCAACACTTGAAGAGAAAAAAGTAGTATTTGATTCAAAGTTTCAACAACGCGTAAACCTGTTTACTGAAATGAATGGTTTTAACGACGATATACACGAACTGGAAACAACTCTCAAGACAAATTCTAAAGAATTACAAGTGTTGAAAAGTCAGCGTAACGAAATATTCAAATCAATTAAATCAGTTAGCAAATCTGAAATTCTTAAGAAAAAGAAGGTCATTCTTGAAAAAGAAAAAACTAAGGCTAAAGAGAAACTTGAATCTGGACAATCTCTTTCATTCGATGAATTGAGATTAGCTTACGATGATGACGATGAGTACCTCACGTAAGAAAAAAACTTCTATTTCTAGAAGAAAGAAACAATCATCCAGATCTGCACCTATCCTTATTTTATGTATAGATCGCGATGATGATTTAGGTGAAAAAACCAATCTTAGATCTCCGATTATTGGCTTGAAAAATTGTCAAAATGCAGGAATGAAACTTGCTATTAGTGATCCAGAAGAAGCTGACGCTAATGCTATTTTTGGCGCTATTAAAACATATAATGAACTAACTCGTTCTGGCCGTAAATGCGAAGTTGCAATTGTTACGGGATATCATTCTGGTGGTTTTAAATCCGATGATAAGATGCGTAAACAAATCCAGGCACTTGTTAATAAAACAAAAATCATTGATGCAATTATAGTTTCGGATGATTCTGACGAATCTAATATTATACCTTTAGTTCAAGATATAATTTCAATTAATTCAATTCAACGAATTGTTATAAAACACAGTGGAGCTCTGGAAGAAACTTATGCTGTATTGGGTCGATATCTTAACATGCTGATATTCGATCAACGATATTCAAAGTTTGCTCTTGGAATTCCTGGTTTATTGTTTCTTTCTTGGGCATTTCTCGCACTCTTTAATCTACTTGAACAAGCAATAACTGTAACTTTAGCAATTCTAGGAGTAGCCTTTGTTATACGAGGCTTTGATCTTGATCGACTTACAAGATCCCTTCCTAAATTAGAACTCACTTCATACGTCCGATTATTCTCTTCGGTAGCTGGCTCATTGGTTCTAATTATCGGTCTATTTCTAGGAGCTTCTGAGATATCTAACTCAGTTTCTACAAATCAAGCATTTTCCAGTCCTTCTAATCTTATTTCATCTGCACCCGAATTGATTGGTGTTTTTGCAAATGAATCACTATTTCTCTTATGGATTGGTTTTGGTCTATTCATTTCTGGTGACTTGTTATCTAATTGGATTATCGAGAAGAAACGACGAGTAATTCGTGGCGTAATCTTGTTACTTACTTTGATCTTTCTCTTCCTTCCTATTTTACAATTTTCAAGACTTCTAATTGGCGAAGGTGATACATTCACTTTTATTGCATCTCTTATCTTTGGCCTTGCTGGATCCTTTACCAGTGTAATAGTCTTGTATCAAAGATATATTCGACTACCTAGATCAAGACGTAAATAGGCAAGATTAATTTTGCTTATTAATTTATTACGTCGTATAGGAGTCTACAAATTCTACGATAACTACTTGAAAAATCAAATTGGTAAATCTGAACCTCCTGTTCATATTGCATTAATTCTCGATGGCAATAGACGTTGGGCTAAATCTAAATTTATTCCTGAATGGATGGGACATTTTGCAGGTGCAGATATTGTAGATGATTTGTTGGATTGGTGCGTCGAATTAGATATAAAAATTATTACTTTATACGCTCTATCTGCCGAAAATTTATCCCGTCCACAACCTGAATTAGAAAGACTTTTCGAAATTATATCGAGAAAATTATCCGAATTACTCGATGAACCGAAAATTGATAGATATAGGGTTCATGTCAAAGGAATTGGTAATTTATCCTTACTTCCTACTGAAATACAAGAAAAGATTCAACAAATTGAATTAAAAACTAAGGATTATGATGGTTTATTCTTTAATTTGGCTCTTGCTTATGGCGGACGATCCGAAATATTGGAGGCAGTTAAAAATATTGCGTCAGATGTAAGTGACGGTTCTGTTGGAATCCAAGATATCACAAATGATACACTTGAGGAATATCTATCTACTTCCCATTTATCTTCGCCTGAACCCGATTTAGTAATTAGAACATCCGGAGAGGAACGTCTTAGCGGATTCCTTCTGTGGCAAAGCGCATATAGCGAACTAGTATTTCTTGATGTTTATTGGCCTGATTTCCGAAAAATTGATTTAATGCGAGCAATAAGAACATATCAAAACAGAAATAGGAGATATGGTGAATAGGATATGATGATATTATGACTGTAACGGTTGCTGTCGGTGGATTTTATGGCGATGAAGGCAAAGGTAAAATTGTTGCCTTTTTATCACTTAAAGATTCTCATTCTCTTGCAGTACGTGGTGGTGTAGGTCCAAACGCAGGTCATACTGTAAATTTTGGCACACAAGTTTTGAAATTAAGAATGCTGCCTAGTGCCGTAGTCAATAAATCTACTAAATTATTGATAGGTCCTGGTGTCCTTGTTAATCCTGATGTAACTCTTGACGAAGCTAGAAAATACGATGCCACTGATAGACTGATCGTTGATACTCAATGTGCAATTATCGAACAAAAACATATAGACTCAGATAAAACTGGCTTTCTAGCTTCAAAAGTCGGTAGCACTGGAACAGGAACTGGTCCTGCAAATTCAGATCGAATTATGCGAATTGCTAAACTTGCTAAAGATGTAGAAGTGTTTCAAAACTATGTTGATAACGTTCCTGAAATTGTCAATTCTACAATTGATTCTGGTAACGACGTTCTCGTAGAAGGCACACAAGGTACCTTCTTATCCTTGTACTTTGGAAATTATCCTTTTGTTACTTCTAAAGACATTACTGCATCTGCAATATGTTCTGATGTTGGACTTGGTCCAAAAAGAGTTGATGACGTAATAGTAATATTCAAAGCATTTGTTACTCGTGTTGGAGAAGGACCTTTTACTGGCGAACTCTCTCCTGAAGAAACAGTAAGTAGAGGTTGGGATGAAATCGGTACTGTTACTGGTCGAACCAGAAGAGCTGCTCCTTTTGATTTTGAACTTGCAAAAAAGTCCATTATGCTGAATTCCGCTACAAGTATTGCAATCACCAAACTTGACGTTCTTTATCCATCTGCCCGAGGAGTGACAAATTATGAAGAATTGGATTCTTCTGCTAAAGGATTCATTGAAAAAATAGAGAACGAACTCAATATTGGAGTTAGTCTTATTGGTACTGGACCTGAAGTTTATGAAACCATTGACAGACGGGTGAAATAATTTCTCATTTTCTAATAAACTAAAAATTATCTCAGAAACTAATCAGAGCCGTATTATATTGTCTTTGGATTTAACATGTCCTCCGACTCAAATTCTTAAGAAATCAATTTCTATAATTAAATCTACTTCTGATAATATTTGTGCAGTTAAAATTAATCATCATTTATTACTTCCCTTGTCTTTGAGGGAAATAAAGAAACTTATTTCTGTTATTCATTCACGTAATTTACTTGCTATTGCGGATTTAAAACTAAATGATATCTCTGCAACTAATCTTGTTGCTATAAAACATCTTTGGAATATGGGTTTTGACGCGGTCATAGTCAATCCTTTTGTGGGATATTCTGAAGGTTTGGAACCTTTATTGACAAAATCTAAATCTAAGAATAAAGGTGTATTGTTTTTAGTATACATGAGCCATAAGGGTGCCAAAGATGGTTATGGCCTTGACATCTTTAAACAAGGCAAAAAAAAGAAATTGTATCTGGAATTTGTCGAACGTGCAAAACGTTGGCGTGCCGATGGAATAATTGTTGGAGCTACTCGCCCTACTCTGATAAAAGAAATTTCTAATCTCACTAACTCATTGATTGATATATACACTCCCGGAATAGGCACTCAGGGAGGAGATGTTTCTAAATCTATTAAATCGGGTGCAGATTATCTTATTGTTGGCCGATCTATTATTAATTCAAAAAACCCTAAACTTGTTACTTCTCGTATTCGTGCTAATTCTTGGTTGGATTGTTAATTATTTCATTTCCTTTTTTTAATATTTCTCTTGAATTCTCAAAAGTAATTAATTTCATTAAACCTTCATAATCAGACCATTTGTAATCTAGATGCTCAAATGACAGTTTGACTTGTTTTTGATTGGTTTCTGCTAAATAATAAGAAACAATTTTATGCACTTTGTTATTCTTTTTATAATAATTGTACTCTGCTTTTTCATTAAATCCTTGATGAATCTCTAAATTGTTTATTCCTGTCTCTTCAAATAGTTCTCTTTTGACAGTTTCTTCTTCTTCTTCTCCTTCTTCAATATTTCCTTTAACAAAATCCCAATGGCCTGATGGATATTTTAATACTAAGAACTGAATACCCCCTGTCTTATTGAATAATATTACTCCTGCAGATCTCTCTTCGATCACTGTATATCAATTGTCATATTCTAATTCATTCAATATATTATTTCCTAATGTCTCAGTACATGCAGAAACGTACGAAACCCCTTCTTTCGACAATAAGTCAAAATCATTCATTTCATTCAAAAATCTAATAAACAATCCTGATTGTTTACCTATGTGCATTGCAGGTAGACAATCAAATGTTCTTAATTGTTTTGAAGGGGCTATGAATGCATCAATTACCCCCGTCGCAACATATACATTTTCCATTATGGCCGAACCTAATATCCTCTGGGCTTTAGTAATATCGAAAATCTTTATCATATTTTGATAAGCTTTAGAAGCTTTTTTCGACCTTATGTTTAAATCAACGGCAATTACTGCCTCATTTAATTTTTCTACAGTATTTGGTTTGGTAGGAATGTTATTTACGGTTGCCTTATTTGAATCTCCTAGATACAAGTCCCCATGTATTATATCTATTGCACCTGATGCGATTATATCCGAAAACTTGTTCCCTTTTGCTATTGCAATAGTTGAACTAAATAATGGAATTTGTCTAACAGAGTTTAAACTTCCATCCAATGGATCAATAAGTACGAATAAATCTGCACTTCCTTCTATGATTCCTGATTCTTCCGACACTATTGTAGCCCCTGATAAATTCTTATTTATTTCATCGATGATTATCTTTTCTGCTAATACATCGATATCATATTGGATATCTCCAAAAGCATTTTTATCCAATTGACTATGGTTTCCTTCAAAATATCTCTCTTTAATCGCGTTTTGTGCTTTAATTAGTGTCTTTGATATAATATCCGAATAATCCAATATATCACAAGCGTTATAAGAATCCTATAAACTTAAATGATGAATACTATTCTTAATTATCTATGCCAAAGGTTAAAGTCGCTCTTGCTGGTGTAGGTAATTGCGCATCTGCATTAATTCAAGGTTTAGAATATTATAGACAGAATCCTGAGGAAACTGTTGGACTAGTGGATTATTCTATTGGTGGAATAGAACCTAATGATATTGAATTTGTAGCTGCTTTTGACGTTAATGATAAAAAAGTAGGCTCTGATCTTTCCGATGCAATTTTTGCACATCCTAATAACACTGCAAAAATTATTGACGTGCCTAATCTTGGAGTTGAAGTCTTTAGAGCTCCTGTTAAAGACGGAATTGGTAAGTACCTAAAAGATATTGTCGCTGTTAATGACCCAAATGGTTCAGATGTCGTCGATATGATTAAAAGTTCAGGTGCAGATATGCTCATTAATTATCTTCCCGTCGGCAGTACTGAAGCCACTAAATATTATGCGCAATGCTCATTGGATTCAAATGTTGGTTTCATTAATTCCATGCCTGTTTTTATTGCTTCTAACCCTGAATGGCAAACTAAATTTGTCGATAAAGGTCTTCCAATTGCTGGAGATGATGTTATGAGTCAATTAGGTGCTACTGTTGTTCATAAAAGTCTTATAAAATTATTTGTTGAACGTGGGGTAAAAATTGACGAAACTTATCAATTAAATATTGGTGGAGATGCAGATTTTCTTAACATGTTGGAAGAGTCTCGCCTGGTAGATAAACGTGAAAGCAAGACCTCTGCCGTTCGCGCAATGTCTCCTTATCCTATTCCTACTAGAATTGGCCCAAGTGATTACGTTGATTTTCTTAAGAATGATAAAATCTGCTACGTCTGGATTAAAGGTCATTACTTTGGAAATATACCTGTTACACTTGATTTGAAACTTCATGTTATGGATGCTTATAATAGCGGTGGCGTCATAGTCGATGCTATTCGTGCTACTAAGGTCGCTCTTGATAGAAAGATATCTGGACCTCTAAACAGCATCTCTGCTTATTGTTTTAAACACCCTCCTGTTCAAATGCCCTATGAACAGGCTAAAAATGAATTTCTAGAATTTATCGCCGGTAATCGAGAACGCTAATTCTCTTATTACCTGCTACCATCAAATAACTCATTTAATACTGAAAACGTCATTGCTACGTCTCTTGTTTTAACTACTATTATTGTATCTGTAAAACAACTTACTGTATCTTCTATGTTTATTTGCCTCTTTGCTACCTGGCCATATATGGTAAACACAAATCCTGGTACTGAAATTACTTCAATCGGACTATGAACAATTATTGCTGCAAGATCATTTGAATCCTCTAAAATCTCTGATTTACTAAATATCGATAATAATTTTTCTCTTAATCTTTCTGAATAAATTATCGTTAATGCGGATGTAGCTTCAGAAATTTGAATAAATTCTTCATTATTTTTTAATATTATATTTTGAATACCTTTCAAATTCTGGTTGTTCTTCTTTACTGATAATTTTGCAACACCTGTTTTTACGTTTATATCACTTTTTGCTATAACATCTGTGATTTCATTATTTATTGATGAATATTTAGGAACAATTCTTTTAACCGCTGTTATTATTGCATCTTCGTTAACTTCGGTGATTCCCATTTTATGGATTTTTGGTTTAAGCAATCTTGCAATTCCACTAATATTAGCATAATCTCTAGCTATTGAATCCTGTATTCCTAAATCAGATTCTATTAAATTTCTAGTAATTCTTGCAACAGACTGGTTTATCTGTTTCTGGTCATCTCTAGCCAATAATGGTCAATTATGACCAAAAGCTATTAAAGGTTTCTTTACAAACATCTCACATAATGTCAGAAAAAGTAGTTTTAGCATTTTCTGGAGGGCTAGATACTTCAATCTCAGTCAGCTGGTTGATGAAAAAACATAATCTTGATGTAATTACTGCCACGATTGACGTTGGGCAAGACGAAGACTTTGACGCAATTGAAAAAAAATCTTACGCGATAGGCGCATCTAAACATTATACTATTGACGCAAAAAATGAATTTATTAATGATTATATTTTTCCTGCCATAAAATCCAATGCTCTTTATCAAAACAAATATCCGCTGGCCACTGCATTAGGTAGACCTCTTATTGCTTACAAACTTGTTGAAGTTGCAAACAAAGAAGACACAAAAATATTTTCGCATGGATGTACGGGGAAAGGTAATGATCAAGCTAGATTTGACGTAACGTTAAGGTCCGTTCTTTCAGACGCTAAAATTATTGCTCCTGTTAGAGATGAGAACATGAGTCGTGATGAAGAAATTCAATATGCAAAAGAACTCAATGTATCAATCGAAAAGAAATCTCAATACAGTATAGACGAAAATTTATGGGGAAGGTCTATTGAGGGAGGAATTCTAGAGGATTCTTATGAAGAACCTCCAAAAGATATTTACAAATGGATTGACATTGAAAGCACTTTGCCTTCTAAATATATAGAAATTGATTTTAATAACGGCATTCCTGTATCAATTGACGGAATAACCGACCCTCTTCAAATGATTAATCATCTTAATGATGTTGCAGGACAACATGGTATTGGCGTTGTTGATCATATAGAAGATAGACTCATGGGAATAAAATCTAGAGAAATTTATGAGGCTCCTGCCGCATTTACAATTATTGAAGCTCACAAAGATCTTGAAAAACTTGTATTGACAAGACATGAATTAGAAATGAAATCCATCTTGGAGCAAAAATGGAGCTGGATGATTTATTCAGGATTGTTCGTAGATCCACTTGTCAAGGCTATAGATTCATTTATAAATAAAACCCAGAAACGTGTAAATGGCACTGTTAGGCTCAAACTTAAGAATGGATCATTAGCAGTTGTTGGAAGAAAGTCTGAAAACTCGATTTACGATCAAAATCTTTCTTCTTACTCTTCTTCTTCCGACTTTGATCAAACCTTTTCTAAAGGCTTTATTGAAATCTGGGGCCTTCAGTCTAAATTTAATGAGGGAGATAAACAATGACTGATAAAGTTGATTTATTGAGAGGTAACAGACTTTCTAAAACTTCTGGTTTAGCATCTTCTTTCATTAGTTCCGTGGAAGACGATTCACTGATTCTTGATTCTGTAATAAAAATTAATATTGCCCATTTACTTATGCTAAATAAGAACGAAATCATTGATAAAAAAACTGTCTCAAAGTGTATTAAATCTCTAAAATCAATTGACGATTCATTTCAACTCGATTCTGATCTTGAGGACGTCCATATGAATGTCGAATCATTTGTTATTGATCGTATTGGCAGTGAGATGGGTGGTCAACTTAATCTTGCTAAGAGTAGAAATGACCAAGTTGCATCTGCAATCAGAATGACTTCTCGCCAATTTATCCTTGATCTCTTGTCCAATATTCACGATTTACAGAAAGTTATTCTTACACTTGCCAAGTCTCATACTGATTATTTAATGCCTTCTTTCACTCATCTTCAACATGCACAAATTGTAACTCTCTCACATCATCTTCTTGCTCATTATGATTCTTTATCTAGAGATGCTGAAAGGTTTCAAGAAACATATCATAGAGTTAATAAATCCCCTCAAGGATCAGGAGCAATTGCTTCTGTAATCATCAATGTCGACCGTGATTATGTTGCAAAATTACTCGGATTCGATGGCCTGGTTGAAAATTCTATTGACGCTACAACTACTCGTGATTTCTGTATTGAATTAATGTCTAATCTTACTCTATTGATGCTTAATGTTGAAAAGATTGTTAATGAATTAGTTCTCTGGAGTACCTCTGAATTCTCATACGTTGAAATATCTGATGAATTCAGCTCAACCAGCAGTATAATGCCTCAAAAAAAGAATCCAGTTATTGCCGAATTGATTAGATCTAAATCTTCAATTATTATTGGAGATTTAGTTGCATCTATTGGTATAATTAAATCACTCACTTTGGGATATAGTATTGATCTTCAAGATTTAACTCCAAGACTGTGGAATTCTCTTGATAAATCCTTGTCATCTATACAATTATTATCTAATATGCTTTCAAACTGTAAATTTAACAAGGAGTCTATGTCTAACAATCTAGACGATACTATGATAGCTGCCGATTTAGCTAATTACCTTGCATCAAATTACAATATCTCATTTAGACAATCACATCATATAGTTGGTACATTATCGAAGACATCTGCTGATTCTGATAAAAAGCTGTCTAGTCTAGTTAAAAGCGATCTTCTACAAGTTACTAAAAAAATTACTGGAAAAACAATTAAAATATCTGTAGACGAAATTGATTCAATCTTTAATTACAATAAAAATGTAAATTCCAAAACAACAAAAGGCTCTCCTTCTGCTTCTGAAAGCAATAGAATGATTAAAGTTAGAAAAACATCCCTTGCTAATTCCTCTAAATTCGTTAAAAAACAACAAAATTTAATCAATAAATCTGAACTTCTAATTGAGAAATCAATAAAAAATCTATCAGGAGGTGGAACTTAATGGAGCAAAAATGTCAAGATTGTGATGCAACAATGAAGATTCTAGACGACGTTGTAGTTGGAGAAATTATAAGTTGTCCTGATTGTGGTAATGAATTTGAAGTTAGTAAAATAGATTCAAATAATGTTACATTATCACCTGCTGAATCAGTTGGAGAAGATTGGGGCGAATAATATGAGTAATCGTATTAGTATTATTTACGATCGCGTGCGCTGGGAGGAAAAAGAACTTTTCAGTGCATTTGAAGCAAAAAACATTCCATTTAGCAAATATGATGCTAAATCACTTGTTTTACGTAGTGACGACTCTAATGAATCAATTCATTCTTCATTTGGTTCTTCTATACTTCAAAGATGTATTAGTCACTACCGTGGTATGCTTATCGCTCATTATCTCGAATCAAAGAACTGTCTGGTAGTTAATAGCTCTAATACTAGTAGAATTTGTGGAAATAAATTCCTATCAACTTTGCAATTTGAAGAATCTGACATAAAAACTCCTCTTACATTATTTAGTTTTTCAGATAAATCTGCTGAAGATTCAGTTGAAGAATTGGGATATCCTTCAGTTTTAAAACCTATAGTTGGAAGTTGGGGAAGAGGCGTAGTTAAATTGAATGATAAAGACTCTGCCAAAGCGTTAATTGAAATGAGGTATAATGACGATGGATTGTTCTCCAAAATATTCTATATCCAACAACACATCAATAGACCACCTAGGGACATCAGAACTGTTGTAGTTGGCGACGAAGTGGTTGGTGCTGAATACCGTTACTCTTCTAATGACGATTGGAGAACTAATTTTTCACTTGGAGCAAAAGTTGAGGAATGTCCAATTACTAAAGACTTGGAAGAAATTGTTCTTAAAGCCTCTAAATCTGTCGGAGGTGGTATACTTGGCGTTGATTTAATGGAAAGTGAAGATGGATTCTTAGTTCACGAAATTAATAATAACGTTGAATTCAAAGGAGTTTCAAAATTTACCAAAGAAAATATAGCATACAAAATTGTAGACTATGTTGATAATATTTCTAAGAGGTAATTTGTAATGAAAGTTGGAATAATGGGAGCATCAGGCTATGTCGGCGGGGAATTACTGAGATTAATTATTAATCATCCTGAAGTTGAACTTTCTTTTGCCACTTCAAGACAATATGATGGCCAGTTCTTATACAAAATTCATCCTAATCTTAAAGGATTTACTGATGTGAAATTCTCCTTATTCGATTCATCAAAAGTTTCTGATCAATGCGATCTCCTATTTACTGCAGCACCACATGGAAGTTCCTATGACTTCATGAAGGAACTTGTTGATTCAGGTGTGAAAATTGTTGATATGAGTGCTGATTATAGACTCTCGAATCCTGATATGTATGATAAATGGTATGGATACAAGCATCCTCTTCCTGATTTATTGGATTCATTTACTTTTGGATTACCCGAACTTCATAGGGATTCAATAAAGTCCAGTAAATTTACATCTACTCCTGGATGCACTGCGTTGACTTCAATTCTTGCCTTATCTCCATTGATTCACGATAAATTAATTAATCCTTCAAACATAATTATTGATTCAAAAGTTGGCTCCTCTGGCGCTGGAGTCAAACCTACTGCAGGTTCACATCATGCTAACAGGTATGGAGTAATTCGTCCATTCAAACCTTATGCTCATAGACATACTGCAGAAATAGACCAGGAACTTTCAAATCTTTCTAACACTTCAATTAATGTATCCCTTTCTGTTCATTCAGTAAACCTTGTTCGTGGAATATTGTGTACTTCTTATGCATCTATTAATTCCGATATTAGTGAAGTAGATGTTTGGAAATCATTTAGACAATTCTATTCTGACTCGCCTTTTGTTAGACTTATCGCAGACAAAAAAGGTTTATACAAATATCCTGACCCTAAACTTCTTGTTGGATCTAACTTTTGCGATATTGGATTCGCATATGATAAATCCGCATCTAGACTTGTTTTGATGTCTTCATCCGACAATCTGATTAAAGGCGCTGCAGGTACTGCTGTACAAAATATGAATCTTATGTCTGGATTTGAAGAAACTTCAGGTTTATGGACTCCTGGAATTCATCCGATGTGATTTAAATGGTGACTGTAGTAAAAATTGGTGGAAGCCTACATAGTAAAGGTCTTACTGAAAATCTCTTTGAAGATATAAAGAATCTTTCGAAAACCGAACCTATTATTGTTGTTCATGGAGGAGGAAATACTGTGACCAATATTGCCGAGAAATTGGGCAAAAAACAAGAATTTATTGTTTCACCATCTGGTGTAAAGAGCAGATATACTGACAAAGAAACAGCATCTATCTTCATGATGGTTATGTGTGGAAAAATCAATAAAGAGATCGTAGTCTCTTTACAATCTTTAGGTGTTAATGCAGTGGGACTGGGAGGAATTGATGGTAAAATATTGAATGCAATTCGTAAGAAAAAACTCTTGATTATTGACGAAAGAAAGAGAAAAATCGCCATTGAAGGAGGATTTACAGGTAAAATACAAAATGTTAATACTGAACTACTTACCGACTTGATTAAATCTGGCTACCTTCCCGTAATATCTCCTGTGGCAATTAGTGACGAATCTGAAGTTTTGAATGTAAATGGAGATCGTGCTGCTTCAAATATTGCTGCTCATCTCAATGCAGATCGCGTTATCTTTCTCACGGACGTTGACGGCATTTCGTTAAATGACAAACTTGTGTCTAATCTTAATCTCTCACAATCTAAAGAAATTCTTCCTGAACTTGGATTTGGTATGGAACAAAAATTAATTTCTTGTATCGAATCATTAGAAAATGGCGTTAATCAAGGAATTATTGCATCTGGACTAGTAGACAACCCGATTTCTTCTGCTATAAGACATTCTAATTGTACGGTGATTACTAATGAATGACAAAGAATTAATGGACACAGAAGATCAAAATCTTGCTCCTGTATATCAAAAATTTCCAATTGTTCTAGAAAAAGGAGACGATTGCTATATCTGGGATTCTTCGGGTAAGAAATATCTAGACTTGATGGCTGGATATGGCGTTTCTTTATTAGGACACTCCAATGAAAAAATCGTTCAAGCGATTAGTGATCAAGCAAAACAGCTAACAAGTTGTCACGGGTCATTTTATAACGAACAAAGAGCACGTGCTTCAATTAATATTAATCAAATCACTCCAAAACATCTTGACAATATATATTTGTGTAATAGCGGAGCTGAAGCAGTAGAGGCTGCATTGAAACTCTGTAAAAAACATTCAAAAAATAGAATTATTTCTATGTCAGGTTCTTATCACGGTAAAACAATTGGTTCTTTGTCTCTAACATGGAGTCCTAAATACAAAAAATCATTTCAACCTCTTCTTGACGACGTTGATTTCATCTCTTTTGGAGACTCCGATTCATTGTCGCAAATTAATGATGAAACTGGCGCAGTTTTTCTTGAAGTAATTCAGGGTGAAAATGGCGTCAAATTTGCATCAGTAGAATATTTCAAACAATTACAAGAGCAATGTAACAAACATGACGTTCTATTGGTTGTTGACGAAATCCAAACTGGTTTAGGAAGGACTGGTAAAATGTGGGCTCATGAACATTATGGATTGGTCCCAGATATTCTTTGTATCGGAAAAGGTCTGGCAGGAGGAATGCCAGTTGGCGCAATGATTTCAAGGAGCGATTCTACAAATTTCTCTCTTGGAGAACATACAACTACGTTTGGCGGCAACCCTTTGACCTCCTCGGCAATTAATGCATCTATTGAATTCTTGTTGAGCAAAAATATTATCAATAATGCAGAACAATCAGGTAAACTCTTTCTCACTGGTCTTAAAAAACTAAAATCTGAATATGATTCTGTACGCGATGTTCGCGGACTTGGATTAATGCTTGCTTTAGAATCAAAATTCCCAATCAAGGATTTATTATTTGATGGACTAAATAATGGATTGATTATGCTATATTCAGGAAGAACAATATTGAGATTTCTTCCTCCATTAACTTTGACTGAAACACAAGTTAATTCCGCATTACAAATTTTAAACACATTACTTCAAAATTCAAAAAAGGTTTAGATTATAATGGACGATATTGATAAAACTATAATAAAAATTCTTACTAAGGATTCTAGAACTCCTAATACTGAAATCGCTCAACAGGTAAACCTATCTGAATCTAGTGTTAGGGCTCGTATTGAAAAACTTGTTTCATCAGGAGCAATTAAAAATTTCACAATTACATTGAGTGATAGCCATCTTACATTGTTGGAAAATGCTTTGAAAATCTATTCTCCTTCTGGGCAAGAAAAAGATATTTCTGATTTCTTATTTGATACATTAACTAATCTTGGTTTTAGTAATGTTCATCGTGATTCTGCGAATAATGTTTTTGGCGAAATTGGCAGTGGTTCTCCTACATTACTACTTTGTGGACATATGGATACTGTCCCAGGACAAATTAATGTCCAGATTAAAGATAATACACTTTATGGCAGAGGCGCATCTGATGCTAAATCCTCATTAATTTCAATGATGATCGCCGCATCTTCTTTTAAAGATAAATTAAATTCTGGGAAAATTATATTCTCGGCGGTAACTGACGAAGAAGGTACTGGACAAGGAATTAGGGAATTACTCAAAGCCAATCTTCAACTTGATTGTGCAATTTTTGGAGAGCCTAGTGGAATTGATAAAATTACTGTAGGGTATAAAGGTCGATATTCTGTTAAGTTTACTTGTGATACTCCTCCTGTTCATGCGAGTGCTCCTTGGATGTCCCATAATGCTATAGAATTATTGTTTCTTTTATGGAATGAAATTCAGACAGAAATTCAAACCAATGACGATAATCACTATAAACAAATTACTTCTTGTTTAACTCAAATTGAAGGAGGTACTGCAGACAACGTTATGCCTGGAAACAGCACCCTAATCTGTGATATTCGCTATCCTTTTGGTTACAATCCTGATCAAATCACTCAAAAAATATCAGAAACCGTATCAAATTATAACTCTAAATATACTTTTGACGAAAATCCCAAATCTACTTTTAATTATGAAATTATCGATTCGACTCCTGCTTTTGAATGTTCTAAATCATCTGTTATTAGCCGTTCTGTGAGCAGAGCTATTATTAAGAAACTTGATTTGAAGCCTAAATTCGTCAACAAAACTGGTACTGGCGATATGAATCTTCTTGGAAATCAAATGAACATCCCTGTGTTAACCTATGGACCCGGTAATCCTCATCTTTCACATACTTCTAATGAACATATAATGATCGATGAATTCCTTACTTCAATTGATATCTACCATGATTCAATTGAAAATCTTTTCGATCTTCTCCAAAGAATTTAATAACGTATCTTTTTCATTAACATATCAGTGTAGTGAATGCCAAAATACAAATCAACTAATGATATAATGAAAGTTATCGGCAATAAAGACCAAATTAGGAATTTTGGCGTTATTGCTCATGTAGATCATGGTAAAACTACTATGAGTGACAGTTTACTTTCTGGCTGTGGTATTATCAGTCCTAGTGTTGCTGGAGAAGCTCTTGCATTAGATACTATGGATATGGAACAAAAACGAGGTATTACCATTAATTCTACTAATATTACTCTCTATCACGAACAAGATGGAACTCCTTACGTTTTCAATATGATAGACACTCCTGGACATGTTGATTTTAATACACGAGTATCTAGAAGCCTTCGTGCAATTGATGGAGCCATTGTCGTTTCTGACGCTGTAGAAGGTGTAATGACTCAAACTGAAACAGTTACAAGACAGGCATTGGAAGAACGCGTTCGACCCGTTCTTTATATTAATAAAATCGACAGATTGGTTAAAGAACTAAGATTAACCCCCGACAAAATGCAAGAACATCTTATGGGCGTAATAAGCGAATTTAATCGATTAATTGATCTATATGCAGAACCCGAACTTAAGGATAAATGGAAAGTAAGTATTCAAGATAATAGTATTGCATTTGGATCTGCAAAAGATCGATGGGCTTTTAGTGCTGCTACATCTAAAACAACAGGAGTAAATTTCAAATCTATTTTTGACGCTTATAATAATGACAAAGTTGACGAACTTGTTGCACAATCACCACTACACGAAGCTATTCTTGGAATGGTAATCCAACATCATCCTGCGCCTCATGTAGCCCAAAAATATCGTATTCCAAAAATCTGGAAAGGTGATCTAGATAGCGAAATTGGAAAAGCGCTAATTAATTGTGATGAAAATGGCCCTGCGGTTATGATGATTGTTAACATCAATATTGATCCTCATGCTGGCAGTGTTGCTACTGGACGATTATTCTCTGGAACATTAAAGGATGGAGATACAGTAGAACTTTTGGGCGCTAAACGAAACGGAAGAATTCAGTCTGTAAATATGTTCATGGGCAATCAACGTGAATTGGTTGGTAAATTTACTGCAGGTAATATCCCTGCATTGTTGGGACTAGAACACGCTCGTGCAGGTGAAACTCTCAGTTCTACAAAAGGCTTTGCACAATTTGAACAGATTGCGTATGTATCTGAACCTGTAGTCACTATTGCTATTGAATCTAAACATCCTAAGGAGCTACCAAAATTGGTTGAAGCCTTACGAAAACTCAATATTGAAGATCCAAGTCTTATTGTAAAGATTAACGAAGAAAGTGGTGAAATGCTCATTGCAGGAATGGGAGTACTTCATCTTGATGTAGCTACTAATCTGCTAAAAGAACAAGAGATTGAAATCATTACTTCCCCTCCACTGATTAACTATCGTGAAACCATTTCTGGTCAAGCTGGCCCTATAATGGCTAAATCACCAAATCGCCATAATAAATTATTTTTACGTGTTGAACCTTTATCCGAACCGATAATTGACTTAATCCGTGCAGGAAAAATTAATGATAATACTGATAAAAAAGAACTACAGGAAATATTAATGAAAGAAGGATGGGAACGTGACGAAGCAAAACGCGTTGTTACTATTGATTCAGGTGGGAATATGTTTGTAGATGCTACTAAAGGTGTCCAATACGTCCAAGAATCAATGGATTCTATTCGTGCAGGATTTTATGATGTAATGAGCAATGGACCTATAGCATATGAGAATGTTCGTGGTGTAAAAGCTACATTCCACCATTACGTACCTCATGAAGATGTAGCGCATCGTAGTTATGCACAATTAATGCCTGCTACACGTCGTGCTTTGCTTGGTTCTCTCTTGTCTGCAACTCCGACTTTGCTTGAACCTATTCAAGCGATTGAAATAAAAGCTCCTTCGGATCTAATTGGCGAAATAGCTGGAGTCATCTCTTCAAAACGTGGAAAAGTAGGTGAAATTACTCAAAAGGCTCACTTGTCTGTTATACTTGGCGAAATTCCTGCTGCAGAAACCTTTGATCTATCTGAAAAAATGCGTGGTGCTACTGCAGGAAAAGCAATTTGGTCTACACACTTTAAAGAATGGTCTCAAGTTCCTAATTCTATGTTATCCGACGTAATTACTGATATAAGAAAAAGGCGTGGACTTTCTGATTCTCCTCCTCCTGCATCAGATTTCATCGACAAGGATTAATTCTTCTTTGCTTTTAGATTATTTGTGACTAACTCTTCTTCTATCGAATACTCTCATTGTCGATTCGAAGACTTGTCTATAAATGATCTATATTATGTCTTAAGACTTCGAAGTATTGTCTTTAACCATCAACAACGACTGGTCGAAGTTTCCGATGGACAGTGTATTGAAATCGACGACAAAGATTCTAATTGTATTCATATAATTGGAAAACTTCCGAATCAACAAATTGTGGCAACTGCACGATTATTTGATAAGCAATCTCCACTGAAATGGGGTCGATTTGCTGTTGATCCAAACCATCAGAAAACTGGCTTTGGAACTCAACTTCTTGATTATTTAGATTCTATTATTGACTCTAAACCAATTGAAATGAATGCACAATCATATCTTGTTGATTGGTATTCTAAATTTGGGTGGTCTATTTCCGGTTCTGAATTTCTTGAATGCGGTATTAAACATGTCCGTATGATAAAAAACATGTAAACTAATTGATTTGTAATACCTTCTCAAATTCATTATGAATTTTTTCTGGATTTATCTTTAATTTATTTATTATTATGTCACTAAATATTTCTAATGCTCGTTTCTCTACAAGTGCCCCTACTATTATTGATACTCCACTTGTAACAATACTTACTGTTATTTTTTCATTATAATTGAACGTAGTTCCTAATACTCCTTTTCTAATTATTTTTATTTCTTCCTCTTCTAAAATTTGATTTAATTTCTCTAAATGAATTTCTAGATTTTCTTTCGGGCTGATAATATGAACTGATTTTCCTTCTCTTCCACAAATATCTTCAATTAATTTTCTTTTAGATTTTTTTATTGTTAAATCTGCATCAGGACCACAAACATTACATCTGGATTGTTTTTTTATTTTAATTTTATCATAATCAAGATTTGATATATCTGCTAAAAATAATCTATTTGCTAAATTTGGCTCCTTACCGATTATTATTCTTACTGCTTCAGATACTTGAACACTTGATATGGTTGATAATATAGAAGGATGAACTCCTTCAGTTCCACATTTTGGCATTTCATCATCTTTTAATGCAGGTTGAAAACATTCTAAACAAGGTGTTTTACCAGGGATTATTGAAGTCGCTGAACCTGTAGTCACTATTGCCGAACCAAAAATATAGGGTATATTTGCTCTGACACACGCTCTATTTATTGAATATCTTGCAGATACCGAATCTAATCCATCAATCACTACGTCTGAATTTTTAATTGCTTCATCTACTGTGTCATCATTTATTGATAATGTTAGAGGTTCAATGCTAACTTGAGGATTTATTCTTCTTAATCTGTCATGTGCAGCTTCAGCTTTTGATAGACCTACGTCTTCATCTCCGTACAATACTTGCCTATGTAAATTCGATATTTCTACAACATCTCTATCTACAATTCTTACTGTTCCAATACCCATTGCTACTAATTGTTGAGTTATTGGAGATCCTAATCCTCCAACTCCTATTACTGTTACTCTAGAATTCTTTAATTTTTGTTGACCTTCAAAACCTATTTCATCCATTACTATTTGTCTTGAATATCTCTCAATCTCTGCATCTGATAATTCCATTCTATCCCCCACTTACTGCTGGTAAAAATAAAATTTCATCCTTGTCTTTTAATTTTGTCTGAAGATCTTCAAGGAATTTAATATTCTCATCATTCACATATACGTTAATTATCGGTTTTAGCTTCCCTTCATTATCGATTACTTTATTTTTGAATCCTTCTCCATATTTCTTTGACAATTCGTCTATGACTTCAATTACTGTATTACCATCTATGTCTAACTCTCTTTCACCATTTGTTGACGACGACATTACTGCGGGAATCAAAACCTTTACTTCTGCCATATCTATAGACCTATTATGTCCTGTAATACTTCTCTCTTCGGTTCAACAACCTTTAATTCTGGTTGATGAATAAACGCTGCTTCTGGAGCCTTTAATCCATTTCCTGTTACATAGCACACTATTTTCTCATTTGCATCTATTTTACCATCATTTACTAGTTTTAGTAATACAGCTATTGAAACTGCTCCTCCAGGTTCAGCAAATATTCCTTCTGTACTAGCTAGTAATCTTATAGCTTCTCTTATCTCTTCATCATTGGCACTTTCTCCATATCCTCCTGAATTATTCACAGTTTCTACTGCAAATATACCGTCTCCAGGCTCTCCTATTGCTAGACTCTTTGCTAGGGTATTTGGTTTCTTTACAGGCTGTATTGAATTTGATTTATTCTTTATCGCATCTACTACTGGAGAACATCCTTTTGGTTGGGCGCTGGTTATTCTTGTTTTATTATTTGTAATTAAATTGATTCTCTCAAACTCCTTTAATCCTCTATCTATAGCGCACAACATTGCTCCACTTCCTGTAGGTACAATTACATGATCTGGTGCATTCCAATCTAATTGTTCACACACTTCAAATGCAAGTGTTTTTGACCCTTCTACATAATACGTTCTTAAATTAATATTAACTATTCCAATATTGTATTTGTCTCCTGCATAAGATGCCAATCTATTCGCATCATCATATGTTCCATTTACAGGTATTATATTTGCTCCGTATGTTTGTACTTGAAATATTTTTGCTTGTTCTATGTCATGCGGAATGAAAATATAACAAGGTATTCCTGCTCTTGCAGCATGCGCGGCAGTTGCCGAAGCTAAATTTCCTGTTGACGGAGAACCTACTGCTTCTAAACCTAGTTCAATTGATTTTGATACTGCTACTCCTGCAGGTCTATCTTTAAATGAAAATGAAGGGTTGACTGTATCATTTTTAATATATAGATTATTCAATCCTAATTTCTTTGCTAGCTTGTCTGCCTTGTGCAATGGTGTATACCCTGCCCCGATATCAACTATATTATTTTTGTTCTTTAATGGAAGTAATTCAAAATATCTCCATAGAGTTTTCTCCCTATTTTTTATGATATCTTTTGTTAATTTAATTTTATCAAAATCATATATTACGTCCAATGGATTGAAACATTCATCACAAACATATTTCAAATCTGCCCTAAATTCGGTAGAACATTTTCTACACAATAGATATTTTATTGCCATTTACTCATAATTAATACATTCATAAATAAATATTTTCTTGAAGAAATTATTCATATCTGAATACTACTCTATTTCCTTTAAAACCTCATTTAGTAATTCTCTATTAAAATCAAATTTAATTATTTTTTTTGATGATTGTAAAAATTCATTAAATGCTTCTTTTGACATATAATCCCTATATAGTGATAGTTGAATAATTAATTCTAATTTATCTATCTCATGAACTAGTTGTGATTCTTTAGTTTCGTTAATTTTAAATTCATTCCAAATCTCCGAGTACTCTGTTCGTATTTTGCCAGGAAGGTTTCCTAATATATTTCTTATTGCTTCTTCTTCATCAGAATCTTTGTTTGCATTCTCGCCTGGAACTAAATCTCCTATAATTCCTTCCGGCAAATCATGAATTAACATCATTTTCATTACCTTTTCAGTATTTGTTCCCGCTAAATCTGATATAATCATTGCAATTGACGTTGCCGCATAACTATGATCAGCTACTGATTCTACTTCTTTAACTTTTGATCTAATTACCCATCCTTTTCTCTTTACAGTTTTTAGATCTTCTATATGTAGAAAAATTTTTTTTAAATCCTTAACATTCAATTAAACCACTTGTCCAAAGTTTCTGATTGCTGTTCTTCTACTTTGTCTAATTTTTTTATAGTATTTGAAATTCTTTCTTCCGAAAAATCATTTTCATCACATAAATATGAAATTAGTTCTTCTTTTTTTAATTCCTTATTTTCAATAATTTCTGGTTTAATAACATCTGGATTAAGAAACATATTTCTTACTTGATCCACATCAATCAATTCTAGTTCTCTTTCAATTTTTGGAATCTCTTCTATTCTTTTGTATTTTTTTATATTTTTTATAGCCGTTTTTGGACCTATTCTGGTAAATCCATTTGGATTATAATCCGTTCCTATTAATATGGCAATATCTACTAATTGTTCCCTGTTTATCTCATTAATTCGAAGAAACTCCTTTAATTCAATTATTTCTGGTTCAACGTTCATGTATCTATTTGTCCTAGGAATTCTTCTTTTTCCTGACACGGTTAGATTTCTACATAGCCTTTTTGCTCCGAATAATAATGAATCATAGTCCTGACTAACTGCATAATTTACTAAATCTAATTCATTCATGTATGCTACTGTAGCTTCTCCTTCTGCTGGAGCCTGAATACATTGTATTCCCATTAAATCAAGAATTTTCTTCACATCGTTTATTATACCTTCATTAATTTTTATCATTGAATGTGCATATCTTCTTGCTTGTTCCAGATCTCCTTCTTCCTTTGCTTTCTGATATTTTTCTTGATTTTTTTCTCTGATTTCTTTTCTTTTCTTGATTAGTGTTGATTTTAATTGAGGAGGTTTTCCATCCAAAACATATATTGGCCTAATATTATTATTTAGTAAATTTATGTTTCTATAGAATAATCCCGTTATATGACTGGTAATCTTACCCTTACTATTCATTAATGGTTCTCCCGTTGGGCCTCTAATCGTCGTCAAAAATTGATAAATTATGTTATATCCGTCAATTGCAATACTGTTTCCTGACAAGTTTTCAAAAGATGTTTTTCTTGGATTTGCTAGGTCCTTTAATTTAACTCCCATTTGATTTCTATTTATCACAAATCTTTATTATTTGTTTTCTAATGTGTTATTATATGTCTGACGAAGATGCTCAAAATTTATCCTTGGAATCAAAATTAGGCCTATTATCCTTTGATTGGGACTCGTCAGAATTTATCAAAGTAAATACTGATATTTGTAAAACTTGTGAAAAAAAGCCTTGCCTTTATGTTTGCCCATCTGAGGTCTATACCCTTGATGAAGATGAATTAGTCTATAATATTGAAGGCTGTATTGAAATGGGTCTTTGTACTATTGCATGTGATCAACTTGGAAAAGGCGCTATTGAATGGAATCATCCTCAGGGTGGTAAAGGCGTCAACTATAAACTAGGTTAGATTTTTATCTATTTTTCATTTTTCATGTGAATAATTTTGAAGTAAAAACGTTATTACGTTATGTTGCTATTATTATAATGAAGTGGGAAATAATATGATAGACGA
>CAZKFJ010000002.1:10430-16985 GCA_964552125.1 uncultured Nitrosopumilales archaeon | reverse complement strand
GAATCTGAAGATTCCTCTGAATCTACTTTATCTTCAGAAGAAAATGCCGCTTTGATGGAAATTAGTTCTTTACCTGGAGTTGGACCTGTTACAACTAAGAAGCTTCAAGATGCTGGCATATACACAATTCTTGATATTGCTGTACGAGGCCCTACTGATATAGCAGATGCTACAAGTTTTGAAACCGATAAAGCTGTAGAATTATGTAATAAGGCAAGATTGAAACTTGTTGAAATCGGTAAATTCGAGAAAGACTTTGTAACTGCTACTGAAATTTATGATCGAAGGCAGAAGATTGAAAGAATATCTACTGGAAGCTCTAATCTAGATGAATTATTGATTGGCGGAGTAGAAACACAAGCTGTAACTGAATTTTATGGTGAATTTGGATCTGGTAAAACACAAATTTGCCATACACTGTGTCTTAATGTTCAACTTCCTGTTGAAGATGGCGGACTTAGCGCCGGTGCAATTTATATCGATACCGAAAATACATTTAGACCTGAGAGACTTCGTGATATTGCCGTAGAAAGAGGAATGGACCCTGACGAAGCACTTGGCAAAATCATAGTTGCAAAAGCATTTACTAGCTCTCATCAAGAATTACTCGTTGGAGAACTGGGTAAAGTAATTGAAGATTCTAATGCAAAACTTGTTATTGTTGATTCTCTAATGGGGCACTATCGTTCAGAATTTCTAGGAAGAGGCACGCTTGCTACACGTCAACATAGATTGAACCGATTCATGCATTTATTGACTCGAACTGCGGAAACACGCAATGTGGCAGTTGTAATGACGAATCAAGTTATGTCTGCTCCAGATGCTTTCTTCGGCGACCCGACACGTCCGGTTGGAGGCCATGTCGTTGCCCATACAAGTACATATCGTCTTTACCTGAGAAAATCGGGTAAAAACCGTATCGCTAAGATGAAAGATAGTCCTTATCATCCTGAACATGAGGCCGTATTTACACTTAATGAACGCGGTGTCGATGATCCTGTTGACGCAAAAGCAAAAAGTAAAAAGAAATAAATACGAAATCACAAAACATTATCTAGTATTAGATAAGGATAGATGTAGTAAATGAATAAATTATTATTGCCATTGACGTTGCTCCTATTGCTCACTACAATAGTCTCATTTCCAAATATTTCTGCATCTGATAACTATTCTGAAAATCTATCTGTTACCGTTTCTGGCGATTTAACATATTGGTCAATTAGCTTATCTGACGTTAATGCTACTAGTGTTGTTTCTTCATCCGTCTCATCATCTGGTATTGATTCATTTGAAGTCTTTCATTATTCTCATCAAGGCTCATTTGAACAAAGTTTTGATATATTTACAACAAATGGTTATGGGTTGATAGATTCTACCTTGCCAAGAAAAGGAGCTCTCCTTACAATCCACGCAAATAGCCAATCTAGTGCTGATAGATTTGCTCATGCTTTATCTGATGAACTTCATCTTGGATTTATTACATATGATTCGACATCTTCACAAAATAATGTTTATAGTTATTATTCATATGCCGAATCTAACATAGTGGTTGATGTTTTTTGGGATGCATTTTCTAATAACGATCCTGGATTTAATCAATTGGTTGATAAACAGTTCTTTAATTCCAATCGTGATCGGGTTATTGTCTTTTCCGGAGAAAAACAACAAAATGATTTAGTTTATTCTATAGAATTTGCAGGAATTAGTAATTCCGCTGTTATTGATAATACTCCTGGAGATTTTAGTATTCAAGGAACACAAATTGAATTATTATCTCTCTTCAATGTCAAATTTATTAATGCTTCTTCTCTTTCTACCGAGTCAATAATTAACGTTCAATCATATGGTTCTATGATAAATTCCCAAAAAGTTAATTCATTAAACATTTCTGGTGTTTCTTCTACCCTTACTCACGATATTGATAATTTACATTCTGAGTTGATTTTTGATCTATCTCGTGGATCTTCTTTTAACGCTACAATCCCCTTGGATTATTATCCGCCCGTTCTTTCTGTTGTTCGTGTGATTGACAAAACTTCAGGTTCTGACGGGGATACTATTGAATCTCGTATTACCTTTTCTAATCTCTCCCCTTTTCTGGGCGGTCATAAAATTGACGAAGTTACATTTACCGATGATTGGTGGACTGAAGACTTTAGTCTCTTAGAATCAGGACAAAATAACACAATTCTAAACTTGATGCCTGGTGAATCTGTTACTCTTTCTAAACTTCTTCAAGTTGATACATCAGAATCTACTACTGTGGAAACTAGTTCTCAAGATACTGTATTCGAGTACAGCTTCCAATTAGGCGATGACGAATTCTCTAAAACTACTTTGTCTAACAGCCTTTACGTTGAACTAAACGATGTTAAACCTGCACTCATTGCAACTTCTCATTATAACAACTCATATGTCACTATTCACGATGACTTTGTATCTCAACTCGAAATTAAAAATCTCGGTGCCAGATCTGCTTATGACGTTTCTGTAGAATTGAATGGTGAATTGTTTGAAAGTTTTGAATCAATTGCTCCTAATTCTTTTGAAATATTAGAACTCAATATTTCACGACATGATTATTTCTTTAATGAAAATATTTATGAATGGAAAATTACTTGGTCTGACGGTGTAGACTCCCATACGATCTCTTCTAATCCTGTATCATTAATTAATGACTTTAATCTTTATTCGATTCCTATTTTTAATTCTCCTCAAATTGTAGTTGATAAAATCTCCACAATCCCTATTACTGGTGTTTGGGGTGACGAAATTGAGGTAATTCTTCGTATTACAAATAATGGTGCTGAAGACTTAACTGACATCCATCTTATAGATCTTATTCCTTCTTCCGTTGTTTATTCTAGTGGTGGAGATAATCTTACTAAATTAAATGACCGATTTGAAACTACAATTCCTTTGTTACAACCTTCTAATTCATCTACTTTTGTATATTATGTAAAATATGATTCTTCTCATAATACGCTTCTCACTCCTGCTTCTGTCGATGTCAGTTATCATGGAAAGGATTATAGAATATTATCTGATTCTATAGTATTACCTACTGCTATTCATATTGATAAAAATATTAATACCAATTCTGCGCTTGTAGGATATAATTTCACAATTTCTGTTGACTTTGCAAATAATGGCAATCTCGAATTATTTGATATACAAATAAATGGAAATGATCCTGAATATGTTGTTGAAGAAGGAGCACAATGGAACGAAAGATCGAGTCTTGAAGTTGACGGTATTATGAACTATGAATATCTTATTGCTAGTCGCGACGAAGTCAATCGTAATTTATTGCAGGCATGGGGTGAATTCACTCTAGGAGGTCAAACTATGAGAATCTTTACTTCTCAAATTCCTGTTAATATCACCGAAGCTCCAGTAGTTACAATCAAAACTATTCCGACTGAAATCTTAGATAATCAAGAAATTGAATTAATTATCACTATTGATAATCCTTCTAAAACACCTATTAAATCGATTTCTGTTGTTCCAGGCGTTATTGAAAATCTTGAAATATTAGATGAATCAATCTTTACAGAAATCTCTCAATTAAACCCTGAGGATTCTATTGAATTAAAAACTACTGCTAAGAGTCTTACTCCTGGGAAACAATTGATTTTCAAGCCTGAAATTTCACATAAATTTATGGGTCAGTTGATTTCTGTAGATATCGAACAATTTTCTACGTCGGTATCTGAGGAATTAATAAACAGATATCTTCCAACTCTTGTTATATCTCTTGTTCTTCTCCTCTTTACTGTATATGCTGCTAATAGTTTAGTGAAACGTAAAAATTAATACTTAATTTTCTATTTTTACTGAATCTCCGACTGAAGATTTTATTGCACTAAAACCCATTTCTGAAATTTCACCATAAATTTCGTCAATATACTCACTATTCGTATTAATGAAAATTGAAGGCCCTGTTTGCATGGAATAGTATATTGGTATCTTCTCCTTTTGTTTTTGTTTTACAAAATTGATTATGTTGATTGTCTCAGGACGGAAAAGAATTACTCTATCCTTTCCAGTCATTGTAAGTGCGTGTAATTCAAGAGAATCTTCTTCAACCAGCCTTCCTAGATTATCCAAATCTCCATCTTTTATGGATTTTTGAATTTTCTCTAATCTAATATTGGCACTTTTTATTCTTACATCGAAGAAACTTGATGTTAATACTTCTTTATGTGCTGATTCTGTAGTATATTCTGATGGGAATGGTATTGCGACCATTCTAAGATCTAGATCATTTTTAGTAGATATCTTTTCTGCATATGATGTTTCATCATCATTGCCTGAATACCACCTTGAATATTCCCCTGCTACGCTTCTACATGCAGATCCTGCTAACAATCTTGCAATTCTCGATATTAATTTAATATCCCATCCATGTGTCGATTCAAGACCTGATGCTTTGAATGCTGCTCCTGCTAATGCTGCTCCTGCAGAAGAAGAAAATCCTAATCCCTTTACTTCTCCAAATTTAATACTATTTTCAGATGTTATCTTTACTTTATCATCAATTTTTGCTAATAGCCTAACTTTGTCAATAATTGTTAAAGCACGATTTAGAACTGTTCCTTGTTGCATCTCGTCATTTATGACTAATTCATCTTTTTCAAAATTCCCAAATTCAACTGTTGTCTTTGTAAATAATGAATCAAGACACACTGAAATACTGTCGTGAAATGGTATCCTTAATTCACTATCTTTCATTCCATGATATTTTAATAATCCTTGCATTGGATGCGCTTTGGCAGTAGCCTTATTCGTCATTTTATTCAGTTTCTCCTATTATTATTCTAAACAGTCCTTTTACATTAGGATTTCTTAATCTACTAATCATCTCTCTAGGTACATCTATTGCAGCATCTTTAGCATTTATTCCTAATGTTCTTGTACATGTAAACGAACTTTTTCTTAATACAATGTCTTTCTTATGACTTAATGATAATTCTGAACTACCCATTGCTTTTGTTTTAAATTTCATGTCTTCTACTATTAATTCTATCGTGATTTGATTGTAATCTTTTTGAATTTCTTCTTTAATTTTACTATTTAATGTATTACATGCAACTTTAGCATTTACTCCGATTATACAATCTCCTTTTTCAGTAAGATGTTTCTCTGTAGTAATTTCCATTGTAGTTTTATGCTCGCCCCTTACTTCCGGATGACCATTAAATTCAATTTCCTCAATCACCATGTTGTTCACTATTTAATCTAATCAAATAACTTTAAATGTTAACTAATCAAATTATCAATTGATAATTATGTTCCCAGGAGCACAAGGCAATTATGATAAATCTACGACTATGTTTACACCTGATGGTAGATTAATTCAGGTAGAATACGCAATGGAGACTGTTCGACGCGGCAGTTTAGCTCTTGGAATAAAAACATCCCAGGGAACTGTTTTAGCTATAGACGAAAAGCTCTCTGATTTACAAACACCTGGTATCTCTCAAAAGATGTTTCAAGTAGATGATCATATCAGTGTTGCGGCAGCAGGTTATATTCCTGATGCACGAATTCTAGTTGATCAGGCTCGTGTTGCTTCTCAGACTAATCGACTTGTATATGATCAGGCTGTTGACGTCGAAACATTAGCTCGAAAAATTGCTGATTTGTTGCAACAATTCACACAGTATGGCGGTATTCGACCATTTGGCGTTTCATTAATTTTTTGCGGAGTAGATCGATCCGGTTCTCACGTTTGGAAAACTGATCCTAGTGGAAATTATGTTGCATATAATGCTACTGCTATTGGTGCTGGTAGTGAACAAGTCATTGAATTATTTGAGAAACGATATAAAGACGATATGTCTTCTGAAGATGCAATTCTTTTAGCTATTGAATCTATTGTTAGTATTAACGAAGACGATGATAAACTCTCAAGTATAAAGATTTCTGTCATTGATGCCGAAACTCAAACCCATAGATTTCTCACCCAGAAAGAAATCAAGACTTATTACGATAAATTAAATCTAAATAAAGCAAATTAGTTTTAATTCAATCTTCCATGTTCTATTTTTATACATTTATTCGTAATAATATTTAGTTTATTCTCTTCTGAAATTCTATCTACTTGATCATAAAAAATACCTAATTGCATCCATATAGTGTGTATCTTTCCAAATTTCTTGTTTATTTCAATTACTTCGTCTAATATTTCCTCAACAAATTCTGATCTTCTAAATACATTGACTAATTCAATATTCTTCAATACTTCTTCCGGAATATTCTTTAAACTATTGTAGGATTTTACACCCATTACCGAATCGATTGTTGGATTTATTGGAATTATATTATATCCGGCATTTTTCATATATGCGGAAACTTGATAGCTGTCCCTTAATTCGTTTTTTGATAATCCAATTACTGCTATATTTGATGTATTTTCGAATATTTGTTCAATATTCATATTTTATCATTCTATTCAATCAAATTTAATATTTTTCAAGAAATTATGAAAAATAATTTAATTCCACAATAAAAGAGAAAGATTATAAGGAGGCATTTTCCAATTTGTCTATA
>CAZKFJ010000002.1:0-10330 GCA_964552125.1 uncultured Nitrosopumilales archaeon | reverse complement strand
TAATTCCACAATAAAAGAGAAAGATTATAAGGAGGCATTTTCCAATTTGTCTATATCTGTTGTCATTAATTATCTCTAATTTTTATACATTGGTGGGTATGTAGTTGCCTGTAAAAAAATCAAAACAAGTTACTTCAACAAAGGAACCCAAGAAAGTTGTTCCAAAGGAAGAAGCTCAAGAATATGATGCTACTGCTCATGTTTTATCTCCTATCCATGAGAAGCTCACAGATGACGAGGTTAAACAATTGTTAAAAGACTATAATGTCGAATATGCAAAGCTTCCTAAAATATCAATTACAGATCCTTCGATTGATACTCTTGAAGTGAAATTAGGAGACGTAATTAAAATTTCAAGAAAAAGTCCAACAAGTGGCAATACTGTATATTACAGAATGGTGATTGAACAATGAAAAACTCTTTTACAAATGAAAATTGGGCAATCATTGAAAACATGATTCAAAAAGAAGGTATTGCTAGTCATCATCTTAATTCATATAACGAATTTCTCGACCATGGAATTCAAGAAATTATTGATGAAGTTGGAGGAATTGATGTCGAAACAACTGGTACGCCTTATCGTGTTACATTTGGTAAAATTTATGTCGGCGAACCAAGATCCGTTGAATTAGATGGTTCGACAAGTAGAATACTTCCTCTAGAAACGCGATTACGAGATCTTGCATATTCTGCCCCCATTCATCTTGAAATGACTGTTGAAGAAAACGGAATAGCAAGAGAAACTCAAAAACACCATATTGGCGATATTCCTATTATGGTACGGTCAGCTAAGTGCGAAACTAGTAAAATGGCTGAAAAACAAATGATTGAAAAAGGCGAAGATCCTCTTGACCCTGGTGGTTATTTTATTGTTAATGGTTCTGAACGTATTGTTGTTGGATTAGAAGATCTATCCCCAAATAAAATTATTGTTGAACAGGATAAAGTTGGAGGCAATAAAGTTTTTCGATCTAAAATTTATTCTTCTATTGTCGGTTACCGTGCAAAACTTGAACTAACTCTTAAGCCTGACGGAGCAATTATGGTAAAACTTCCAAGTTCACCCGTTGATTTACCTGTTGTGACATTAATCCGAGCTTTAGGAATTGAAAATGATAGGGAGATTGCATCATTAATTTCTAACCAACCTGAAATGCATAATCTTCTTGAAATTACTTTTGAAAAAGCTGTTCTTGATAGAGATAATGCTTGTAATATCTGTAAAGTTTGTAGACTTAAAATACTAACAAAGCCAAAAGATCAAACTCAAGAAGAATTTGATAAAGAAAATCCCGAATACGAAAACTGTGGTCATAATGAAGTTTGTGGAAAGATTGGAGATTGTAGTCATAAGGCTCTCATATATATAGGAAATCGTGTTGCGCATGGAATGCTTGATGAATTCCGTATAAGAAAAGCCGAATCTATTCTTGATTGGGGTTTATTACCTCATCTTGGTAAGAATCTTGAAAATCGTTATGATAAAGCTATATTTATCGGAGAAGCTGTTTGTAAACTTCTTGAACTTCGTATGGGTTGGATTAATCAAGATGATAAAGATCACTATGGAAATAAAATTGTTAAATTTGCTGGTCCAATGATTGCAGATCTTTTTAGAACTGCATTTCGTAATCTCATTCGAGATATGAAATATCAACTAGAACGTACTTCTCATCGAAAAGGCTCTAATATAGTTGGAGCGTCTATTCGTCCTGGTATTATAACTGACAAACTTGCAAATGCCGTTGCTACTGGTAATTGGGGTCGAGGTAAAGTTGGTGTTACTCAACTCCTAGATCGCACTAATTATCTTTCACTAGTAAGTCATCTACGTCGTATTCAATCTCCATTAAGTCGTACACAACCTAATTTTGAAGCTCGAGATTTACACTCTACTCATTATGGAAGAATCTGTCCTAGTGAAACTCCTGAAGGTGCTAATTGTGGTTTAGTAAAAAATATTGCTCTTTCATCTGTTATTTCTGTATCATCTTCTTTTGACGATATACTTGAAAAGTTATCTCAAATTGGCATTGTTGATTCTCGAGATATTGCTATGGAAGACCGAAGTCGTTTTTGTAAAATCTTTGTTGACGGACGTCTTGTAGGTTATACAAAAGATGACACTAAACTTGTTACTTCATTTAGAAATATGCGAAGGCAAGGACAAATTCATTCTCATGCAAGTATTAATTTACAAAAATACCCAAACAAAAACGCTTCTACCCGTATTCATATATCCTTGAGTTCAGGTCGAGTCTTACGACCTCTTATTGTTGTCTCTAATGGAAACCCATTAGTTAATCACGATGTAGTCTCTAGAACCAAGAATGGCGAACTTAGTTGGCAAGATTTGATTCAAATGGGTGTCGTTGATTTACTTGATGCTAATGAAGAGGAAAATTCTTTAGTTGCAATAGACGGAACTACTGAATTTAGTAATGAACATACTCATGTAGAATTATTCTCATCTTCTATCTTAGGCGCTGCCGCATCCTTGATTCCTTATGCTGAACACAATCAATCTCCTCGTAATACCTATCAATCTGCTATGTCTAAACAATCTTTAGGATTTCCTACCCCTAATTATAGCTATAATACCACTGTCAGAGAACATCTTTTAGTTTATCCACAGAATCAATTAGTCAAAACTCGAGCTACTTCTCTTCTTAACATCGATAAACGTCCTACTGGACAAAATTGTGTTGTTGCCGTCATGTCATATGAAGGATATAATATTGAGGATGCCATTGTTATGAACAAATCATCAGTTCAACGTGGACTTGCTCGCTCATTCTTTTACCGATTATACGATGCTGAAGCTAAACAATATCTAGGAGGTATGAAAGATAACTTTGAAATTCCTAATGCAGACGAAAATACTCGAGGTTTTAGAGGCGAAAAGTACTATCGTCAACTTGAAAGCGATGGAATAATTATGCATGAATCGGTTGTAACTGGAGGCGATGTAATTGTTGGCAGAACAAGCCCACCTCGTTTCATGGAAGAATACAAATCATTTGATATGCAAGGTCCTTATCGTCGTGATACATCTATTGCAGTTCGACCGTCTGAATTCGGCGTTGTTGATTCTGTATTTATGACTCAAAACGAAGATGGAGAAAAATTATACAAAATTCGTGTTCGTGATATGCGTGTTCCAGAAATTGGAGATAAATTCGCCTCACGCCACGGCCAAAAAGGAATTGTTGGCTTGTTAGTTAATCAAGAAGATATGCCATATAGTGAATCCGGTATTGTTCCAGATATTATAATTAATCCACATGCATTCCCTTCTAGAATGACTGTTGGACAATTTATTGAATCGATTGGTGGAAAAGCCGCTTCATTTCGTGGTACTCCTGTTGATGGTTCTACGTTCGCAGGAGAAAATGCAGAAGAGTTAGGATCTGAATTAGAAAAATATGGTTTCAAATCTAGCGGTTCTGAAATTATGTACGATGGAAAAACCGGCAAGAAACTTAAGGTTGAAATATTTATTGGTGTAGTATACTATCAAAAACTTCATCACATGGTTGCTGATAAAATGCATGCACGTGCACGAGGTCAAGTTCAAATGCTTACTAAACAACCTACTGAAGGACGAGCTCGTGGTGGAGGTTTAAGATTTGGTGAAATGGAGCGTGATTGTCTTATTGCCTATGGAGCATCTATGGTTCTTAAGGATAGATTACTGGATGAATCTGATAAAACCAATGTAAATGTATGCGATCATTGTGGTTTACTTGCTTATTATGACGGTCAACAAAGAAAATATACTTGTAAAATTGATGGCGAAGATGCACAAATCTCTAGTGTTACAATTGCATATGCATTCAAATTATTGCTTCAAGAAATGATGAGTCTTAATATTGCTCCGAGATTATTGTTGGTAGATAAGGTGTAAATAATATGGCTCCAGAAAATCTTAAAGAAATCGGCGGAATTGGTTTTTCTATTTTATCACCAAGCGAAGTACGAAAATATTCTGTAACTGAAATTACTGCTCCAGAAACATATGACGAAGATGGCATGCCTGTACAGGGTGGTTTAATGGACAATCGATTGGGTACGCTTGAACCTGGACAAAAATGTGCTACTTGCGGTAATACTGCTTTACGTTGCCCTGGTCACTTTGGACATATAGAACTCGCTGAACCCGTATTACATATTGCATTTGCCGAAGAGGTAAATAAATTATTACATTCATTTTGTCGTGTTTGTGGAAGATTTAAAATGCTTACTGAAGAAGTCGAGGCCTTTAAAGCTAAAATTGAAGAGGAATCTAAATTTAATCCTAAAGTCAAAGATAAAATTGCTAAACTATTATTTACTAAAACAAAAAAAATTATGCTATGCCCTCATTGTGGAACTGAACAATATAAAATTGAATTCTTGAAACCTACTATATTCCATGAGATTACTGAATCAGGAGGCGCTACTAGACTTTTACCTAATGCTATTCGTGAACGACTTGAACGTATCCTTGACGAAGATATGTTTCTTATTAATTATAACCCTAAATCAGTTAGACCTGAATGGTTTGTCTTACAAGTATTGGGAGTTCCTCCTGTTGTAGTACGACCTTCCATCACTCTTGAAACAGGAATTCGTTCTGAAGATGATTTAACACATAAGATTGTCGATATTCTTCGTGTTAATCAACGTGTACGAGAAAGTAAAGAATCTGGAACTCCTCCATTAATTGTCCAAGATTTAGTTGATTTATTACAATATCACGTTACCACATTCTTTGATAACGAAGTTTCTGGAATTCCACAATCTCACCATCGTTCTGGTCGACCACTAAAGACAATTAGTCAACGATTAAAGGGAAAAGAAGGCCGATTTAGAGGCAGTTTATCTGGCAAACGTGTTGATTTTTCTGCCCGTACTGTAATAGCTCCTGATCCTTCTTTGGATATTTCTGAAGTTGGTGTTCCTGTTCAAGTAGCAAAGCGACTGTCAATTCCTGAAAAATATTCTAAACTTAATGCTGAATTCCTCAAAAAATTAGTTCTAAATGGTTCCGATGTTCATCCTGGTGCAAATTATGTTATACGACCTGACGGGGTAAAAATCAGATTAGATTATGTTGAAGATAAAGAAGCATTGGTTGAAAGTCTTGAAGATGGATTTGTTATTGAACGTCATTTAATTGATGGCGACATTGTTATATTTAATCGACAACCTTCTCTGCACCGTATGTCTGTTATGGGACATTCAATTCGTGTTCTTCCATACCGTACATTTAGATTACATCCTGCTGTATGCCCTCCTTATAATGCTGATTTCGACGGCGACGAAATGAATTTACACGTTCCCCAAAGTGCCGAAGCACGTGCAGAAGCCCTAACACTTATGATGGTACACAATCAAATTGTATCTCCTCGTTATGGCGGTCCAATTATTGGAGGAACTCGTGATTATATTTCCGCTGGTTATTTATTAACTCATGAAGATACTTTTCTTGACATTGATGAATTTTCTGATTTAGCATTGACAGGCGGATACGTCGGTCCTTTACCTAAACCTGTTAAATCTAACCCTCCAACTTTTACTGGCAAACAATTATTCTCTTTATTCCTTCCTGATGATTTTAACTATCAATTATCTTCTAAATGGGGAAGGGCAAAAAATCAATCCAACGACGTTTTAATTAAAGATGGTCAACTAATTACTGGACTTATTGATCGAGCTGCAATTGGTTCCGAGGAGCCTGATTCTATACTTCATAGAATTAGTAAGGACTATGGCTCAGAAGAGGCAAGAACTTTTCTCAATTCGGTATTAACTGTTCTTAGAACTTACATTAGTAACCGTGGTTTTTCATTAAGTTATAAAGAATTAACTCTTGATAAATCTGCCGAGAAAAAAGTACTCAAAAATATTAATGATTCATATTCTAATGTTGATGATTTAATTGTTAAATCTCAAGAAGGAAAATTAACTAGTTCACGAGGTATGTCTGATGCAGAAGCCTTAGAGGCACATATCGTCCACGAATTGTCAAAAGCCAGAGATAAAGCGGGTCGAGTTTCCGATAGTGCATTATTTGATGATAATTCCGGCGTAATCATGGCTCGAACTGGAGCACGAGGATCTAGCTTGAATCTTGGGCAAATGACTGCTGCATTGGGCCAACAATCAGTCCGAGGTAAACGTATACAAAATGGTTTTAATCAACGTGCTTTAAGTCATTTTGAAAAAGGAGATATGTCTCCTGACGCAAAAGGATTTGTAAAATCTAATTATCGTACAGGACTCAGTCCTACTGAATTCTTTTTCCATGCTATGGGTGGTCGTGAAGGTCTTGTTGACACTGCTGTAAGAACTCAACAAAGTGGTTACATGCAGCGTAGATTGATTAATGCTTTAGAACATATTCGTGTTGAATATGATAGAACTGTTCGAGATCCACACGGAAATATAATTCAATTCCTATATGGAGAAGACGGTATTGACCCTGCAAAAAGTGATCATGGCGATGCTGTTAATATTATTCGACAAGTTGATATTTCAATGATCGATAATAAATCTAAATCCAACCCTGACAGCAAAAAAATTGATTCTATTCTCAAATCATACAAATCTAAACTTAATGAGAAAGTAATTGAAGATCTTTCTTCTTCATTTACTTCTAATACTATTACAGAATCAGGTATGAAAAACGTAGCAAAGAAAACACTGGAATTAACTAATAAAGCACTTGTTGAACCTGGAGAAGCTAGTGGAATAGTTGCTGCACAATCAATTGGCGAACCTGGCACTCAGATGACTCTTAGAACTTTTCACTTTGCAGGTGTTCAAGAAAAAGACGTAACTCTTGGTTTACCTAGATTGATTGAATTGGTTGACGCTCGTAAAGTTCCATCTAAACCCTCTATGGACATCTATCTCAATAAGTCAAATCGTTCGACTCAACAAAAAGCATTAGAAATTGGAAAAAAGATTCTTTATACTACTGTTAATGACTTGGTCTCCCAGACTGAAGTTGATTATATTGAAGGTATAAAACTTAAGTTTGACTCTGAAACAATTGCAGACTTTGGCGTTCCGTTGGAGCAACTTGCAGAAATCGTAGAAGCAGGTTCCAAAAAAGAAGTTAAGATTGAGAATAAAGATTCATCACTTAAGGTTATTGTAGAAGATACTGACGCATCATCCTTATTCTCATTAAGAAATAAATTACTTGGCCTTCGTGTATCTGGAATTAAAGACATAAAGAACCTTACAATTGTTAAAAAAGATTCTGAATGGATTATACAAACTTCTGGTTCTAATCTTGGTAAGGTATTTAAAATTCCAGGAGTTGATACCTCACGTACTACTACTAATAATATTTGGGAAATTGCCAGTGTTATTGGTATTGAGGCTGCACGTTCCACATTAATTAATGAAATTACACATACATTAGACGAACAAGGTTTGGAAGTAGATATTAGACATATTATTCTTGTCGCTGATTTAATGACATCTACCGGCGTATTGAAATCTATTGGTAGACATGGAATTGCAGGTACAAAGGAAAGTGTTCTTGCACGCGCTGCATTTGAAATCACTGTTCCAACTATTGCAAAAGCTTCTGTTACTGGCGAAGTTGAAGAACTAAGAGGAGTTACTGAAAACGTTATTGTAGGATTACCCGTTCCAGTTGGTACAGGTATGATTGAATTATACATGAAAAGGTAATTGATATGACAAGTCTCAAACCATTTGAAAAAACATTAAAAAATATTCGTAAAACTGGGAAAGTTGCATATGGATTCAAAGAAAGCCTTTCTTCATCCGATCGATCCAAATTAGTTATTTGTTCATCTACTGTTTCCAGCGATAATCTTAATCTTATTGAAGAAAAATGTAAACAAAATTCAATTCCATTTATTACTACTGAACAAAACTCAATTGGCCTGAGTAAAGTTCTTGGTTTAAGTTATCGAATTTCTGTTTTTTCAATTCTTGAAGCCGATGAATCGGATTTAAATTTAATTCTGAGTAAATTATAAAATTTTCATTTATAGCTAACATTAAAATATCATTATTATCAAAAATGAAATAATAATTTGCAAAAAAATAAACCAGAAACAATCAAAATTACTTCGGAAGCATTTAACCTAATGGCATTATTTCAAAAAGTTACTGGTGCAATGGCACGTGATTGTATAATTGATAATAAAGTTGGCCGTGTAATATTTTTAGTTAATAACGGAGAAATGGGCCTTGCAATAGGTAAAAATGGTCAATCTATAAAAAGTATTCAAAAATCTATTGGCAAAACTATTGAACTTGTCGAATATTCTGACGATCCCAAACAATTGATTCTTAACGCTCTGGATTCAAAATATGTTAATGATGTTAAAATTAATGAAAAATCTAATGGAAAAACAACTGCTACTATCAAAGTTGATTCAGCTAAAACTGGTGCTATTGTAGGGCGCGCTGGTCGTAATGCAGAAAAGGCTCGATTAATTGCTAAACGATACTTTGAAATCAATAACATAAAAATAACCAATGAATGAAGGTTATGTTTAATAATTACGTTATACTTTAATTATGAAATATGTCAACTCACGAAAATAAATGGATGTACTGATTATGGGAAATAAGTCACCTGTTGGGGAATTTGCAGCAAGAAAACAACATAACAAACGTAAGTACATGAAATGGTCTGACGGTCATTATAAACGACGTGTTCTTAAGTTGGATAAAAAATCCGATCCATTATCTGGCGCTCCTCAAGCACGTGGCATTGTTCTCGAAAAAGTTGGCATTGAATCTAAACAACCTAATTCTGCTATAAGAAAATGCGTTCGTATCCAACTTATTAAAAACGGTAAACAAATAACTGCTTTTCTTCCTGGCGACGGTGCATTGAATTTTATTGACGAACATGACGAAGTTAATGTCGAAGGAATTGGCGGTTCAACTGGTGGTGCTATGGGAGACTTACCTGGTGTAAGATGGCAAGTCTATAAAGTTAATGACGTCTCTTTAAATGAACTCGTTTATGGCCGAAAAGAAAAACCAAGAAGGTAAAATTATTTGAGCAGTCTTTTATTATTTAGAAAATGGAATTTCTCCGACGTTGAAATTGCAGATCCAGGACTTAAAGAAGTTATTTGTCTTGAACCTACATTAATGCCTACTTCATTCGGACGTCACGAACACAAAAAATTTGCAAAATCACGTGTTAATATTGTTGAAAGATTATGTAATAATCTTATGCACTTTGGTAAGAAAAAGGCAAAGAATTCTGGAAGAATGGCTGGTAAAAAATACAAATCTATGAAGATTGTAAAAACTGCATTTGAAATAATTTATTTACAGACCGGTTCTAATCCAATTGAGCAACTTGTTCGTGCAATTGAGAATACTTCTCCTAATGAAGATACTACTACTATTGCATACGGTGGTGTTCGATATCACGTTTCTGTTGACATCTCTCCACAACGACGTGTAGACCTTGCCTTGAGGTTTATCTCATTAGCAATTCGTGAAACATCTTTTTCTACAAAGAAAAGCGCTGAAGAAGTACTTGCTAATGAAATCATTATGGCTGCACGTAATGACTCTAATAGCTTCTCAATTAAAAAGAAATTCGAACAAGAAAGAATGGCGATGTCTGCTAGGTAGGATTTGGTGAATTAGATGGTAAAAACGAGAGGAAGAGGACGTGGTAAGGTTAAAGATAAATGGAAAGAAAAACGCTGGATTACTGTTATTTCACCTGCTGAATTTAAAAGTAAACCTATTGCTTACATTCCTATTTCTTCCGATAAAAATGCTCTTCGTAGTAAAGTTGAAACAACTATGTTTGATATTTATCAAAAAGACCCTCAACAATATTCAATTAATCTTCAATTTCAAATCACAAACGTTACTGCTAGTAGCGCTTCTACAATTCTCAAAGGTCATGAATATTCTCGTGAATACCTCCGCAGTTTAGTTCGAAGAGGTTCATCTACATTGAGTTTTATACATGACTATACTACTAAGGATAACTATTCTCTAAGAATCTACTTTATTGCTTTTGCACAAGGTAAACTCAACACATCAAAAAAACATGATATCCGATTGGTCGCTCATAATCTTTTCCTCGAAAAAACAAAATCTATGACTTATTCTGAACTATCTCAGGCCATTGTCGAGGAAAAACTTGCATCTGAAATATTTAATTCTACTAAAAAAATCAAATATTTACGTAAGGTAGCTATTCGAAAGACAAAATTAACTAGATTGCCAGATGACTTTAAACCTCCTGCTGTTGAAGAACCAACTGTTGAAGAACCAACTGTTGAAGAACCAACTGTTGAAGAACCAACTGTTGAAG
>CAZKFJ010000001.1:100319-150668 GCA_964552125.1 uncultured Nitrosopumilales archaeon | reverse complement strand
AGCAAATTTAACTCTTCGAAGATTAGTGAATCAAGCTTATTCAGATGAAATATCAAAATTATCCAATTTAGGAAGTCCCAATGCCAGAGTTATAAGCAATACAGTATGTGATCAGCAATTAGGTTCAAATATTATCGATGAAAGGAATTTATCAGATATGAATTGGGTATGGGGTCAATTCATTTCTCATGACATAGATTTCACTCCAACTGCAGTTTTTGATACAAGGCTACAGGATTTGGAAAGAATTCAAATTATTGCGCCAGAAAATGATCCCCATTATCGAGAAAATCAAACGATGATGTCAGTATTTCGAAGTTTATATGACGTAAGAACAGGATTATCAAGAGAGAATAATCGCGAACAAATAAACACCGTTACTCCGTGGTTAGACGGCAGTGTAGTATATGGAACGTCAGAACAACGTGCAAACGAATTAAGAACGTTTGAAGGAGGGAAATTAATTACAACAGAACATGAGAAAGGAGATTTATTGAGGCTAGCTCCTGCAAATTCAATAGAAGAACAACGAGTAAGAGGATTAGCTTTCTTTTCAGGAGATATAAGAGCAAATGAGAATATTGCATTGACTGCAGTAAATACGTTATTTGTAAGAGAACATAATCGTATTGCTGAAGAAATATTGAATGATAATCCTGAATTCAGTGATGAGGAGATATTTCAGATGGCAAGAAAAATAAACACTGCAATAATCCAGTCAATAACATATAATGAATTCATACCGTCATTAGGAATTGAATTGGAACCGTATGTCGCTTATGATGAATCGGTGAACCCACAAATCTCGCATTTGTTTTCTGTAGTAGCGTTTAGAATTGGACATAGTCAAATAGGGGAACAATTCGTTCTAGTAAATGAAACAGATGTAGAACAAACTATTCCAATGCATGAGGGTTTTTTCAATCCGTCAATTATTCAGAAACATGGAATTGATTCCATAATAAAAGGAATATTTGTAACAAAGCAACAAGCGAGTGACATATATTATCACGACAGCATTAGGAACTTTTTATTTGAAGAGCCTGGAAGAGGAGGTTTAGATCTATGTGTATTAGACATCATAAGAGCGAGAGACCACGGAATACCAGACTATAATTCAATACGAGAAGAGATTGGTCTAATGTCCGTAACCGAATTTGATGAAATAAGTTCAGATCAAGAAGTAATCAGACGATTGAGTCAGACTTATAGAAATGTTAACGAATTAGATCCAATTATTGGAATATTAGCAGAAGAACATGTAGAGGATTCGACGCTTGGAGAAACTGGATACCATATAATTAAAGAACAATTTGAAAGGATAAGAGACGGAGATCGTTTATTCTATTTGAATGATCCCGACTTGAAAGATATTGTTGATGATATAGACAATACTAGATTATCAGATGTAATCGAAAGGAATACAAGAATAGAAGATGTTCCAAATAATGTATTCTTTGTAAATGAGTTGCAAGATGATTACTCAAGAACAGAAAATGAAATCGTATTTACTATTGCGTCGGTATTTTTTGTATTGATTATTACAATTTATGCACGTCAAAGAAGTAATCAAGTGTAAAAATAACAAGTCATCTATATATTATGAAAATAATTACCATATTGGCAACAGGTAGGGTTGGGGGGATAGCCGTCCTCCTTGCTGAAACCGGCTATACGCAGCACCAGTAACCACTGGTTAAAGTATAATTTTCAGGTACCTGCCATCTTGCTTGAATGAAGTCACGCCGTGATTGGTGGTCACAAGAGATAGCTATTTCGAAGGAAATAGTAATTCTTCAACTACTGAAACCGGACAGGTCCGGGAGGGAGCATCCGTATAGTAGGGTGGTTGCGCTTTCACGTCTACGTGAATGACTTTGTAAGATTGGAAAAGGGCTTGGGACTTATATGAATCCCAGTGGCGCTGTTGCCATTAATCTTAAACGTCTTTATGTGTATATAGATTATAACGATGGCGGAAAATATCAAAGGAAGTAAATTTGGATTAATAGGAATAGCTAGTCCAATAATCGGACTTTTAGCAGTATTAGTTTCTATTTATTTCTCGCCTTGGTTTGAGTGGCCAATACATGCGCTAAGTGACTTGGGTGTTGCACAAGAAGGAAGACTCATCTCACAATTTGCACAAGAAGGTGACACACAGATTGCAGTATGGACATTTAATGGAGGCATGATTGTAGCAGGACTTTTAATAGCAATTTTCGTTCTTTATACCAGAAAAACTATTCCAAATAATTTAATGAGTAAAATAGCATATTCGCTAATATTTATCGGTGGAATGAATCTGGCATTAGTGGGAGTATTTCCATATAATATTTCTGGTACGATTCATCAAATTGTAGCAATAATTTACTTTATCTTTACGCCAATCGGATTAATCATGATTGGAATAGAAAGACGTTCAAAGGATAGGAATTTTGCGATATTTTCGATTGGATCGGGAATAGTTTCATTAGTAGTAATTGGAGGTGCAGTTCTTGGAATATTGGGAACGCCAATAGGTAGCATTTATCCCGAAGGAGTGGCGATTCCTGAATTTATAGAAGCAGTAATTCTTGGTCTATGGATTGGAATAGCAGGAATAAGAGTTTTCAGAACAGGAAAATTCTAATTAATTTATATATTTTTTTCAATTTTTTTAAACGTTAATAATGGCAATGCCGACATTTCTTATGCCGTGGTTGCCTAGCCTGGTAAGGCGCAGGATTGCTATTCTGCAAATATCCTGTCTCCGCAAGGAATCGCGGGTTCAAATCCCGCTCACGGCGTCACATTTAACAAAAATTTATCTGTAATAATCACGTAATTAAAATAATGGTAGAAATTACACCAATAATTACAATTATGGGTTACTCATTAGTTGGAGGTATCGCCTCGGCATACCTTTTCAAACGAGTTGCAAAGATTCTTGTCGTTCTCGTTGGCATAATATTTTTTATCATCCCTGCTTCAGGTTATGCAGATACATTACCAATTTTTAATTATATAGCAGAATATATTTTTGGGCAAGCAGCAACTTTGGCTACTTCATTAGGGTCAATAGTTTTACTGCAATTAGAAATGGCAGTGCCATTTGTTATTGGTTTTGTAGTAGGAATAAAAAAGTTCTAATTAAATCAATATTTAGTTGCGTCGAGGCTAATTACAGGTTCATTTCCGATAACTTCAGCAGTATGAACAGTTCCAGCAGGAACAAGCAACATATCTCCAGGTCCCAGAATGAATTCTTTACCAAGAGCAGTCATTTTGAATTTGCCAGAAAGTACTGTATCTTTTTTGTCAATAGTGTGTGAATGTTCGGAAAAATATGTGCCAGGGCTGTAAGAATAAGTAATCACACTAAATCCTTCTTCCTCTAGACGTTTTCTCATATTAGATTCGTTTAATTCACCCCAATCGGAGTTCCAAGATTCAACTTCCACATATAATAAAATGACTCGATGAATAAAAATGATTTTTGTAAAAATAATTAATATTTTTTATTATTGGAAAGAATAAAGTCAATAATTTCTGAAACGCAATGGCCATTAGTTTTATCTGATGTGTAAAATGATTTCTCTTTTACTAAGTCGTGAGAATTGGAAACAGCGATAGAATACTTTACCACATCAAATACAGATAGATCATTAAGAGAATCTCCAATAGCAACAACAGAATTAGTATTAATTTTTTCAGACTTTAAGACCTTATCTAAGGCATATCCCTTAGTGATGTTAGGAGGCATAAGATTAATCATTTCATCAGATCTAGTAAGGTTTAGATCAAGATTTTTTTCAGAAAGAACTTCCGATACTTCGTTAAGAAAATCGTCCACGTTTATTCGAGGTTCACGGTCAAGAGCAATGATGACATTTTTATCATGATGCGCTTCTTTTGGAATAATACAGAAAGGCAACCAAGAAGAAAGATTGTTTTTGAGTAAGACAAGGTCCTTCTGCTCACCCAATAAAATCAATTCATGATTACGGCAATCATAAGTAACCGTGCCTTCTTCGCAAATAACAATATCGTCAAGTCCGAGACATCTAGTTATGCCAAGAACATAATGTAAAGTTCTGCCGCTAGAGATGACTATACGAACGCCACTATCTACAAGATTTCGAATATTTTCAATTTCTTCAATCAGAAGTCTAGAATTGCCAAAGACAGTTCCATCTAAATCTAAGACCAGGAGCTCGATTTTATCTGAGAAAATGTTTTGAGACACAGAATAAAATTAGGAAAATAATATATAACTAATTAGAAATGCCGAGAGCCGGATTTGAACCGGCGACAGCTCCGGCTTCAGCGGAGTGCTGGAGTTATATAATCTCTCCCAGGCTGAGCTACCTCGGCAGTGAATAAATTTCTATATTATAGAATATAATGTTTACAATTTGTATAGATTTTGATTTTATAGAATGCGGTCGACGGGATTTGAACCCGTGTTCCGGGGTTGGAAACCCCGTGTCCTAACCAAGTTTTCCCCTAATTAAAGGTCTGGACGACAACCGCTAGATTCTAAGAGATGTTAGTAGATAAAAAATATTTATGAAAAATTAGGATTATGTTTCTCAATTTCATATATAATTCTGGAACATGCAGTATGTGATTCGAGATTGAAATTACCGAGAGATATTAAATCGTCTATGCAGGTAAGAACGTTTTTGGAGAAGGTTCCATGAGAGAATCCACCAATCAATAAAGTCGGACTAGATGAATTAATTATTTTATCAGACAAATAATTGGAGGAAAGTGAATCACCTTGCCGAGATAACCCAACAACGTGATCAGAATCAATATCAGACATAAGTTCAGAGAATGAGGATTCATATATGTTAATTAATGGATCAGATTCCTCGTTATTTAGATAGTTATGGAATAATTTCTCGAATAATCCAATAAAACGATGATAAGATTTTGGCAATCGTACGCCGAAATCAAGTTCAATTACATGATCTGAAATTGTATGTATATAATATTTAATTTGGTTTTCTAGATATAAAGGAGTCGAGGTAATTGAAAGAGAACTCATATGTACGATATCAGGTCGACCTCTTTTATCGATGTTGTCAAGATTTTTCATAAGGTGAGAATGATAACTTTTATCAAGAAACTTATGGTCGATATTATAGGATTTAGAATTTTTTTTGAGTTCATCTGGGAGAATTTCCAATGCAGATTCAGTCAATACAATATTAAGATGTTCCACAATGTATAAAAAATTCGTAGTGATAAATAGATTTTGTAGATTCATTGAATATTAAGAAGAAAAAACGGCAAATAGCAGAAAACAGAGTGGATTATCTAGCGTCTGAGATAGAAAAATCATTAAAACATAATCATAGTCTTGCAGAGATTCAAGCAAAACAAGCGAGGGATTTTTCTAAAAAATTTAACATAAAAACAGGATTTTCACAAAGAATGTTATTTTGTCATAAATGTAAGAGATTCATCGTACCTGGATTTAATTCAAGAATCAGACTCTCGAAGATAAGGAAATCAATCAATATCACATGTCTTCATTGTGGTTTTACTTATAGAAAGATGAGAAACTAGAGTCAAACCTATATAGGATATAAATTATTGTGAATCTGAATTTGACAAACGTGAATGAAGTACCAGCAAACAAGTTGATAGAAACATTAGCGTTAAAGCTTAAAGAAGAAGAAATTGTAAAGCCTCCTGAATGGTCGAATTTTGTTAAAACAGGATCGCATGCAGAAAGACCTCCGCAAAATATTGATTGGTGGTATGAAAGGTGTGCGTCGTTACTGAGAAAAGTGTACTTACATGGACCTATAGGACTATCAGATTTGCAAGATTTTTATGGCGGTAAAAAGAAAATTAAATTCGCAAAAAGACATCAAAGAAGTGCAGGACAATCGGCAATTAGGAAACCACTACAACAACTAGAATCAGCAGGTTATATTGAGAAGAAAGAACTAAAAGGAAGAATTATTTCAGGAAAGGGAATGAGTTTAATTGATAAAACTAGTGCTGTAATATTAAAAGAATTAGCAGAAAGTAATTCAGAATTAAAGAGATACGTATAATATCTTATACAGGTTTATTAGTTAACGAATTTTAATTAATTGTTAATCAAGAGGATATAGTCATTGTTAGCGATATTTGATACAGAAGGAGTTTTAATCGATGGTGAATTTTTACCAGAATTAGCTAAAGTCGTTGGAAAAGAAGAAGAGATTTGGGAGATAACTAAGAAAGGAATAAGCGGAGAGATAGAATGGGAAAAAGGTCTCATAGAAAGAATCAATGAATTAAAAGGAGTGTCATATGATGATTGTAAAAGAGTATCAGATGACATGCCCATCATGCAGGGTGCAAAAGAAACATTCGATGAATTACGAAAATTAGGGTTTAAGACTTTAACTGTATCTGGAGGTCCAGATATTTTAATTGACAGAATTAAAGAAGAATTACAAATAGACTATGCATTCTCGAATAAATTGATTTTTAATGAGGAGAAATTACAAGGAGTAGACATAATAGTAGGATCAGACAAAACAATACCAATAAAAGATACAATAGAAATGATGAAGAAGCAAAAAGAAGATATTGTAATAACTGTCGATGGAGCCAATGACATAAAGTTATTTGATTTAGCAGGACTAAGAATCTCTTTTAATGGAACAGAATTAATTAATGAGAAATCAGATTCGATTGTGAATAAAAAGGACCTAAGAGAGATTATACCAATTATTAAAGAGAAATTTAACTTAAATTAGGAATGTTTAGCAGTTTCCGTAATTGTAAGTGTATTTTCATTGAGCCAATCAAGGCCTTCGACAAAAACTTCAGCTAGTTCGACTGTGGTAATTACGGGAATTCCTAATTCAACTGCTTTTCTGCGTATTAGATATTCATCTTCTATGATTGAATCAGCAGTATTAGAAGATTTAATCATTGGGACATTAATGATTAAATCGAATTCGCGTTTAATTAGATAATCTTCCAGATTAGGTTTCCTTTCATATTCACCAATTTTGTAAAGTGCAATAGAATCAATGTTATTAGAATCAAGAAAATCAGCAGTATGTTCTGTAGCAAAAGTCTTGAAACCAAGTTTAGAGAATTTTTTGATGACAGGTAAGAGTTTTTGTTTTTTCTCGGTACCGCCAATACTTACAAGGATGCTGCCATTTTTACGGGGTATATTATAACCAGCAGAAATCAGTGATTTAAGAAAAGCATCATAGAAATTTTTTCCAAAACATGCAACTTCCCCAGTAGATTGCATTTCTACTCCAAGATTTGGATCTGCACCATCTAATTGCATAAAAGAAAACTGAGGAACTTTTACACCGACAGATTGAATGTTGCGATAATTATGAAAACTAGAAGAAATTGTCTGTCCCAATATTGCAGAAGCAGACAGTTGCATAAGGTTAACACCACTATATTTTGAAACAAAGGGCATTGAACGCGAGGCACGGAGATTACACTCAATAACAGAAACAGATCCATCTTTAACGATAAATTGTGTGTTAAAGGGTCCCTTAATTTGTAGTTGCTTGGCAATCTTATTCGTATAATCTATAATCAAGGCTTCTTCACTAGGATCTAAAGTTCTAGGAGGAATAGTCATTATTGCATCTCCTGAATGTACGCCTGCTTTTTCTATATGTTCAAGAATCGCTCCAATAAAGACATTATCACCATCAGATACAGCGTCAACTTCAATTTCTCGAGCGTCTTGAATGAATTTACTTACAACAACCGGATAATCAACATTAACTTTAGCTGCATCTTCAAGAAAAGTTTTAAGATTATCATCAGTCCAAATCACTCTCATTGCAGCACCGCTTAAAACATAAGAAGGTCTCACAAGAAGAGGATATTTTTGTTCTTTAGCAAATTCATATGCAGTATCAAAGGAAGTAAATGTTTGCCATGAAGGTTGGGAAACACCAATTTCGTCCAATAATGCACTAAATTTCTCACGATTTTCAGCGCGGTCAATATTCGAACTAGAAGTTCCAAATAATTTAACGCCATAGTTTGATAATTTGTTAACAAGATTATTTGCAGATTGTCCTCCAACGCATGCAACAAGACCATCGGGTTGTTCTTTGTCATAAATATCAAGAATTCTTTCAAGAGTGAGTTCTTCGAAATATAAACTATCGCTCATGTCGTAATCAGTAGAAACAGTTTCAGGATTACAATTTACTACAATAATATCATAACCACGTTCCTTCAATGCCCATACCATATTCATTGTAGACCAATCGAATTCAACAGAGCTACCTATTCTATAAGTGCCTGCACCAAGAACGATGAGTTTTTTCTTATTGGAAGGTTTAACGTCGTCAATAGAACCATCATAAGTTATATACAAATAATTTGTTTGTGCAGGCCATTCGGCAGCAAGAGTGTCAATTTGTTTAGTTCGAGGAAGAATGCCATAATTGGTTCGGATTTTACGAATTTCAGATTCATCTTTGTTAAAGTAAAGAGAGAGTTGTTTATCTGAGAATCCCTTCTTCTTTGCGTCAAAAATGAGTGATTTGTTATTAGAATCAGGATTTTCCAGTAATTTACGTTCAAGATCAACAACATTCTTGATTTTATCAACAAACCATTTGTCAATAGTAGATATTCTTGAGATTTCTTCAGGGGACATATTCGAGCGTAGAGATTCAACTACATGAAAGAGAATTTCATCGCTAAAGTGAACAAGATTATCTTCAAGAGTTTCAGGATCAGAATCAGTATGGAAAGTTGGGTCGCATAGTCCTAATTTATCGATATCAACCATACGAATAGCCTTTTGAAGAGCCTCTTCAAAGGAGCTTCCAATCGACATAATTTCTCCAACTGATTTCATTTGTGTTCCAATTTTTCTTGACACATTTTCAAACTTTTTGAGGTCCCATCTGGGCATTTTAACCACAAGATAATCAAGAGATGGTTCAAAACAAGCAGTAGTTACGCCAGTAACTTGATTGAAAAGTTCGGGAAGAGTTTTACCCAATATAACTTTAGCAGCTAAATATGCTAAAGGGTACCCAGTTGCTTTCGATGCAAGTGCAGAAGAACGGGACAACCTTGCATTAATTTCAATTACATTGTAATTTTCAGAATTAGGGTCTAAGGAAAATTGAACGTTACATTCACCGACGATTTCACATGCAGTAGCGGCTTTAATTGCAATCTCTCTTAGTTTATGATATTCTCGATTGGTAATGGTTTGTGATGGGGCTACAACAATATTATCACCGGTGTGCACTTTCATTCCAAGGACATTTTCCATATTACAAACAGTAACACAATTACCTTTGGCATCACGCATTATTTCATATTCAATCTGTTTCCATTCTCCAAGATATTCTTCAATCAAAACTTGTTTAGTAAGACTATTGGCAATTCCTTTGATAACAATCTCGTCAAGTTCGTATTCATTATGTGCAACACCGCCTCCCTTACCACCTAATGTGTAAGCGGCACGGATCATAACAGGATAACCAAGGTCTTTGACTAATTCTTTTGCTTCGTCAAGAGAATATACTGCACGACTTTTTGGAGTATCAATGCCTGATTCAGTCATCTTTTGTTTGAAAAGGTCTCGATCTTCCGTGATTTCAATACCACGAATTTTAGTACCCAATACCTTAACGTTGTACTTTGACAGTATTCCTTGTTTGTCGAGTTGAATTCCACAATTTAATGCGGTTTGGCCACCAAAACTCAAGAGAATTGCATCAGGTCTTTCCTTAGCAATAACTTTAGCAACGAACTCGGGAATTACAGGGACAGAATATACTTTGGGGCAGATACGAGAATCAGTCTGAATTGTAGCAATATTAGGATTAACCAGAATAGCATCTATTCCTTCTTCTTTGAGAGCTTTAATACATTGGCTGCCAGAGTAGTCAAATTCTCCTGCTTCGCCAATCTTTATTGCTCCACTGCCAAGAACAAGAATTTTTTTGATTTTATCGCTCAGTTTGAATCACCAGTTATCATGTTAAAGAATGCGTCAAAAACATAAGAGGTATCATAAGGACCAGGATGTGCCTCTGGATGAAATTGCACTGCAATACAGGAATTATTTTCATGCATAACTCCTTCTAAAGAATTATCATCAAGATTAACAAACCAAGGTTTCAACTCCGTGTTAGACAAAGAATCAATATCAACAGCATAACCATGATTTTGACTAGTTACATAGCTCCTGTCGCTAACCAAATCATGACAAGATTTATTTTGACCTCGATGTCCATATTGCAATTTGTAAGTTGATGCACCAAGTGAAAGTGAAATTAATTGATGGCCTAAACATATTCCCAAAGTAGGAATTGGAGAGTTACAAATTTGTTTAATTGTGTCAAGATAGTCGGTGCAACGTTGAGGATCGCCAGGTCCATTACTAACAATTACACCTTTAGGATTGTATTCCATAATCTGATCAAGAGTGTAATTATATGGAACGACTATAGCAGAATAATTTCGCTTTAATACATTCCTTATGATGCCATTTTTTACTCCGAAATCTAGAATTACAATTTTATCATCGCTATTCCCATAGGTTTTAGGAGACTTAGTACTTACATTTTTAAAGAATTCGAAAGTTTCATAGGACTTTGCATTACTTAGAATAGAATCAGGATTACTTGAATTATTGGGATCATAACTAATAGCACCCATCATGACACCGGATTCTCTGATTTTCAGGGTAAGACTTCTAGTATCAATATTAGAAATTCCAGTTATTGCTTCTGATTTAAGCCATTCGTCAAATGTTTTTGTAGAACTCCAATGGTTTGGAGTAGTACATAATTCGTTGACAATAACTCCACTAGGTTGGATCTTAGAAGATTCGAAATGTGCAGGTAGAGAATATTCATCACAGTTAGCATAATCAGGAACGCCATAATTTCCAATCAAAGGATAAGTAAATGATAAAAGTTGACCGCCAAATGAAGGGTCAGTCAAAGATTCAGTATAGCCAACCATACCTGTTGTAAATACTACTTCGCCAACAACTGTAGAAGGTTTACCGAAACCGGTTCCATGAAATTTACTACCATCTTCTAGCGTTAATACAGCATCACATTCCACAGAATTATTCATTAAGATTTAAAACAACATTAAGAATATAAGAATTTTATTTTGAATTACTATTATGTCTCAACAGAATTGGGCTTTTTTAATTCCGGAGAAGAAGGTTCGTTTGAATCGCTAGTAAGTCTCAACAGAATTGGGCTAACAACAGTAGTAACCATTATTACTGCCATAAGAACTGCATAAGAATAACTGTCAATTAATCCGGATGCATAACCTATTCCGGCAATGACAATTCCTACTTCTCCACGAGATGCCATTCCAATACCTATACGCTGAGCTTGAATTCTGTTACGTAAGAAGATATAACCGGGAATACCACAACCGAGTAACTTTCCAATCATTGCAAGTGCAAGTATTAAGCCAAATGCAAATAGATCAATTCCAAGAATTTCTGCAAGATTAATTTGTGCGCCAACATATGCAAAGAATAATGGTGCAAAGATAATTCGTATATGGCTAATGAATATTTCAATTTGATGTTTATATCGAGAACCTGCTAATGCCATTCCTGCAGCAAATGTTCCAACAATAGGAGAAAGACCCATGTAAACTGCAATTGCACCCCACACAAGAATTATGAATATCGCAAGTGTTTCTATTGTAGATGGAGATTGAGGGTGTTTTTCTGAGTCCTCAGTTAATTTAAGTTCTCCAGTAAGATTAGTTACGAAATCTAGGAATTTAGGTAAGAAATAAACTGAGCCTAATAATAAAGCGATCCAGAGAGAGAGAGTAAATACAGTAGTAGATAAGACACTAGCAATTTCAGGGATAATACCCGTACTGGCAATTGCAAGAACTACTCCAAGAAGAGTTAAACCAAGTACGTCATCTACCACTGCAGCGTAGACCATGATTTGAGATTCTTTATTTTTGAGTTGGTCGAGTTCTTCAAGAGTTCTTATTGTAATCGCAATGCTAGTAGCAGTAAGAGCTGCACCGATAAGAAGAGATTCTGTAGATGAAAAACCGACAAAGATACTTCCATAATAGCCAAGGATAAAAGGAATAACTACGCCAGCAGTTCCAATAACAAATGAAGGAAGTCCTGCCTTTCTGAATTGTTTAAATGTAAATTCTAATCCAGCGCTAAAGAGGAGTATCATACCACCGATTTCAAAGAAAGTTTCAAGAACGAAATTTTCATTAACAGGACCTGAAAAGAGAGGTTCGCCTGCTAAAACAAGAAGACCGCCAATCGCAAAAGGTCCAAAAATTACACCTGCAAGTATTTCTCCAATTACTTCAGGTAGTTTTATTCTTTTAAAAACTAGGGCAAATATTTTTGCAGTAACAATCAATAGGCTAATAGCCAAAATTGTAGTGATAACGGTGGTGGAGGAAGACAATTGATACAATTAATAGAAATAAGATTATGTATTTAAATTAATAACAAGATTCAAGAAATAGTTTTTTTCTCACGAATGTCATAATCGTGGTCGTCAATATTACCATCTTTGACAGTAATTACACGTGAACATCGCATAGCGACTTCAGGATCATGAGTGACAAGAATGACAGTTTTTCCGACTTCTTGATTAAGATTATATAATAAATCAATTATAGACTTGGAAGTTTTAGTATCAAGGTTTCCAGTAGGTTCGTCGCCAAGAATAATTGGAGGATTTACGGAAAGAGCACGAGCAATGGCAACTCTTTGTTGTTGTCCGCCACTAAGTTGGTTAGGGTTATTTTGCCATCGATCCTCTAAACCAACCATTTTAAGCATTTCATAGGCGCGTTTTTTCCTTTCTGTCGCACCGACGCCAAGAATAGATAAAGGGAGTTCCACATTTGCTAAAGCAGAAAATCTAGATATTAGATTAAACGATTGGAAAATGAATCCAATTTTTTTATTTCTTAACAATGCCAGACCAGCAGAATTAAGAGTAGTGGTTTCAATGCCGTCAATTTGAATTTTGCCAGATGTGGGCGAGTCAAGTGCGCCGATAAGATTCAACAAAGTAGATTTGCCACTGCCAGAAGGACCCATAATTGCAATAAATTCACCAGAATCAATTTTAATGTCTACATTATCTAGAGCAACAGTATCCAAACCGCCGCCCGAATATACTTTTCTTAAAGAGTCAGTTTTTAGTATTACTGAAGACAATGTGAATATACCTAGAACGGTTGTTTAGAACTACGACGTCGAAGTATAAAGATAGTGATTAGAATTACAAATGCCCCGACACCTATAATGGCAATAGGTGATGAAAGGAAAGCAGAAGTAGTAGAGATTTCGTCAATAATAACGGGTTGTAAATCAGCAAGTGAACCTCCAATTAGGAATTCATGGGTACTAGTATGCAAGAATTTATTTCCATATGTATCTTCGTATACAACTTGTAGAATTAGAGGAGAAGTACCATCTCTAGCATCTTCGTCAACAGTAAATTCTAAACTAAATGGAATCAAACTATCTGCATCAACTTCACCAATGTATTGAGAACTTTCAGTCGTTAATATTAAACCGTCGCCATCTAGAATAGAGATTGAAAGAAATTGAGCGTCAGTATTACCTTGGTTTAGAAGATTACCAACAATTGATGCATTAAATCCTGCAGGCAATACCTCACGATCAAATTCAACAGATTTGAATGTAAGGTCAATTAAGCCTCGAATTGTGAAACCAATAGTTCGGATTTCTTCGTGTGGGAAGCCATGTGAATCGATATAAGATATGTGAACTTGAACGACGCTGGATGTATCAGCGGCACTGAGTGATGCGAAAATTTCAGGGTCAAGAGTAAGAGAGTCGCCAGAATTTAGTTTGTTGAATTTCCAAGTATTGCTTCCTGAATTAAGAAATATAGGAAGGACAGAAGATTGAACTGTAGAAAATTGTAAATCAATTGAGATGTCAGTAACATCGTCATCGCCAGTATTTTGAAGATTAATCAATGGAGTAGTTATTCGTCCGGATTGGAGAACATTATCAGGAATATTTATTGAAAATGGAGATGACCAGTCTTTAACTATGACGCCAAATTCTTGAGAGATGGTTTTTTGTAAACCGTTGATAGTTCGATATTCAACAACAACTGAGATTGGATATAGGCCTTTTTGTGCAGTTGGTGAAACATAAGTTGGGAAAGAGAAGGACGTCTTTTCATCAGTAAGCAGATGATCTAATTTTCGAGTATTGTCGTCTAGAGAAGTTCCAAGAATGCTAGAGGAAGTTCCATAGGAAACAGATAAGGAAATTGAATAAGCTGGTGCAGTTCCAATATTTGATATTTCTAATATCAAATCATTTTCTGTGCCACTTGTAAGAACATTATTCTTGATTGATAATTCAATATCACTTTTACCATCTACTATAACGGAAAAGTCAATTATTTCATTACGTAATAATGAGTCTTTATCCAAGTATGAAAAATCTAATTGTAGGTTATATTCTCCAAGTTCAATAGAGTCAGAAACATCAACTAGAAAGTCAGCCGAAGAAGTAGAACCGCTAGGAACAGTTGCTCCAAAGAAACCAGTCATTGAGTTTGCACCGTTGGAAGAAGAGAAGTAATTATTTGAAATTAGTTTACCTTGGATTCCACTAATCGGACCAGTGTCACGGTTTTGTATGACTACGTTGAGTTTAACACTATTATCGCCTGGTTCAACTGAAATTTGATCATTTGGACTTCCCCAGAATGTATCAACTACTGCGATTCCTTTGTTTGTTACTTCTTCTACACGAAGAAATATTGTACGAGTTTCAGTAATAGTAGTTCCGAAAGAATTATCATATACCATAGTAGCAGAGATTTGGTAATTATTGCCAGCAGCAGAGATTGGAGCAAATAGGGATATTGAGATAGAAGTTTGTTGATCTGGACCTAGTGAAGAGAGTTGCCATTTGTTGTCAGATCCGAGAAGATTTAGTGGAGATGGAATTGTTAGAGATAAATCAATAGAACCGGTATTTGCAGTGCCTTCATTAAGAAGAATAAATTCAACATTGTTAGATTCGTCAGGTAAGAGTAATTGAGTACTAGAAGTAAGTTTAAGGAAACTTCTTCCACTAATATGAACATTAACATCTTTGTCAATAGAAAGTCCATTTAATCCGGTAGTAGTTTGATAATTAATTGTTAGAGGAATAGACAAAGTCCCAATAGAAGCATCTTCATTTATGTTAACGAGGAAATTATATGTATTAGTAGAACCAGCAGTTATAGTAGTAGTAGATATAGCATATAGAATATTACCACCAGTACGATTAGTTAAAACGTCAGGTAAGATTAATTCAACAGATAAATTATTTATATCAAAATCACCGCCATTTCTAAGAACAATTTGGAGATTATTACCGAGATCACCAGGAGTTACTTCGACAGGAATAGTTTGAGTGCCCCAATCAGAGAAGATAACATCAAAGTCAGTAATGAATACATTCAGGTCATAAGTACCCAGACCAGACCATTGGTTACCAGTTAATTTAATAAAATAATAACCCGATTTAGATGCAGTGAACGTGATAATTTCGTCAATTCCCTCGCCATTAACAGAAGAAGCAAGTTGAACTTGTTCGCTATCAGAACTATCAGGGTCGTATAAATATAAATCGATGTCAGTGCCTGAGATTAAATCAACATTAATTGAGATAGTCTGTCCTGCAAGTACATTAACTTTATAATATTCAGTTCCACTTGTCCAGGTTTCGCTAATTTTTCCTGTTTCTAATTCAACGGCATTAGAGATTGAACTACCGCCAGCTCCATAAACAGGAGGAAAAGAAATAACAAAAACACTAGAAATTAATAAAAATAACATTAGACTAGACATTAACAATTGAATTATGTTTTTCATAATGAAAGTTCTATCTTCTAGTTAATAAAAACATATCATAATTGTCGACTATAAATTAGGCATTAGAATAAAATTAAAAAATAAATAGTGGACCGGAAGGGATTTGAACCCTCGACCTCCCCCATGCCAAGGGGGTATCCTACCAGACTAGACGATTGGCAAACATACCAGCCCATCATAATGTATGATAACTCGATCCAAATTTATTAGAGAATTAGATACTTAAGAATATTAGGATAAGAAGTGATTAATTTAATGAAGACTTGATTTGAGAAGCCAAATTATCAAGTTCTTGTTTAGTAGTGGTTTTTCTAGACGGCCATGAATCATTATCAGTATCGTTAATAAATCGAGGAATGACATGAATGTGAACATGAAATATATCTTGACTGGCAGCTAAACCATTAGATTGGGCAATATTCAAACCATCGGCATTAACTGTTTTCCATACATGCCTAGAAAGCATATTTACAATTTCGAATAATTGGGCAACATCGTTATTTTCCATATCAGTCAGATATTGATAGTGTTGTTTTGGGACAACTAGCAGATGTCCTCGATTAAGAGGGTATCTATCCATAAAAGAAATTAAGAAATCGTTTTCAAACACGATACTTGCTTGCTTATCTTTATCGATTATCGCACAGAATACACAATGTTCAGCCATATGTTTTCATAGTGTAAGAATTCTATAAATTATTAACGAAGTGTCCGGTATATTTATAACCAATTATAGCGATTATTGTAAGAGTAGAGTTAAGATGAGTGTAGAAAGTCACAATATGGAAATCTCTTGCATAGTAGTCTGATTGGACAATAAAGTAATTTGGAATGAATAATTATGTTAAAAAATATATCTGAATTAACGGGTTCTGATGCATTAATCAAAGCATTAGAGAATGAACAGGTAGAAGGAATATTTGGTTTACCTGGAGGAGCTAATCTACCAATTTATGATTCTTTGTATGATAGCGATATACGTCATATTTTAGCTAGGCATGAACAAAATGCAGCCCATATGGCTGACGGATATGCACGTGCATCAAGAAAACCAGGTGTTTGTTTTGCAACTTCAGGTCCTGGTGCAACTAATTTAATTACAGGAATCGCAACAGCGGCAGCAGATTCATCTCCAATAATTGCAATAACTGGACAGGTAGCATCAGACATGATAGGAAAGGATGCATTCCAAGAATGTGATATAATTGGTATAGCAACCCCTGTAACTAAATATACGTACCAGCCTCTCACATCTGCAGAAGTCCCTCAAGCAGTAAAAAATTCTTTTCATATTGCAACATCAGGAAGACCAGGGCCCGTTTTAATTGACATACCAAAGAATGCACAAACTGAAAAGATGAAAATTAATTTTCCTGCTAAACCAAATATTCGTAAGATACAACAATTACAAACTGCAGATCTCAAAGCAATAGATCGAGCAGCAGACCTCCTACTCAATGCCGAAAGACCAATGATAATGACAGGCGGTGGAGTAATCTTATCAGGGGCATTTAAGGAATTACAAGCAGTAGCTGAATTTTTAGTTGCACCAGTAGTATCTACGTTTAAAGGAAAGGGAGGTTTTTCAGAAACGCATTACTTATCGTTGGGACCAATTGGAATGCACGGGCACATTGAAGCAAATAAATTAGTAATCGAATCAGATGTGTTATTAGCTGCAGGAGCAAGGTTTTCAGACAGATCAGTTGGAAAATGGGATGAATTTGGAAATGAAATGACAATTATTCATGCAGATATTGATCCTTCAGAAATTGGAAAGAATAAAAATGCAGATATAGGTTTGATTGGAGATATCAAAACTACATTATCATTGTTGTTAACAGCAATGGGAAAAAAGGCTCAAAAAAGACAATCAGAATACGAATGGATAAAAAGAGTAAATGAAATCAAGGATATATGGAGAAGTAAACCTCTTCCAGCTCCAAGAGAAATAACAGGGCCAAGATTGTTGAAGAAGATGAGAGAAATTTTACCAGATAAATGTTTAGTAACTACAGAAGTCGGTCAGCATCAAATGTGGGCATCATTGCATTTTGATGTTGCAGAGCCCGGTACTTTCTTTACATCGACAGGATTAGGTACAATGGGTTGGGGATTACCTGCAGCAGTAGGTGCGAAATTTGCAAGGCCAGATTTACCAGTAATTGATATTGCAGGAGATGGAAGTGTGCAAATGACAGAATCAGCTCTAGCAACTTCAGTAACAGAAAAATTACCAGTAATTACAGTAATATTCAATAATGGAATGTTAGGAATGGTTGCACAGTGGCAGAGATTATTCTATGAAAGAAAATACATCGGAGTAGAGCTTGAAGGAATTCCAGATTATGTAAAGATAGCAGAAGCATATGGAGCTCAAGGAATAAGAGCGCAATCAATGAATGAATTTGAGAAGGCATTAAAGAATGCATTAAATAGCGACGTAGCAACAGTAATCGATGTGCCAATTAATCCTGACGAAGATGTATTTCCATTCGTTGTGCCTAATACGGCATTAAAAGACATGGTTATTGCATAATAAACAAAATAAGTTAGACAAATGCCAAAGTTTTATTGAGAAAAAGTAAATGGTTTATTAGCAGTTAGACGAAAAAATTTTAGGATTGCCTCGTAGAGCTTTAAGTAATAATCAAATAAAACAGAAATTGCATAAACCAGAATGGATTAAAGTAAATTTTGTACAAGGAGATAACTACAAGAAAGTCAAAGAATCAGCAAATAAATTAAATCTAAATACAGTTTGTCAAGAAGCTAATTGTCCCAATATCTATGAATGTTGGGAAGGAGGAACTGCAACTTTCATGTTATTAGGAGATATTTGTACAAGAGGTTGTAGATTTTGTCATGTTAAATCAGGTAATCCAGAAGGAATTGTAGATATTTTTGAACCGGAGAATACTGCAAATGCAGTAAAAGAATTAGAATTAGACTATGTAGTATTAACTTCCGTAGATCGTGATGATTTAACAGATGGAGGCGCATCTCATTTTGCAAAAACAGTTGAAGAGATATACAAAAAGAATGAAAGAACGTTAATTGAAGTATTAATACCTGATTTTTCAGGAAAGATAAAAGATCTATCAACAGTAGTAAAATCAAAACCAACCGTAATAGCTCATAACATTGAAACAACAAGAGAATTAACACCGGTAGTGAGAGATAGAAGAGCTTCTTATGAGAGATCTTTAGAAGTTTTAAGAAATGTAAAGAAATTAGATTCGAATATTTATACAAAATCATCAATTATGTTAGGATTTGGAGAAAAATACGCAGATATAATAACTGCAATGAAGGATTTGAGGGAAGCAAATGTAGACATATTAACAATCGGCCAGTATCTGCAGCCATCAGATTTTCATATCAGTATTAAACAATATGTTCATCCAGATGAATTTATTAAGTTAAAAGATGTTGCTGAAGACATGGGATTCAAATATGTTGTATCGGGGCCCTTAGTCAGAAGTTCATATAAAGCTGGAGAATATTTTGTAAAGAATTTGGTGAAATAGATATGGAAATGACATTAAATCAAGCAGTAAAAAGTGCACTGGATAATGAAATGGAAAAAAATGACAAGGTTGTACTTATTGGTGAAGATATTGGAAAGAATGGAGGAGTATTTAGAACGACGGAAGGATTATACGATAAATATGGTCCAAAACGAGTTATAGATACGCCATTAAATGAATCTGGAATTGTAGGGACCGCAATAGGAATGTCTTTATACGGATTAAAACCAGTTGTTGAAATTCAATTTATGGATTTTATATTTCCTGCATTTGATCAGATTGTTTCAGATTTAGCTAAATTTAGATATAGAACAGGAGGTGCATACACTTGTCCAATGGTAATAAGAGCTCCATATGGAGGAGGAATAAAGGGAGCTTCTTATCATTCACAAAGTGGAGAAACTCATTTCGTACACACTTCAGGATTAAAAGTTGTTGTACCTGCAACACCATATGAAACAAAGGGATTATTAATTTCAGCGATCAGAGAAGAGGACCCTGTAATATTTTTTGAACCAAAGAGATACTACAGAGCATTAAAAGAAGATGTTCCAGAAGAATCTTATACAATACCAATTGGTGAAGCAAGAATAATGGAAGAAGGTAGCGATGTGACTTTAATTAGTTATGGTCCAATGATACAAACTTCATTAGAAGCAATAGAAAGTGCTAAGAAAGAAGGAACAAGTGTAGAGTTAGTTGATTTAAGGACTTTATCTCCATTAGATTCAGAAACAATAATTAAGTCGGTAAAGAAAACCGGAAGAGCAGTAATCGCACATGAAGCACCAAAAACATTAGGAATGAGTGCAGAGATTTCAGCGTTAATTGCCGAGAACTGTTTAGAATATTTAGAAGCTCCTATACAAAGAGCAACGGGCTTAGATACGCCATTTCCTTATTCATTAGAAAAAGAGTATTTACCTGATGCAAAATTTGTATTAAATAAGATAAAACAAACAGTAGAATATTCGTAGTGATTAGAATGGTATATAATTTCAAACTAGCAGACATAGGAGAAGGGATTGTTGAAGGGGAAGTTAGTAAATGGTACATTAAAGTTGGGGATGTAGTAAAAGAGAATCAACCGTTAGTAGAAATAATTACGGAAAAGGTAACAGTTGAACTACCATCTCCTGCAGATGGAACAATAATGAAGATTGGTCCAGATGCTGGAAAAATTGTAAAAGTTGGCGAAGTAATCGTAGTAATCGATGATGGAAAAGAAGAAGACGATGTTAGAGGGGTTTCTAAAGAAGAGGCCAAAGTAGACAAAAAAGAAGTAATCAAAGAAGAAATAAAGAGTAAAAAAGTTATTGCCACACCTGCAGTCAAACGTTTGGCTAAAGAGATGGGAATAGACATAACAAAAGTAGTTGCTACTGGTGAAGATGGAAAGATAACCGAAAAAGATGTTAAACTATATTCAAAACTAGAAGTTCAGAGTAATGAAGAAAGAATAGCTTTCAGAGGAACGAGAAAAACAATTGCTGAGAGATTAGCAAAATCATCAGACAGAGTAGTTCAAGCATGGATTATGGAAGAAATAGATATGACAGAAGTTACAGAGTTAAAGAACAGATTAAAGGAATCGTCATCTGAGGATATAAAATTAACTTACATGCCGTTTTTTGTTAAGGCAGTAATTAGATCTCTTAAATCAAGTCCAAGAATTAATGCTTCATTAGATGAAGAAACTGAAGATATCGTTATAAAAAAGGATTACAATATTGGAATTGCAACGGATACTGAACAAGGGCTAATAGTACCTGTAATAAAAAAAGCCCAAGACAAAGATATTAAAGAAATCGCCAAAGAAATAGAGGAATTATCGATAGAAGCTAAATCAGGAAAGTTAGGATTGGAAGATACACAAGGTGGAACATTTACCATTACAAATATTGGAGCTATTGGAGGAATATCATCAATACCAATAGTAAATTATCCTGAAGTTGCAATACTTGCAATAAACAAAATAATGAAGAAAGTAGTTCATTGGGAAGGAAAGATAGTTGTTAGAGATCGAGTGTATCTTTCGTTATCATTTGATCACAGAGTGTTAGATGGTGCAGATGTAGCGCGATTTTTGAATTCTATTAGGAAATGTTTAGAAAATCCAGAGAGTCTAATGAAGGATGAGCAGTCTTAACATCATAGATTTAGGTTTAACTGAATATCAACGTGCATTACAGATACAAAAAACACTTGTTAAAGAGCGATTAGATAATTCTACACCTGATACATTATTATTGGTTGAGCATCCTCACGTAGTGACATTAGGAAAGCAAACAAGTCCAAATGACGTTCTAGATAATTCAATTCCTATTGTAAAGGTAGATAGAGGAGGAAGTGCGACGTATCACGGTCCAGGTCAGTTAGTTGGATACATAATAATGGATTTAAAAAGTAAAGGTATTTCAGTCCCAGTACTTATTTCTAAGATTCATGAAATCATCATTCTAACATTAGATGAATTAGATATTACGGCTAAAAGGGAAAAAAATGACACAGGAGTTTGGATAGGTCAGAAGAAAATTGCGTCAATTGGATTATCTGTAAGAAATTGGATAACATATCACGGTTTCAGTTTGAATGTGAATACAGATTTAGAGAGATTTAACGCCATAAGACCGTGTGGTTATGATAGTCAAGTTATGACGTCAGTGAATTCTATAAAGAGAAAAGAATATTCAAAAGAAGTTATTCAAACAAAGGTAATAAGGAATTTTTCGAATGTGTTTGAATATAACAAAATTCAGAAGATAATATAAGAACTAGGTAAATTCATCGAGTAATTGCTTAGCAATATTCTTACCAGTGTCAAGTGGTTGATTAACTAATGGTCCATCTTGTAAAGCAGGTTCGTCGCCATCATAAGTAGGTTTATCAGCTTTATAGAAAACACCAATAGGAATCTTCGATTCCCATTCATAAGATTTTGATAAAGCTTGTTTTAAATCATTAGTATCGTGTTCTTCGTCTTCCAGCGTATATACACGATCACGAAACCACTGATAAGTTTGGATTTTATTATAAGTAACGCAAGGACTGAGGACATCGACTAATGAGAATCCTTTATGGGAAAGTGCATTTTCTATTATAGTAGATAAATGATCGGCATTACCAGAGAAACCTCTGGATACATAGGTGGCACCGGAAATAAGAGCAAGTGCAATAGGATTGACAGGTACTTCTAATAAACCAGAAGGAGTAGATTTGGTAAGCATACCTCGTTCACTAGTAGGTGATGCTTGACCCGTAGTTAAGCCGTAAATTTGATTGTTCATAACAATATATGTGATGTTGATATTTCGACGCATAGAATGAATAAAGTGACCCAATCCAATACCATATCCGTCGCCGTCGCCGCCAGTGGCAATAACAGTCAAATCAGTATTTGCAAGTTTAATACCATTAGCAATAGGAAGAGAACGACCATGAAGGCCATGGAAGCCATAAGCGTTTACAAAACCTGGAAGATTTGAAGAACATCCTATACCAGATGATATAACGACATGTTCTGACTTAATTTTTAGACGAGCAAGAGCAGTATGTATACCACGTAAAACAGCAAAATCTCCACAACCAGGACACCAAGTAGGTGTTGTTTCTGTTTTATATTCTTCAATTTTTATAGGTTCGACAACCATCTAAATCAAATCCTCAACTTTATCTATGATTTGCTCAGGATAAAAAGGCTCGCCGTCGTATTTAAAAAGAGTATGATTAATTTGGAAACCTGTCTCCATAGATATTAATTTAGATAATTGACCAGAATAATTTGCTTCGACAATAAGAGTATCTTTACTATTAGAAAGAATTTCCTTAATTCCTTTTTGTAAAGGAATAAGATATTTAATATGTAAATGATTGACATTTTTAGAGTTATTTTGAAGAATTTGTATCGCCTCATGAACAACGTTATAAGTAGAACCCCAGCTAACAATTGTAAGGTCCGCGTCTACAGGTCCTTCTAATTTTACAGGAGGAAGTTGTTCCTCGATAAATTTCATTTTTCTCATACGTTTAAGCATGATCTTTATACGTGTTTCAGAATCAGTGAATACATCACTAATTATGTTTCCATAATCATCATGTTCGTCACTAGAAGCTTGAAATACTGTACCAGAAGTACCAGGAAATGCGCGAGGAGAGACGCCATTATCAGTATATTTGAATCGTTTATAGAGTTTGTCAGAATCGTTTGAAGTTACAATTTCTCCACGCTCAATAGTAGAATTAAAATCAAGATCTTCAATTGATTCCATATGTTCAGACAAAAATAAATCAGAAAGAACCATAACAGGAATTTGGAATTGATCTGCAAGATTAAATGATTCAATTATTGAATAATAACAGTCTTCAATAGTAGATGGTGCAATTATAACTTTAGGGAAATCTCCTTGCGAAGCACCAATAGCCTGGAACAAATCACCTTGTTCAGTTTTGGTAGGTAATCCTGTAGAAGGACCACCACGCATAGAATTAATAACTACAATAGGAGTTTCAGTTTGACCTGCCAGACCAATAGCCTCAGTCATTAATGCAAAACCACCACCAGATGTTCCAACCATAGAACGAGCTCCTGCAAAAGAAGAACCAATTGCCATATTAATAACAGAAATTTCATCCTCAGCTTGTTTAACAACCATACCAGACTTTTTAGACTGTGCGATGAGATAATGCAAAATTGAAGAAGCAGGAGTCATAGGATATGCACAATAAAATTTACAACCGGCGATTATAGAACCAAATCCAAGTGCTTGATTTCCAGTAAGCACAGGTCGTTTTATATTATAATCAGGATTTAAATCGTAATCAAAATCAGGAAGATTTGATTTAGCATATTCATAACCAGCTTTAATGACTTTAAGATTAACGTCCATGACGGATTGTTTCTTTTTACCAAAATAATCACGAATAACGCCATTCATAACATCAACGTCAAGATTAAGAAGTTGAACAAGAGAACTAAGTGCAACTGTATTTTGAAGTATAGGATTTCTTCCTATATCTTTCAGAATTTCGTTAACAGGCAACGGGCAAAGAATTACGTCATTTGGTATTGTGTCGGGATCAGGTTTGATTTTATCACTATTGTATAAAACAGCGCCGCCAGGAACTACATCAACGATATTGCGTTGAAATTCCAGGGGATTAAGTGCAATAAGGAAATCAACTTTATTTCCATGGGAATAAATTTTTTCACGGCCAGCACGAAGTTGAAGATATATGAATCCACCTCGAATGACAGATTGATAGCTGTTATATGCAAGAAGGTGTAAGCCGCTTCGTGAACAGATTTTTGCAAATGATTCACCTGTAGAAGCAATACCATCTCCTGCTGCGCCTCCTACTCTAAGAACTACTTCGTTTTTTGGCATACTAAGGTAATTGCAAAATCTACATTATTTAACCTTGCGAATTAAAAATTTAAGTAATTTATCGTCTTTATTGAAGAAAATCAATTCATTTTCAGACTTTTTTACCCAAGATTTGATATCTTCTTCGGCAACTGGGTCGTCTGCAAGAACTTCAAGAATTTCGTCAATGTTCATTTCTTTAACGGTTTGTCTAGTTTGAAAAACCGGTTCAGGGCACAGAAAGCCTTTCATGTCAATAGTTTTAGTAGGTTTAATGGATGAATTGTCTTCGGTCATAAGAATTTTCTCACACTCTTCAATAAATAGTTATTTAGTGTTACATATATCATACAAGAAGACTAGGAAAAGGGAATAAATTTGAGCTTCAGATTACCAAGAGGAATGAGAGACATAGAAGAAGAAGAATATACCAGAATTGAAAAGGTAAGAAGTGCGTTCAATGATACATGTGAAATATTTGGTTTTAAAAGATTAATGCCTTCGCCGATAGAAATGCTTTCAACACTAGAAGCTAAAAGTGGTCCGGGAATAAAGGATGAGATTTACCATTTTAAAGACAAAAAAGATAGAGATTTGGGCCTGAGATTTGATTTAACAGTAGGAATAACAAGGCATATAACCGGAAAGAAGGATTTACGTAGGCCGCATAGAGTAGGGACGTTTGGAGACATGTTCAGATATGATGAACCACAAAAAGGGCGATATAGATGGTTCCATCAATGGAATGCTGAAATTTATTATACGGTTCAAGATAATCCAAGAGATCATGTTTTTGAATTATTCAAGTTTACAATTTCATTATTTAATAAAATTGGAATAGATAATTTCAAAATAAAAGTAGGTCATAGAGAAATCGCAGAGAGTTTTGTAAATTTATTAATCTATGAAAAATTAGAAAAGCCAAATGAGGACAACCAACAAGATGTAACAACAATATTAAGACTATTAGACAAAATAGAAAAAAAAGATTCTAAACAAATAATTGACGAGGCAATTAAACTAGGAATGGATGCAAAGAAAGCAGAAATATTATTGGAATTTGGGAGGATTAAATCGAATGACTTGAATTTACTTAAGGAAAAATATTTTGCAATACTAAAAAAATTATCAATTACAGAGAAAGATTTGGAAGATATAGAAAATATTATTCAAGGTTATTTTAATTTATTTGAATTAAACATTAAGAATATTGAATTTGATTTAGGATTAGTAAGAGGAATGGACTATTATGACGGATATGTTTTTGAAATAGTTGATTTAAACAATAAAGAAATAGGTTCAATTGCAGGAGGAGGCGAATATTCACGATTGATCAAGAGTTTTGAAGGTCCTATGAATTTATCAGCAATAGGAATAGCAGGGGGAATAGAAAGAACGATAGAAAAAGTAAACAGTAAACAAGAAACAAACAAAAATCTCATATCGGTAATATCGTTGGTAGAAGGAAAAGCAGAAAAATTAATTTCTACATTACGTGAAAACAACATACCTACTACATATAGACAATTGAACAAAGAGGACATAAAAAGAGGGTTGAAATTTGCAGATGCAAATAATGTGAATGTTGCAATAATAATTGGAGAAAAGGAGCTCAAAGATGGAAAATACAGAATTAAACATATGAAAACAGGGAAAGAAGAACTCATTGAGAAAGAAACTGTCATAAATTTCATTAAAGAATTAATATAATTATTGTGTAGAAAAGAATCAATGAGAAATATCTTAATTTGTTGCTTATCAGTGGTTATTGCTTTATTCCTTATTCCGTCAGCATTTGCAGCGGATGCAGACAACAGTGATAATTTTAATATTAACATAAAGACACTGGATGATACAGCAACAATTACAGAAATAGCAATTCCAAAGGGAAGTAACAAAACAATTAGAATAGATCTCCCTAAACAGAATTCTGCATTCAATGGAACAGTAACACTTGAAATTGAGGGAAATCCAACTGGATTAACAACATCATTTACTGCAACTTCGATAAGTGGCTGGCAAGGAACTACAGGAAAGAATTCAACGTTAACAATTTCTCCTCAACTTTCTGCATTAAGTGGCAGTTATCAGATAACAATCAAAGCAATAAATAGCAATGATGCAACAGATTATGCGCAAAGGACAATAACATTATTTATTTCTGATTTTGAGATTACAGCTTCTCCTACGACAATATCACTTAGACCAGGGGAACAAAAAGATATTGACTTGACAATAAGTTCAAAGAAAGATGATGTGAATAATAATTTAGATACAAAATTCTCAGGAGCTGTTCAACTATTACCAACATCAATGTCAGGAGCAACTATAACTTATGTTGATGATGTTGTAAATGTTCCAGAAGGAGGTTCAGCATATGCTACAGCAAGAATAACAGTGGACAGTAATGCAGAATCCAACGGGGATGGAGTTTTTGTTGATGTAGTAGCAAAAATTGGGGATTTGCAACACACTGTAACATTCAAAGTAAAAATAGAATCAAATCCATTATCAATAGGTTTAGCAATAAGTCCTAACCCTGCAATAGTTTTTCAACCAACTGTAATAACAGCAACAGTCACGGATGCGGCAGGCAATCCAGTAGATAGTGCGTCAGTGACTTTCAATAGACTAGGTGGAAATGGAACATTTGCTGATGGAGGCACATTCACGACTCTTACAACAGGCTCAAATGGCAAAGTCTCTGCTACATTTACGCCAAAATCAAAGGAAACACTATCTATTCGTGTGTCGGCAGAGAAGACAAATTATGTTTCGGGTGAACTGACAACTCAAATTCCTGTAAAGGGGGACTTTGTAATGTCAATTACGCCAACACAAGAACAGATCAATGCGGGTGATTCAAAAGCTGTAACAGTAACAATTACATCAACTGACGGATTTAGTTCACCGGTAGAATTATCTTATGAAGATGTGGTAGTTGGTTTTACAGTATCATTTTCAGAATCAAATATTATACCTGAATCAAATGGAGCTACATCAACAACAATAACAATATTTGTTGCAGATAATGTAGCGTCAGGTAGTGAAACAATCATAATAAAAGGAAGATCTGGAGGTATAACACAATCTGTTTCAATAGGAATTAGTGTTCCAAAAGCAGAATTTACATTAGCAATTAGCGAGTCGCAAAAAGAAATTACAACATGGCAGGGAGACATTGTAAAGATAGACATGGTATTAACATCAATTGGAGGGTTTGATGGAACAGTTCAACTAAGTACTAGTATAGATGATATGGCCAACATACAATTAGAGTTTTCCTCGAGTTCGGTGTCGTTGAGCAGTGGGGAATCAAAGCAAGTTTCATTAATCGTAACAACAACAACTGCAACAAGTCCTATGGATAGAATGCCCATAGTAATTAAAGGAACATCATTAACATCAGAAGCAACAACAACAGCGTGGTTACAGATATTACAATTATTTGAAGTAATTATTGATTCAACAGATAGAAATGATGGTAGTAGGATATCAACAATAATCATTAATGATAAAGCAATACAACCAGAGCAATTACCTTATGTCGAGAGGATGAAAGAAGGAAATGTACTCACATTAAAGATTGCATATGAGATAATTGAAGAAGAGGAAGGTACAAGATATGTGTTTAGGGGGTGGAACGATCAATCAACAAGTCTTGAAAGAACAATATCAATTGAGGGACCGTCTACATTCATTGCGCAATTTGACAAAGAACACTACGTAAACATTAGATCCAAACCGGTAAGCAGTATGATTGGTCTTTTGAACATAGAAGGTTCAGGATGGCACAAAGAAAATTCATTGATTCAATTAGATACGGATGAGATATTAGTTGTTATCGAAGATCAATCACGATATAGATTTGATAAATGGAGTGGATCAATCGCATCAGACAAAAGGGATACAGAACTAGTGGTAGATGGACCAAAATTAATTTATGCAGATTATATTTTACAATATAAAATCACGCGAATAATTGAGCCTTCGTTTATTGCGGACATAATAACAACATTTGATAAGCAATGGGTAGATAGCGGAACGGAATTATTACTCGAAACTACGAAGAAAGCGGATGAATATGGATTCATGCAATGGATAATATCAGGAAATAATTTTGATTTAACGAGAACTACGAACCCCACAACAATTTTGGTTAATGAGCCACTGACTATCAAAATACAATATGACTTGCTTCCAATAGTAAGTATAGAATCAGCTAGAATGCCCAATACTGGATTCGAAGGAGAGAGTTCACAAATATGGATAAAATTGTCAAATACAGAATTGAGAGGAGGATATGTAATTGTAAAAACATCTACCAACATAAATGGACTAATAATAGAACCTAGCCAACAAGAGATTTACCTTGCGCGAGGAGAAAGTAAGTTATTTGCGGTAACTATGAATTATACTAAATCAGGTAGCGGTTCAATAGATATCACATTAGAAAAAACAGGAAGTCAAGATAATTCAATTAAGAAAAATTTCAATGTTTTTACGATAAAAGACAAGAGAGAGATGACTAACATAGGAATAGCAGTAGGTTCGAAACATTTACAACAATTTAATCAATGGATGATTCCGGATGAAAGAGTAAGAATTTGTTCGTCTGAAATTTTAGAACAGGCAAGAATCAGTGATGATGAATCAGAATTACAAAAAGCAAAGTCAATATTAAAATTTGTGACGGACAAAATAGAACCGTCATCAGGTATTCCAAATAATGCAGGAACAATAATAGAAGAATTCGGCATAATTGGATGTATTAATACTGAAGAGAAAATAAATGGAGATTCTAGAACTTATCAGATTTTAATGGGAAGTTTACTCAGATCCGTAGATGTTGAAGTAAGACCGGTTATCGGGGTAATGGGAGTTTCTGGAGACAACAATGAACCAAGTGCATTAATTAATACATGGATTGAAGCAGAAATAGATGGACAGTGGGTAATTATTGATGCGATTAATAACATCATAGAAACAGAAATAGATAGACCGTTTAATAGAGAAGAAGGAATGTCATATAGACAAAGATATTCCACTATACCAGAAAATGGAGGAATACTAACAGCGATGATTTATGATTGTATAACTATTTGTAATTTGGATGTATCAGATGAATATAGAGGTACCGAATCCCCTTCAAAGCTTGGATCGATTTTATTTGTAACTGGAGATGTAGATATAGAAGTTAGAGATTCGAATGAGAATTTTATTGCTAATGGAACGACAAGTCGATATAAATGGTTTGACAATGGTGGAATAAACAACAACATACCAATGAAGCTAATTCTTCTGTCAGAAGGAGTAGATTTAGAATACATAATAATGAGAATTAATGGTGAACTTGGAGAAGAGTTTGAAATAAATGGAATGAGGATTATTAATTTTGAACCGCAAACCAAGTCAATTAAATCAGGATTAATTTCAAAAACTACTTCTGATTTTAAGCTATTAGCATTAGGAGAAGATTTCATAATTGCAGAATTTGACGTAATAGTTTTCGATAATCAAGAGATTGAGATTCTATCTACTTCGTCGTTAGTAGATTATATGGAACAAAAGAGACTCAATGCAATACGTATAACGACAATGAGTCATTCAAATAATGAAGAATTAATTATTATAAAGTTATCAGACGACATACTTGCAGACATAGATTCAAAATCAGATAGAATTGTCGCAATAATTAATGGAGTAGAAACGCCTATAGAGATAACTGACGATGGTGTAATAATTACAATATTAATAGACGATTTGAAGAGTCTGAACGAGAATACAATAACTTTATACTTTGCTTCCTATAGTATGAATTTTGAATTAAGAGATCCATTAAATCAGATAATTAGGAATGCAGATATTACAATGATTGGAGAATTTATGAACAGAACGCAATTAAGTAATGAAGGAAGTTTTATGAGGTTGATTCCAGGGAATTATGAATTTATTGTAGAATACAGAGGAGAACAAGAAATAATTTCTAAGAGAATTAATGATGAAAACGTAGATGTAGAAATAAATCTTTATCGATCAGATTCGATGATAATATTCTTTATAACAACAATATTCTTGGTAATTTTAGCAGTTGCATACGGAATTCAAAAAGCATTCGCAAGAATATTGCCAGAATACAAAAATAAGAATGGTAATTCGTTTTAATTAGATTTTAGTAATTTATTGATATTTCGGTCATAAGTAGTAATAGTATTTTCGAATTTTTTTAGTTCGTCTTCACTAATTTTGAATTCAGACCATAAATCAAGTTCTCGAATATATTCTTTAAAGCGATCATAGCCAGGTTTCACAGTTTCAACAATATTTTCTAATTTAGCACCGCCAAGTAATAATAATACGTCTAACCGATCAGAATTCTCTTTGACTGGAACTATTTGAATCATTGACTCTTTCAAGGAAGGAAAACGTTTCCTATTCCAGGCATTGTAATCATCTTCTAGTCTCTTGGTAGAGATAGAATTAAGTACATTTTCAGGAACGCGAATTACTGCAATACTAAGGATTATAGATTCGTATTGAAAAGGAGAGAGTGGAAAATATGCTGCATCGTCTAACATATTTTTGAGATTATCGTATATTTCATAACTTCTTCCATAAACATAAACAGGTGAGAAAGCTAAAACTTTTAATGATTTTGCCATTTTTCCAAGGCTATTTATTGCATGTCCATTACTGGTCAGCAAGCTAAGAATTCTAGGAACTAAAACATCATGTCCTAATTTTTTACCTGAACGATCGATGCCAATCATTTTGTTAAGTGCGTTACCTTGAAGAACTATAAGCATATCACCAGAAGTTTTTTGATTTCTTACAAGACGAGAGATGCCACAAAATGCATTAAATTGGACCTGATCAGTATCATTATTAGAAGGAAGAGTGGTAAGAACTATTCGTGAAGATTTAGGATTAATACTTTTTATCTTTTTGATTAGTGGAAGAGTAAGACCCGATACGAGTGTTTCGCCTATTGAGCCTGTGATGATTGCAGTTTGTTCGTCAATGTTATTACTAATACCAACACGACGAATTTTATCTTCGAATTTATCAAATTCGGAGAAGGTATCTTCAAATTCACTCCAAGTATTAATATTAGAATCATAATCAGAGTCAATTAAATAATAATTTGATCGATTGGTGAATGTATCATCGGAATCGAAAGAATGTTTTTCAGAATCAATGTAATCAACTAATAGATGATTCAATCTTTCTGGATGAACAGAGTTCTTGAATGAAATAAGTGTTTGAGAGCCAAAATCACCAATACCAAAATTAATTACTTTATGATGATTTTTTACTTTAATGGAATTTAGATTATCGATTAAATAAGAAAGTTCTTTTTTGAAATTGATTAATGGAAGATTGCAAGTAGCGCATTCGTCTAAACCACGGACGTTTTTATGACCATCAGGACATAGAATAAAGGAACTATAAGAAACTTTTTTTGATGTAGCGCGAGCCATTGTAATATATATCATACAACAGAGATAAAAATAATTGGGTCATATAGACACAATTCCTATAAATAATTAATTAATAATAAGATATGATGAAACGACAGGATAAGGATATTGAATATCAATCAGTAATATTAGAAAGAGAGAACAAGGATCTAAAAGGTCGTCTAAGAATATCGGGGGATAAAATCATATTCCAAAAGCAAGTCGGTTTGATATCAAAGAAATTTGAGATTGAGTTTCAAACAACAATGGAATCAATTAAAAAAATTGATAAAGAAGGGTACTCAAAAATTTTAATTACAGAAGTCGATGTAGATTCTACAATAAATTTTGTATTAGATACGCCAGTTGAGGCAAATGAGATTTACGAGATGATCAACAACATGATAGATAAATTAATTCAGGATACTGAAGAAAAAAAGCAGAGTGAGATAGATCAAATGATTAACCAAGCGAATTATTCAACGTATATTTTTGATGTGACTTTCAGATTATGGACAGTATTGAGTTTGTTATTCATAATTATGAAAGAGACAATCAACAATAATTGGGATGAAGTAGATCAGAGGGTAGAAGAATTTAAAGAAACAGCTAGTGAATTAGAAAGCAATAAAGTCAGCATGGGAAATGATGTCAAGAGTATTGTGTCGGCAATAAAAAGTAGAGATGATGTAACAATAATTAATTCAATAAAAGGAGTTATTAGAACTCTGGGTGAATCGTTACAGATTCCTGTTCCACATAATGAATGGAGAGAGATTGAAACAGAAACAAAACCAGGTTGGGGAAATTTACAATTCTTTTATCTTTTTGCAGTTGCTATATTTGAGTCATATTACTTTGAAGGCATGGAAATGGAAGAAGAAAAAAAGATATCAAAAGCAAATGTAATTAAATATATACCCATTGTAAATGGTCATTTTTCAGATCAATTATTTGATAAGAATAAATATTCGACAAAAACACTTAGAGAAAGTAATGATACAATTGAGCAATTAATTGATGAAACTACGAACAAATTACAAGATTTATTAAAGGATTCATTGAAGAAAGTAAGTTTACTGAATTAGATTATTTATTTTTCAAGAGTGTATTTTTAGATGAATCAAAGGTAACTTTAGACTTTCCATATGCAAACAGTTGAAGATATTGGACAGCGTATTTATTTTTTACAGGTAATTGCCTAGGAATTACTTTACCTTCGATACTAATTAATGAAGAGATTAGAGGTTCCATATTGACGTAATTTAAAATAAATTCATTCATAATAAGATATTTTTTCAAAGTAGTTGCCTCGTTCTCAATAATCTTTATTCCATATTCTATATTAGATAATCGATCGGAGAGATCAGATTGTGATTTATCATCAAGTCGTCTGAGAGAAGATTCAATTTCAGAAATTAATTGTGTATCTTTACCCCATTGAAAATCAAGTGGTACACGAGTATCATTACGTTTTTCAAATTCTCTCAATAGACGCATCAATTCGCCAATAACTGTATGAGTGCCATTTTCAAGAAATGACAATATAGCCATAACGTCAGGCAGGTAAAGAATTCCATTAAACGTAGATAATTCATCATAATGGGCTTGAATTTGTTTTGCTACGTCAATAGTTTCTACGTCGGCCGGTTCTTGACCCAGAGATTCATTTAATGGAATAATATTATATTCGTGCATTTTTAATGAACGTTCGATAAGACGTTTTAGACTCGTTATAGTTTTTTGCATTATTTGATGATAGCGTTTATGAAGTGAAGCAATTGTAACCAGAAGAGTATCTAATGCTTGTCCTCCTTTTCCCTGAGATATGAAATTTTCACTAATGGAAATTGAAGTAAATTCTAACGTGTTATCAAATTCTTTTTGTACAACAGTAACTAAACTTTCAGCAACACGGATAGTATTTTGCGATACTTCAAGTAAATAATCGTTTAATTCATGTTGATTACTAAGAACGTCAGAAAAGGCAAGATCGTCGTCATAAGAAAGATGGTCAGAATTAATAGTAGGAAGGTTACCAATTCCTAGTTTTTCTAACTTTACAAGCATATCTTTGCATTTATCAAGTTGATCATTGTGATAATTCAGAACTTTAAGCTGAAGAGAATCAGTATTATTTACTTGTGAATTATGCAAAATCTGGATTTTTTCAGATTTTTCTTTTAATCCAGAATATGTAAGAGTGTATAATCCATCTAAAGTGATAGAAAGTTCTTCTTTGAATTCACCAAGTGATGTGATTTCAGCATTAATATCTATACCTGGACAAATATTTTGAATTTCTTCAAGTTCTGAATGAGAGTTGTCGATATTTTGAAGATAAGTATTGCATTCTTCTTTAACTAATTCTGTTAGTTCTGCACCCTCAGTTCGTCTAGAGAGATTTATAGAAGACAAGGATATAGCAAGACCTAAAGTTCCGGCAGAAATTATTGATTTAAAAGAATCAGATGAATTAAATCCTGTAGAATAATCAAAAGGAATTTGCATAGTTTGCAGTGGAACAATAAAGAACAGTGTACCAAAAATGAGGGTAACTACATAAGAGAAACTAGGTAGTATACTTAGTTCTACGCCACGTTCGTCCATCCATGGCCAAATTTTATCAAGGACGTTGATAAAAGAAAAAGAAAGGATCAATAGAATTGGAATGAATAGTAGTACAAGATCGTCAATTAAAACAAAGAGATATGAATTAAAGATATTATTTTGTAAAGAGAAAACTCCAGATAATGATTCACTTAGTGCAAATTCATTAAAAGATAGTAATCGAGGATTAGTTTCATAAATAATTTTTGAGAATATAGGAAGAGTAGAATCAGAGATAAGAGAATAAATTTTTTCAGGTCGAGTATTTAGATTAATCGATAATTGATTAGCAAATCCCAAGGCATTGAATGGAATGAATATAATTAGAAAGGAAAATAATAGACCTACATTCTTTGATAATTCATCAGATTTTTGGATTAAAGCATAAACAAGCATGAGTGGAATTGAGACGAAATAATATGATGTAAGGAATAATGAGGCGGCAGTCATACCCACTATTATAGTAAGTATATTACTTGGATTGTTAAGAGATTTTGCGATAAATACGCCAATAATAAAGAAACTTAGTAATAACCACCAAAAAGGTATGGATGTTTGATAAAGAAATGCAGGAATAAATAGAAGAAATGAGAGTGAGAATCCTGAAACTATAGATCTAAAACCAATAACAGCAGAGAGAATTGAAATTAGAAATACAATAGGAATAGGATATAATGGAACCGTATATAGAACAATTAAACTGAATAAGAAAATTGTAGTAGAAAATAAAATCTTTTTTAGATTTTTTCGATATTGTTGTTCTCGTTCAATAGCATTATCAATATCTGAAGAAGGTCCGAATCCAACTTTATCAATCACAGATGAATTGATTAATTTAGACAATTTTTATCTCCAATATAGCAGAGAATGATTAATTAGTATCCTCGATTTTTGTTGTACTTTTGAGTTCGTGATTGGATGAAACATGAACGCCTTGTTCTAATAGATATGAATGAGAAAGTAATCTTTCTCCTTGAGTGGTTTGATTGTATAAGATATCCATTTCCTTGAATGTTTCTAGATCATTGATACGAGCTTTTGCAGCTATAATCAAGAATCTCATAGTCCAAGGATCAGTTGAATCAACTTCACGGATGTAAATACTTTTAGAAGCATCCTGACTTACATAACCAGATAGCATAGTTTTAGCTTCAGAGTCAAGGTCTTTATCCCATAATCCTCTAGGACTTACAACGGTAAACCATAAATAATCAGTTCTGTACTCGGCAGTGAGTCCCATTGTAGCAGGAATTCTAAATATACCAAGAGCGCCAGAAAGATATTCTTTTAGATGTTTTCTATCAATTATTTCATTAAGCATATTTTCTTGTGTAAGAGAAGCTTCGTCTTCTAACAAGATACGTTGCATTATCTTTAGTTGTTCGCCTTCAGTTAATTCGGCAACACGATCATAATAACCTCTATCACGCATAGATTCATTCATTTTTTCATAATACGAATTTTGGAGAGTTGTTGCTTCGGTTAAGAGTTTTCTATAAGAAGAAGCCACTTCGAATTTTCTTTCAATATTTTGATAGGCAGATAATTTTGCCTGAACAATTTTACGTTCTTCAGTAATTGCTTCAAGTTGCGCATCAATAATATTTAGTTCGTGTTCCAAATCACTTGCTTTACCTTGCATGTATTTCTTTTTTGGTCCCAAGAATCCAAAACGGATTTTTTTAGCTTGTCCACCAACTCTTCCTTTTTCTTGTTCACGACTACGTTTTTTTATAGTAAGATTTTCTTCTTCAACTTTCAGTTCTTCAGTTCGTTCTGAAGTTAATCTTTTCATAACTTGACAGTCACTAAGACGTGCATCTAAAGTTTTAACTTCAGTTTCAACAGGAGATAGAAGTGAAGATAGAAGTGCAAAATTAATTACAAGTTCAGGATTGCTAATTCGTTCGACTCCAATTTTCATGCGTTTATGTAATTCAGTCTTTTCAGCTTTGTCGAGACTTTTATTGAGTTTATCAGCAAGATTACTAATATTAAGATATAATTGTAGACCTGTAAGATAATGATCAATTAATTCTACAAGATTTATAGTGTCATTAATAATTTGGTTTTGTCTTGGAGTAAGTTTTTGTGCACTAGGTAGTGTATTACGCAAGTCTTCAGTTAATTGTTTAACTCTATCTTGTAAAGTAGCGTAATTTTGAGATAGATTACCACTAAGCTCGACTAATTCTTCAGATAAAGTCCTAATACGAGCTTCTACAGTTCCATCTGCAGCATCCAATCCAATTGATAAAACAGATCTAGACAAGTCACTGACCAGAGTACGAGTAGCTGTTTCAGCGCCGCGGATGTGCATAAGTAATTCAGCTTCCATGGAAACTCCTTCGCCAAGGAAACTTTGTACATTTTCTTCGAATCGATCTTCTTCATAGGTATTTTTCTCAATTGCAAGTCCTTTGTATATAGCTCTTAGTTCATCGTATGATGCATTCATTACAGTAATTAGGCCTTTAGCTTGTTCAGTTCCTGAATAGATTTCCAGTTTTTCTTTCCTGAGTTCACGTAAACGGTCCAATTTATCGAGGTATATTTTAGTTAGATCAATAAATTCTGCTACTGGATAAGAGACTTTAAGGGTAGAGATTACGTTAACCCATTTGCCTCCTAAATCAACGTTAGAACCTATATTACTGAATAAATCGGCCAAGTCAAAATTCAGAGATTTCATAAGAATGTCGACAATTGCTTCGTCGACTAATTTTCGAGCGTCTAGAACGCTACCAGTTCTACTATAAGCAGGACCAAGAGACATCATAAGAAAAGCAGTGAAAGGATTTTTATATGGTTCACCGAATTGGGATACAATATTATGATTTAATGAACGATCTATAGCATATTCATGTTCGAGAAGAGAAGAATAACATGAAGCGCCTTTAGCAGGAGGATCGTCACCGCCACAAGGAAGAATAGCCAAACCAATTATAGGAATTCCACTACCTATTTTTTTTCTCAAATGTCGTGCGAAATCTAATGCAGTGCCACTTCCAGAACCACCTCCAAGACCATAAATTAAGAAAATTATTGGTTGAACTGTAGATGTAAAAACATGTTCTTTGAATTTATCCATATATCCGTCGACTAACTTTAGATGATGATAATTTAATCCATAAATTGCTTTGGATAATGCTCGTTTTCGTCCAACGCCGCCAGCTAATGGAGGAATTTCCATTGATGAAGAGAGCCAGGGTTTGTAGTTTTCAGGTACTTTAGCTCCTTCTCGCTCTAAAAAATCCGGATATGTTTTGATAAAATCAAACATTGACTCAGGAGTAGGAAATTTCATAGTTTTGCTTTCGAGGCTTATTTTATCAGAAGGAATTCCATTTGATTTGAGATTATCTGATAAATTTTTGTAAGCCATGTCAAGACTGCGTATATCGTGATCTGCTACATCTAATGCAAGAAGTGAAACTTTAATTCCGTCATTTTTTAAAAGGGAAACAAGATTATCGTGATTTTGTACAAATGATTCAATAACGTTTGCGCCTGTTCCTCCCAGACCAACAATTTGTATAGAACTAGTATAATCAGAAGCCAACGTAATCACTATACTAAGTCTTTTAGCTCCTTTTTAATAGTTTCAAGGTCGTCAGCTAGTGACCTATCAATTCTGGAGGCTTTAATGAGTAATAGATCTAATTTATCTGCCTTTTCAGAAACACTAGATGAGAGATAGGAAGTAGAGGATCGAGTGCGAATAAATAACAAAGCAAGTGCAATAGTAGTAATGCCAAGAAATATACTAGAAACAATTAACAAAGTAGTAGTACGAGGGGGTTCAGGATAATCGGAATCAGGGATTGTTTCAAGAAGTTGTATGGCGTCGTCGTATAAACCAAAACTAGTAAGGTATTCAGCTTCTGAAACAATTTCGCGCGCTAAAGAATTATATTTTTCGTCCATAGAAATTGAATTGAGTTTTTCGGTTTTAGATTGTAATAACGCGTCATACGAAATAATAGTTTGATCAGTAATTGTATAAGTACGTTCATCAAGAATCTCCATAGAGTCAAGTGACATTACAAGGAGTGGGACAAGTTCAAGTGCATGAATAGTTTTACCAATATCACCTATTTCTTTTTCAGTTATTGATTCGGGAATTTTTCCATCTAATGTAAATTGAACAGTTCCTTCAACAGCTTGAAATGTAATTGATGGAGATCCAGGAGTCCATGTAGAAGTGTCAATGCCTTCGTAATTATTATTCAGTGTCCAAAACGAATTTCCAGATTTTTCCATACTAGTTGTTAAAAGAATATTATCAGATAATGTTGCACCAATTTCTATTTCAAAGTTTATAGTATAACTACCGCCTGCAACTAGAAACTCATCAGTAACATCGTTTCCATTTGGATCAAGAACCGTAAAACTAGTAATTACAGCAGGAGCCTGAGCGTATGAAATAGGCAAAATAATTCCTGAAAGAAATAGTGAAAAAATCAACAGGAAGAACTTTACATTAGTCATTAAGTGCATACAAATATTATTAATTATTCAAATATATATTTTCACTAAATTTAGAGCTGTAAGAAACTATTTTTCCCAATTAATGAGAAGAAAAAGCCTCCTTGATTGCAGTGTCAACATCTTTTGCCATAAAGAAAGTATTTGATGATAAATTAAATTCAGAATTTATTAGGAAATCAACAGCTCCACCAGTACCAGCAAGTAATATTACCTTTTTGTTAAGATTCATGGCCATAGATAATTCAGACAAAGTACCCCAACCTCCAGCAATACCAATTACAACATCGGCAAGATTTACAATAAAAAAATTTCGAAGTTTACCAAGTGAAGTAGGAATAATTACATCAGTGAAGGAATTAGCGTCAGTTTTATTTGATGTGGGTAAAATTCCAACTGTAATTCCATTAGATTTTTTTGCACCACGAGAAGCAGCCTCCATTACACCACCCATGCCTCCACACAAAAGAATTCCATTATGTTTTCCAATTTCGAATCCGATTTGCTCTGAGATAGAATTTACAAAGTCAGATATAATTTCATTACTGCCACAAACTGCAATCTTTTTAGACAATAATTTATCCAAGATAATTTCCACGGTAATAAATTAATGGATCTAAATTTCTATTGTTAAGTGATTCAATATTACCAATGAATATATTGTGGTCTCCTGCAGAAATAATTTTTTTAACGGTACAATCAATGTAACCTAATGAATTAGCAATAATTGGTGAACCAGTAGTCTTTGTTGTAGTTTTAACATCACGGAATCGATTTCGATTTGTCGAATCTGAAAATATTTTACTAAGATGTTTTTGATTTTGATGAAGTATGTTTACTGCAAAAATTTTACTGCGTCTAAGAATTTTATTAGATTCAGATTTTTTATCAATACAAATTAGTACAAGAGGGGGATCTAATGAGAGAGATGAGAATGCATTAACGGTTAATCCGTAAGATTTGTTATCTAGAGAAGTAGTTACAACAGTAACGCCAGTAGCAAAAGAACCTAAAGTTTTTTTGAATTTATTGGTAGAAATAGGCACAAATTCTCTTACATTTAAACAATATATAATTATATATAACAAGGAATAATTGATTCTTAGAATATTATGATAGATTGTATAAAATGTAAGATGAGCAAAGAATCTATAGAAATAATGAATTTCAAGGGAGATTTAGGTGTGGAGATTAAAGAATCAGTCTGTAATGAATGCTTTTTAGAATGGGAAAATGACATGCAGATGAAAGTAATGAATGAATATAGATTAGATTTGTCTAATAAAGAACATAGGGAGTTTTTGATTAAAAAAATGAGAGAATTTTTTACATTAATAGAAACTGAATTATGATATACGGGAACGTAATACGTTTAATGCAGAACCCTGTTTAAACCATTCAAGTTGAGAAGTATTATAAGAATGTGATAAAATAATTTCTTCGGAAGAATTATCTGGGTGAGTAATTAAGGCAACTAAGTTTTTGTTTTCTGAAAAAGAATCTAGATCGTTAATAGTTATTTGATCAGATTGTTTGATTTTATCATAATCGTTTTCATTTGTAAAAGTTAAAGCTAAAATACCTTGTTTTTTCAGATTAGTTTCATGAATTCGTGCAAAACTTTTGGCGATAACAGCAACGCATCCAAGATGTCTTGGTGTCATTGCAGCGTGTTCACGACTACTTCCCTCACCATAATTATGATCGCCTATAATCAACCAAGAAATATTATTTGATTTATATGAACGAGCGATTTCGGCAAATTTATCAACATCTTTAGTAAGGTTATTAATTCCAGTTCCTATTTCACCAGTAAAAGAATTGGAAGCACCAAGTAGAAGATTGTTACTAATATTATCAATATGTCCTCGGTAACGTAACCAATAACCAGCGGGAGATATATGATCAGTAGTACATTTTCCAGTTACTTTAGCAAGAATTGCGATATTAGAATAATTATCGATGTTTAAAGAAGGAAATGGTTCTAACAATTGTAGTCTTTTACTTTCAGCTGATACTGTAACATTAATTTCAGGATTAGAATTAGGAGGTATGAAAAGATTTTCAGGAGAGATAAAGCCGTTTTCTGGAATGTCAATAGTCTTAGGAGGATTTAATTTAAATTTATTACCATTATCATCAGTTAAGAAATCTTCGAGTGGGTTAAATGATAATTTACCGCTAAGAGCCAAAGCAACTACTATTTCAGGACTTGCAATAAAGTTCATAGTTTCACGACTTCCGTCATTTCGGCCAGGAAAGTTTCTATTAAATGAAGTAATAATGGTATTTTTAGTATCCTGAGCTTCTGGTCTGTTCCATTGTCCAATACACGGTCCGCAGGCATTTGCAAGAACGGTAGCGCCAATAGATTCAAGATTGGCAAGTTGACCATCTCTTTGAATAGTAGCACGGATTTGTTCAGAGCCTGGAGTAACGAGTAGTGGTGTTTTTGATATAATGCCATTAGTCTGTGCTTGTTTGGCGATATCAGAAACACGAGACATATCTTCATAAGAAGAATTGGTACAACTGCCAATTAGAGCAACTGCAATATTATCAATATAATCATTTTCAGACACATCTTGTGCGAGTTGAGAAATTGGTCGAGCTAGGTCAGGAGTATGTGGTCCTACCACATAAGGTTCTAAATCTGACAAATTAATTTCAATAACTTTATCAAAGTATTTTTCAGGATTCTTTTCAATATCGCTATCTGCACAAAATAATGATGAATATTGTTCTGCAATATCTGAAAGATGTTTACGATTAGTAATTTTCAAATATTTTATCATAGATTCGTCAAATGGAAATATTGAAGAAGTAGCTCCCAATTCCGCACCCATATTTGTTATGGTAGCTTTCCCTGTACAGCTAATCGATTTAGTTCCTGGTCCGAAATATTCTATTATCGAATTTGTGCCACCAGAAACAGTAAGAATGGAGGTCAAATACAAAATTATATCTTTAGCTGAACACCATCCACTAAGTTCGCCTGTAAGATGTACACCTATACGTTTAGGCGATAAGATTTCCCAATCAAAACCAGCCATAACTTCTGATGCATCAATTCCTCCTACACCAATTGCAAGCATGCCTAAGCCACCGGCGTTAGGAGTATGTGAATCAGTTCCAATCATAAGCCCGCCAGGGAATGCATAATTTTCAAGTAAAACTTGATGAATAATACCAGCGCCAGGTTTCCAGAAACCAATTCCGTATTTACGACAAGATGATTCAAGGAATTGATAAATTTCATTGTTTTCATAAAGAGATGCTTTAGTATCTGCAGAAGCAGAATTACGTGCCTGAATAAGATGATCGCAATGAACAGTAGTAGGAAGAGAAACATCTTTTAATCCAGATTGCATAAACTGTAAAATAACCATCTGGCCAGTAACGTCTTGTAGTGCAACACGGTCTGGGTTGAGAAAGATATAATCTTTGCCAGAAACATACCGTTTAATTGAATCATAACTCATATGTCCAGTAATAATTTTATCAGAAAGAGTTAAGGGTGAAGAGTCAATAGAGCGTAATTTTTCAATATTCGTGCTCATTTTTTCATATACGGCTTTGATTTGTTCTGAATCGAAGTATTGGGACATAATCTACACTAAGAGGAGTTAGGAATTTCTTTCTAATAATTATTCTGCATTATTAAAGACTCGTAAAAGTTAAATGAGTATAATTAGTTAATATCATGCATGTCAATTACTGAATTTTTCAACTGGCAGACTTCTCTTTTAGTTATGCTTTTCATATTGTCAATAATAATGATTTTTGTGTATGAATATCAGGTAAATAAAACAAAAATTTCTTAAATTAATGATTTTTGTCAAATTACCTATACTAGAGCTAACAATAAAAACTGACGGATAGGAATTTATGCAATGTTAATAATATGATAATTCTATTATGTCCAATCAAGAGTTTGAAAAATCAATAGAAGAAAAATACAATAAAATTGGATTTAATAAATTAACAGACATACAAAAGAATTCATATTCAAAGATAGCAAAAGAAGAAAATGTATTATTAATTGCTCCTACAGGATCTGGAAAAACAGAAGCTGCCATAATACCAGTAATAATGGGAAGTATAAATGGTAAGAAGAAGAATAAGATATCTGCAGTATATATTACGCCATTAAAAGCATTAAACAGAGATATATTTAGACGAGTTATTCGGTATGCAGAAGCAGAAGGATTAACAGTTAGTATTAGACACGGGGATACAACAAGAGTAGAAAAACAAAAAATAACTAAAGAACCTCCAGACGTATTGATAACTACACCAGAAACATTAGGAATAATGATTGGAAATAAATCGACAAGAGAAATTTTAACAAATACAAGATATGTAATTATTGATGAATTTCATGAACTCATAGGTAATGAAAGAGGTACACATTTATCACTATCTTTAGAAAGATTACAAGAATTAACAGGGAAGAAAATTGTTAGGATTGGTTTGTCGGCCACATTAGGAAACGTGAATACAGGATTGCAGTTATTGTCAGGTGAAGCATATAAATCAACAGTAGTTTTAGATCATACAAAAAAAGAATATGACATTTCAAACAAGTACATTAAAGGTGATTTATTTGAAGTAGCGCGTTTTATTCTGAAAAGAATGAAAGAAACCAGCAAATCTACGTTATTATTTACCAATACAAGAGTAGAAGCTGAAGCTTTAGGATCGATTTTAAAGGCAAAAGAGCCAGAATTTCCTATAGAAATCCATCACGGTTCATTAGCAAGAGAAGCTAGAGAAGATGCAGAAACAAGATTAAGAAGTGGTCAACCAGTCTTAGTTGTTTGTACATCATCATTAGAACTAGGTCTTGACATAGGAAGTATAGATAATGTTATGCAATTCGGATCTCCAAGACAGGCCATTAAATTAATTCAGAGAATGGGGAGAAGCAAACATAGAACTGGAGAAATATCAACCGGAATAATAATCAATAATCGGCTTGATGATGAATTGGAGTCATTGGCGTTAATAGATAGGGTTGATCAAAAGGATTTAGAAGAAATAAATATTCATGAAAATTCTCTCGATGTGTTATGTCATCAGATTACTGGAATGTTAATGGAAAATGGAATAATGGAGTTAGATAAGATAGTCAAGATAGCAACCAGGTCCTATCCGTTTAGGAATACTCAGAAGGAGGAGATAATTGAGACTATAAATTTGTTGAGTAATCAAGGAATAGTGAGATTTGATGGTAAAACAGTAAGAAGAGGGTATAAAATTTTCGAATATTATTTTCAGAATTTATCGACGATACCTGATTCTGTTCAGTTTGAAGTAATAGACGTATCTAAGAAAAGGATTGTAGGAAGATTGGATCAATTATTTGTTGGAGAATATGCTGAACCAGGTGAACCATTCATACTAAAGGGAAATTCATGGAGAATAGTATCAATTGATGACGACAAAATGGCGGTGCATGTGGAACCGATGTTTTCAGAGGTATCAAGAGTACCTCATTGGATTGGAGAATTAATTCCTGTGGAGTATAATACCGCACAAAGAGTTGGAAAGTTAAGAAATGAGATTTTTAAGAATGTAGAGAACCGAGTAAGTGAAGATCAGAAATCAATTATTGAAAATGCAAATGATACATTAGGAATTATTCCTGATGATAAAACACTAGTCATTGAACAATCAATTGTAAGTAAATCAATAGTAATTCATTCGTGTCTGGGTTCAAGAGTAAATCAAACGCTTTCTACTTTGTTGTCGACTATAATATCGTCAAAGAATGGGTATTTAGTAGATTCAAAGTCCGATGCATATAGAATATCATTATCTTCGCAAGGTCAGTTGTCACAGGCATACATAGAAGAAACATTAAAACAAGATATAGATTTTAAAAGTATTTTAGAAGTTGCAGTAGTTGGAACTCATCCACTTAACTGGAAAACCTGGCATGTAGCAAAAAGATTCGGAGTAGTTAGTAAAGATTCAAAATATGACAAAAGAGCTGCACGACTAATTAGAGAAAGATTCAAGGGAACGCCATTAGACAGAGAAATAATGAGAGAATTAATTCTCGAGAAATATGATTTAAAAAATGCATTAAACATCATGCAAAAAATTAAAGATGGTAAAATCAAAATAGAATATGTTAAAGTAGCAGAATTTTCAGTATTAGCTAAACCAATTTTAGATTATGCGAATACATTTGCGGCCTTGCCAGTGACTGTAGAGAAAAGCATTATCGAATTAGTGAAAAAAAGGCTGGAAGAAACAAATAATAAATTACTATGTTTAAGTTGTGGGATTTGGGAAACAGTAGTCAAACCAAAAGACATAATAGAAAAAGACATACATTGTCCAAGATGTAGATCAAGGATTGTTACAAGGACATACATCACAGACATGGAAATTGGAAAGATAATAAAAAAGAAACAAAAAAAGAAGAAATTAACACGTGATGAGAACATATATTACAGAAAATTATGGAAGGTTTCGTCATTAATACAGAATCATGGTAAAGAAGCCATACTTACATTATCAGCTTATGGAATAGGTCCAGATACTGCTGCAAGAGTATTGAGAAATAAAACAGATGAAGAAGATATGTTCAGAAAGATATATTTTGCAGAAAAAGTTTATGTTACTACAAGAGGGTTTTGGAAAGAATGAAACAAGTAAGAAAGACATATTGCATCTCGCATGGAAAAGATGTAGACGGAATAGCATCAGCTTCAATCGTAAAATTAGCCAATGGAGCAAAAACATATCTGGTGAATTATGATAAAATAATTCAAATACTTGAAAAGATTCCAGACGATGCAGAACTTTATGTTTGTGATCTAGGAATGAATGATGGAATTGCAGAGAGTTTTATTGAGGAATGTAATAGAATTACAAAAAAAGGTAAGGTAACTTACATAGATCATCATATTTTAAAACCTTCAATTAAAAGAAAATTATTGAAAGCGAAAGTAAAATTAGTTCATTCAAGAAAAGAATGTGCAGGAGTATTAACTTATGAACATTTAAAAAAGCAAGTTCCAAAAGAAGCATCAATATTAGCATGTTATGCGGCAATAACAGATTATTTAGATAATCAAAAAATTGCTAAAAAGCTGATAAGCAATTACGATAGACAATTACTACTTCTTGAATCTACAATGTTAGCATATGCATTGGCATATGATGGAGCAAAACCGCAATTTGGAAATAAGATTGTAGATGCATTTCAAGATTTATGTTTTCCACATGAGATAAAAGACGTTTCGGTGTTAGCAAATAAACAGGCTGAAAGAATGAAGAATATAATGAAAACAATAAATTCGGAGGCAAAAGGTCATAAGAATTTTGCTTGCATGGAATCAACCAGTCCAACAATTGGATTAGTTGCAAATATGATTATTGGAGAATTAGATGTTCCTGTAGCATTTGCTTATAGGCACAATCCAATTGGCCATTATGAGATGTCGTTTAGAGCAAGATATGATTCGAAGGCGGAATTAGGAAAGATAGTTGCAAAAATTACTCCCGAATTAGGAGGAATGGGAGGAGGTCATAACAAAGCATGTGGTGCACGTATTCCAGACGACAAACTAAAGAAATTTATTAGATTATTTTCTGCAGAATTAAATAAATAATCAAGGTGCAGGTTTGATAAATCCTAAATCCATTTGACTGGTAGTAATATTACGAGAACGTGTAATTACTTCTAAGGCATTCTCATAGACTTCAGATTTATCTAATTTAATTTGAGCTACGCCTTCGTCAATAGCTTGCATTGCTACAGCTGCGGCCTCATGGGCAAATAATTCAAGTTCGTCCATCTTAGGAACAATGTGATTTTCTGAGAGTCCAGATTTTTCAGCATAAGATGCTATTTCAGATGCGGCAGCTAAACACATTCCGTCAGTAAGTTTCAATGCACGAACATCAAGTGCGCCTCTAAACAATCCAGGAAAACCTAGTGAATTATTAACTTGGTTAGGAAAATCCGACCTTCCAGTAGCGACAATCGCAGCTCCTGCATTTTTTGCTTCCCAAGGCCATATTTCAGGTACAGGATTAGCACAAGTGAACACAATAGGACTATCAGACATGTCTTTAATCCAGGATCCTTCAATAACTCCTGGACCAGGCTTAGATAGAGCAATACAGGCATCCATACCCTGTAAAGATTCTTTAATACCTCCAGCAAGTTGATCTTTATTTGTAGTTTTAGCAATATTCCATTTGGCAGGATTATTCTTTATATCATCACGATTTAGATTGATTATACCACGACTATCAACTACAACGATATTTTCAATATTAACACCTGCTTTAGATAGAAGTCGAACCAAAGCGACATTAGCTGCGCCACTTCCAATTAAACTAATTTTAAGAGTTTCGAATTTTTTGTTTACAAATTTAGCAGCATTAATCATTCCTGCAATAACAACAAGAGCAGTTCCTTGTTGATCGTCATGCCAAACAGGAATAGGTAAAGTTTGTTGCAATTCAGAAAGAATGTCAAAACATTTTGGGCTTTCTATATCTTCAAGGTTGATTCCACCAAAGGTCGGTGCAATAGCTTGACAGAATCGTACGATTTCATCCTTATCTTTTGTATCCAACATTATTGGTACTGCGTCGACGCCTCCAAGATATTTGAAAAGAAGGGCTTTACCTTCCATAACAGGAAGTCCTGCTTCAGGGCCTATATCTCCCAAGCCAAGTACGCGCGATCCATCACTAACAACAGCAATAGAATTACCGCGATTGGTATGTTCGAAAACTTTCTCTTTGTTATTACTAATATCTTTACAAGGAGCTGCTACTCCAGGAGAATACCAAACAGCAAAATCATCAAATGATTGAATAGAACATTTTAACATAGTTTCGATTTTACCCTTGTAATATGGATGTAATCTAAGAGCGTCTTCACCGGGTTTCTGGGCTGCTTTCTCTAATTCTTTTGTATTTTTTTCTGACAAATCAATTAAAACTAGTGTTTATGGGTTTTTATCTGTTTATGAGGTTATCCCCAGAGATGATGGCTTAACATTAGACATATAAATAGAGCAGAGTATCCACAAATTAACTTGAAAATAGCAATAATTGGATTGGGGGTAGCAGGTTCGTATTTATTACATACATTAAGCAAGGAACACGATGTAAAAGGATTCGAGATGCAAGAAGCAGGAGAATTCAATGCAGTTTGTGCTTGGGGCGCGGCAAAAAGTGAAATGCAAAGAATTTTCGAACGAATTAATATTGATTTTGACAATTATGTATTTTTTAACGGTAATAACATCAATTTAGAATTAAAGGGAAAGATAAGAAAGGTTGGATGCAAGGGTCTTGTAACTTATGACAAGCATCAATTAGAATTAGATTTAACAAAAGGTCTTGATGCGAATTACGGAAAGAGAATTACACCTGAAACTTTTCCATCGGAGGATTATGACTTAGTTATCGATGCGACGAGTTTACAAAGAGTAATGTTGCCTAAAATTAATGATCAATTACTTGTTCCATGTGTAGAATACATGGTAGAATATGAAAAATTACCATATGATGACTTTTATGTAAAACCTTTTAGTACGGCAAGCGGATATTTCTGGTACTTTCCATTAATGAAAAATACTGCATATGTAGGAGCAGGAGACTATTATCGAAAACATAACGAAGAATTAGATTATTTCAACAATAAACATGGAGGAAAGATTATTAAAAAGATAGGAAGGCCAATTAGACTATCTGCACCAGAAGTGTGTCAGCCATTTTCAAAAGGAAATGTAGTAGGTGTAGGAGAGGCCATTGGCACAGTGTTTCCATTAATTGGAGAAGGAATAATCCCAAGTCTACAATGTGCAGAGATATTACACAGAAATATTGACAATATTCCTAGATATGAAGAAGAGGTTAAGGAACATTTCAAAGTATATTCAGACGTATACAAAGTGATTAAATTAAAGATGAATAATAAACTAGGTCCTTATACGTTTATTAAAAATTCAGGTGCGGTTTGGAGCACGTATAAGACAATGAAGGAACAAGAAGAAAGATTCGGGTTAGAAGTAAGGGTAAGAGATATGGCAGAAATACTGTTAACACAATTGTAATCTTTATATCAGGGTACATTCTAGTAAGAAGTGATAATATTATGATAAATGTAAAGTATTATTTAATTGGTGTTAATTTAATTGCCCGAGACTATAGTAAAGTATTTAGCGAAACTAAGTTTTGAGATCGATGGAGCAGTAGATAAAGCAGACATTATTGGTGCAATATTCGGCCAAACAGAAGGCCTATTTGGACCAGAAATGAATCTGAATGAGCTCCAAAAGAACTGGAAAGTTGGAAGAATCGAAATCACTATAGAATCACAAAATGGTAAAGCTAGTGGATCAGTTACGATCCCTATGAGTACAGATATATCAACAGTATCTTTGATTGCAGCAGCTGTAGAACAAATTGATAAAGTAGGACCTTGTGGATCACAGTTCAAGCTATTATCAATAGATGATGTAAGAGCTGTAAAAAGAAATGCAATCATGGAACGTGCAAAACAGATTTCAAAAGATTGGGCTACAAAATCATCTAGTGAGGGTGAAGACATGTTAAAAGATATTTCAGAGTCCACTATGCAGAAAGGAAAGGTTTTAGCATTTGGTAAAGACGAATGTCCTGCCGGTCCTGCAATAAACACATCAAATGAGATAATTGTAGTAGAAGGAAGAGCAGATATATTAAATTTGATGAGAATAGGAGTCGAAAATACGATAGCTGTAGAAGGAACAAGCGTTCCTCAGACAATTGTTGATTTAGCAAAGACAAAGAGTTTATCTGCATTTCTAGATGGAGACAGAGGAGGAGATTTGATATTAAGAGAATTAAGTAGTGTTGTAAAACTAACAAAGGTATCAAGAGCCATAAGAGGAAAAGAAGTAGAAGAACTCACACCTATGGAATTAGAAGAATGCTTAAACAAATCTGAAGAATCTCATGATAATAGAAGAAATAGAG
>CAZKFJ010000001.1:60064-100219 GCA_964552125.1 uncultured Nitrosopumilales archaeon | reverse complement strand
ACAACTATCAGAGACGCGACAACTATCAGAGACGCGACAACTATCAGAGACGCGACAACTATCAGAGACGCGATTATAATTCATGGGATAGAGACGAGGCACCTGTAGAAAAGAACTTTTCAGAGGTTGAAGAGATGCCTGTTGAACTTGTCACTAAGGCAAAAGAAATACTAACAGAATTAGAAGGAAGTCTAGAAGCACATTTGTATGATTCAAGTATGAATGAATTACTAAAAGTTCCAGTAAATGAATTAGTAAAAACACTCGAAGAGAGCAAGGATTCAGAACATCTAATATTTGATGGAATTGTTACTGAGAGATTAGTTGAATTGGCAGATACAAACGGTATAAAATCTATAATTACAAACAGAGTAGGAAACGTAAAGAATAGTAAAACTTCTTTAAAGATAGTTACATTTAATCAAATAAGATAAACAATGTTGATTAGTAGGCTTAGAAAAAAGCCTGGAATAGCTGTTGTAACACCGGAAAGTACGGAGGATTTATGGGTACTAAGGAGAATTTTAAAGAATGGAGACACAATCACCAGTCAAACAAAACGAGTGATAAAAAAGGAAAAAGAATTTACTAGGCCCGATAAAGGAGAAAGAATCAACGTTAAATTAGCGATAGAATTAGAAAATATTTCCATAGATCAAGTATTAGAAAGAATTCGTGTATCGGGTAAAATAACAGAAACAACGGATGATTCAATAAGTAAAGGATCATATCATTCATTGAATATAACGTTAGGAAATTCAATTGCAATCTCTAAGAAAGAATTAGAAGATTTTCAGATTAGATTATTAAAAAAGAGAGGTAAAACTTCGGACAGATATATTATAATTACACTAGATAGAAGACAAGCAGGGATAGGACTAGTTACTGGAACTCATTTACGGGTTTTTCCTGATATTTTATCAGGCTTAGCCGGGAAAATGTATAAAACAAAAGCAACTTTGGATACATTTTTTGACGAATTAATTAAGAATATTGCAAATTTTGACGGAGATAATACAAGAATTGTAGTTACAGGGCCAACCGAAGTAAAGAGAGCATTCGTTAATTATGTAGGAGAGAAGAAAAAGAAGATTCACAAGAAGATTACAGTGATTGATGGAGTTGATTTAGCGGGGCAAGAAGGAGTGTATATGGCTTTAAAACATCCATCGATTAAGGAATTTATGAAGAATTCAGAATTATCGTCTGCATCGTTAGCAACTGAAGAAGCTATAAATAAAATTTCTAGGAGTGATAACAAAGTATGTTATAGTTTTAGGGATGTGAAGAAAGTTGCTAACATGGGAGCAATTGAGAAAGTCATGATATCAAGTAAAGTTTTTGAATTAATTGATGAAGAAGAAGTAATAACGCTACTTGATGAAATTGAGAAATTCAATGGTCAAATATATCTTTTAGATAGTTCGACGGAAGTTGGTAAACAAATAGATTCGGTTGGAGGAATAATAGCGTTATTAAGATATCCAGTCTAAGAGGTAGATTGAATCAACCAGTTTAGATAGGAATCATTAACATTATCAACTTCAAAATCAATAATTTCAGGAACGTCATATCCATGTTTAGTGGAAATAAAATTTCGTAATTGAGAGATATTAGAACTTGTTGTTTTAAAGATTACAAGAAATTCATCAGAAGACTCTATGGAATTTTTCCATGAATAAATAGAATTAACAGGAAGAATATTAGCACATGCGGCAAATTTTTCTTGAATTGCATTATGAGAAATTTCTTTGGCCTCGTCCAATGTAGAAAAAGTCGAGATAAGAATATTACATTTCATAAGAGTAATATGTAAAACTATTGAATAAAGTTAATCTTATACAGGTTATTAGATTAACTCAAATATTCCTTCACGAATAAGTCTGATTGCAACTGCGCCTATCAAGAGACCCATAATCCGTGAGATTGCCTGAGAACCATCTTTGCCAAGGAATTTTAGCAAGCCAGAGCCAAGTCTTATACTACACCAGCAAATGAAAATTGAAAGCGTGATAACAAAAAATTTCAGAAATAAACCAGACATAACAAGAACAAAACTAATACTACCAGGGCCAGCAAGTATCGGGATAGCAAGAGGGAATACTGCAAGGTTAGTGTCTGAGTTTTTTTGAAGATAATTAGTATTACGACCAAGAACATAATCAATGGAAAAGATGAGTAAAACTAGACCGCCGATTAACTTTAGATCGTTCATAGTAATTCCGAGCAGAATTAGTAGATATTCGCCGAAGAAGCCAAAACCAAGCAAAATAAAAGTTGCAATGATTGCAGATTTATTAACGGTGGAAATGCGTTCTTTTTTAGATAATTTACTAGTTAATGATGAAAAAACAGGGATGTTGCCGACAGGGTCAAGAATAGCGAGAAGTGTAATCAATGATTGGAGAAAAATTATGAGGTTAATATCTGCAACGGAGGTCATACATGATTAAATAGATACTAAAGAATAAATCTATTTAGAAGATATAGGTAACATATACTATGGAAAATAGATGTACTAAATGTTCGGGAAATCCAGTTTACTTTAGAAAGTATTCAGGTGAGAGGTTATGTTCAAACTGTTTTTCTAGTTCAATTATTGAAAAAACAAGAAAAACCATAAAGAAACACAAGATGTTAAAATATGGAGAAAAGATTGCAGTAGGAGTATCGGGAGGAAAAGACAGTCTAGCTTTACTTGATATTTTAGTAAAAATGCAAAGAGAGAATGAATATGAATTAGTTGCAATAACAATTGATGAAGGAATTAAAAATTATAGAGAGGAGGCAGTAGAACTAGCAATAAAAGCATGTGAAAAGTATGATGTAAAACATGTCAATATGTCTTTTAAAGAATTATTTGGGTTTACGCTAGACAATGTTTTAGAAAACAGAGACGGTAAAAAGACTACATCATGTTCTATTTGTGGTCCTTTAAGAAGAAGAGGCATCGAATTAGCCGCTAAGAAAATCGGTGTAAATACAATAGCAACAGGGCATAATCTAGACGATATGTTACAAACTTTTATGATAAATCTATTGAGTGGTGACGTATATAGAATTAAACAGTCAAAACCTTATTCGACACCTAAAGAAGGTTTTGAATTTAAGAAAATTAAACCATTAATGGAAATTTATGAAAATGAGATTGCGTTTTATAGTTTTCAGAACAAATTGCCTTTTCAATCCATAGATTGTCCACACATGAATGAGAACATCAGGAATGAATTAAGAGAGATAGTAAACAACCTTGAGATTAATCATCCGGGTATAAAATTTAATTTAATGAAATCGATTGAAGATATTACGGAAAATATAGAATTAGATCCAAAGAAATTAGTTACATGTTTAATCTGCGGAAATAGCGCTTCGAGTAATCCATGCAGTGTATGTAGAACAGTTAGTTTATCAGAAAAGTTAACGAAATCAAACTTGTAGACGCAGATAATTATGACTAGGTAACAATTTGTTACTAACTTTTATAGTGAGAGTTTTATATCATAAATCCCTAGCTAGAGTAAATGAGTTATGAAAATCAAGAAATAGGGGAATTACTAGATTTATTAGGAAATGATACAAGGCGGAGAATATTAGAATCATTAGCAAATGAACCCAAATACTTCATACAATTATCAAAAGAAATAGGAGTTAGTCAACAAGCAGTCTTGAAACATTTATTTTTACTTGAGAAATTCGGGCTAATTGAATCATTTAAAGCTAAGAGTAATCTAGCGGCTCCAGATAGAAAATATTTTCAGTTAAATAGATCAGTTTACTTGAGTATTGGAATAACGGGAAATTCTATGGAGATTAAAATGGAGAATATCAAAGGTCCAAATAAGGTTAAACCAAAAAATAGGATGACAACCGAAATTAAGGGAAAATATATACAACGAGATAAGGAAATCACAGATATTTTAAAAAATACAAAACTTAATCTTGAGCTTATTGAACAAAGGATGGAAGAAATAGAAAATGAGAAAATAGGTTTGTTAAAAGATAAACAAAAGATATTGCAAATTGCTCATCAAGTAATAAGAGAATCATTAGAAGAGGATTTAGCGAGGAAAATTTTATATTCAAACTTGAATTCAAGAGATGCAACAGATATTGAAGAATTATCAGAAATATTGGACACTAGGGAAAAAGAAATTAAAATTATTGTAAAGAGATTAGAAGACAGATTTTCAGTAGATTTGATTTAATTTATTGATTAATTGGAGATACAACAATAGAAGTGTATCCAGGAAGCTTTGAAGATGCAGTTTTTAGTGCACGTTTGGCTTGGGGAATATGTTTTTCATAGGTGCGGATTTCATAGATTACAGATCCGATATTAACACGGGCGGCATGGCCACAAGGTTTTCCATAAGCACGTCTCATACCTTCCTGTAAACGATCTGCGCCAGCTGCCGCAATCATTTTATTTTCGCTAATTATAGTATGAGGGTATAGTTTAACAGACAATCGATAACTAGTTTCAGGAATAACTTTGTTCATTTTTTTATTTGCGCCAACTCTTGCGGCTTCAAGTGCATTATCACGAATTTGACATTTTTCTTTTGACACTAATTGTATTTTGACTTCATAATCAGAATTACGTGATCCAGTGTTAAAACGTGCGATTCTAACATCAGGAGCGCCTGGAGCATATTTCTTACTCAATGGCATACCATTTGGAACTCGATAATTATGACCGTTCATTATAAGATATTCAAGATTAAAGATATAATTAAGTGTGTTTAAACAATTTGGAATACAATATGGATAGATTTCTAATAGTTCTAGTCAATGGCCTTCTATCTCAAGCAGAATTAATAACAATGTTATCTAAATCGGGTACTAACTCCCAAATAATAGAAAGAAATGAGACATTTGTAATCTTGGAAACGGAAAATAAAGATGAATTAGTGAAGTTGGGGGGCGTATATAAAATAGGAAGAATTATCTGTGAAAGTAAGTCGTTAGAAGTAATTTTAGAAAAAATAAGAAATGATGGAACGTTAATTATGTTAGATGATAAACAACAATGGAATGTAAGTTACTATTCAGACGAAATAGTGGATATGAACATTTATAATGAGTTACAAAACGGTTTAGCAAATTTAATAAAAGAAAATTCAAGGAAAACGAAATTTATCAGAAATAACATGAAGTCAGAGAATTTTATCGAGTTAGCAGTAGATAAAGAAAGAACAGGGTCCGTAAAAATACTGGTAGGAAAAAACAAAGAGAAATACTACGTCGCAGAGAATATAACTAGTATCAAATCTTCTAATTTCATTGACCGAGATTTAAATAGGCCATATCAGGATTCGCGAATTAGCTTATCGCCAAGAACTGCAAGAATATTAGTGAATATGTTAGGATTTGAAAAGGGGAAAACAATTTTAGATCCATTTTGTGGAACAGGAACTTTTCTAATTGAATCAATAATACAAGGGTATAAGGTAATCGGGATCGATAATAGAAAGGAGTGTGTATCTGGAACGAAGAAGAATATACTATGGATAATGAAGGAACATAAATTAAATAATAAAATGAAATATATTAAACAAGATAATGCAGAAAAACTTTCTTGTGTAGATTCATTATCAATCGATGGAATAGTCACAGAACCAATTTTATTGCCAAATTTTAAAAGTAGTCCGAATTATGAGATGGCTGAAGAGGAATTAAAAAGGTCAAAATCAGTTTATGAAAAGTCTTTGCTTGCCATGCACAGGGTTTTGAAGAATAATGGGAAAGTATGCATAGTTACGCCTAGAATAAGAACAAGAGACAATAGATATATCACATTTAGTTTTCGAAAGATGGTAAAGAAAGCTGGATTTATGCTAGATAAGAAACTTGATGAACAGCCATTTGTGATGAAGGCATCGGGAGATCAGAAAGTTCTGAGAGAGATATGGCTACTAAAAAAGAACTAGAATTTTTTTTCAAGATGTAATTTAATTTTTTGAGCCAGACCTAATAAAATACTATTTTCTCTTGGAGAAGGTTTTGAACGTTTAAGAATATTGAAGAAGCTGGTCTCTACTAAATTAATTTTATGAGATGGTAAGTCAAGGGTCTTTACAATATCAGAATATGCTTCGACGGTTCGGTTAACTTCTTGTTTATTAGCAATATCACGTTCAATGAGCTTGTAATTTGTTAATTCATAAAGAACAATAGACAAAGCATGACTAATATTAAGTGTAGGGTATTCAGAACTTGTAGGAATATTGATAATAAAATCAATTGATTGCATTTCTTTGTTAGTTAGACCAGTGGTATCTCGTCCAAATATAATACAGATTTTTTTGCCCAAATCTTTGATAGACGAACGAATGTCTGAAACATCAATACTTTGACGAGGACTAAGACCGCGATGACTTGTTATTGCAGTAGTTGCAACCAGAGTATCAAAATTATTTAAATCGTCAAACTCGATGTTCTGAATATTCTCAAGAAGGTCAACCGCATGAGATGCAAAAGGACGGGCTTCTTCTATATTGACTTGAGAGTTAACAACCAAGAGATTATGAAAGCCAAAATTTTTCATAATTCGAGCTACATAACCAAGATTAATAGGATATTGTGGTTCAATAAGGCAGATAGAAATTTCATCTTCAGAATTCGGCATTTATCGGATTTTCACAATTAATATTCATCAAGCAGATAATTATTCATTATGCATAACTTCAATTATGTATAATTCTTCAAAAAATATCTTCTTTTTTTGGAGTATATTGACAGAAAACGATTTAGAAAGAGTCTCAAGATATTTGTCTATGGGAGTGAGATTAGATTGAAGGAAGATGATTTTTCCTGTATTCTTAATCAGATTGAGAGAGAGTTCAAGCCATTCAATAGTGAGTTCTAATCCAGTTTTGCCTCCGTCCGTAGTTCTATCAGTATAATCGTCATGTGGGAGATAAGGAGGATTAAAAATGATTAGATCAAATGTTTCTGAATCAAACATGGTTGGTCCATCTCCCAGAATTAAGTCAACATTTTTGTGTAACTTGAGTTTTTGTAGATATGAAATAGCATAGTCGAGAGATTCCTGATTAATATCAATGCCAACTACAGAATCATTGTTGGAAGAGAGGGATTGAAGAATTATTCCAGAACCGATACCGATTTCGAGTACGTTGTTATTCTTTAGATTGACAATTGCTTCAAGTAATAATTCACTGTCGTCAGATGGTTGATAAACACTCATGATATTCGTTCATCAGTAAGAAGTTTCGCAAGAGATACAATGGAATCTGGAGAAAATTCATGAATTCTTTTAGAGAGATCGAAATTTTCGCTGCAATAAGACACGATATTTTCTTGTGGGTTAAGTAGGTTCAATATAGAACCAAGTTGTTTACGTCTGAATGAGAATAATTTTTTAATAGTTGAGATTTCATTGTTTGTGAGAGTATTTTTCGATTTTATCACTACAATAGTAGAATGGACTTTAGGAGAAGGGTGAAAATCTGAAGGAGGAATTGTTTCAACGGGCTTTATATCCAGGCAATATTGTGAAACAACACTAATTGATCTATAACTATCACGGTTAATATTTGATATTAATTTATCAGTGAATTCTTTTTGTAATATAACTGCAGCGTTTTTAAATTTTTGATTAATTAACCAGTAAATAAAACGTTCAGATTCAGAGTAAGGTAAACTAGAAACAAATATATCGAATTTACCGTCATATTTTAATCCGTCAATATTTAATAAAGTAAGATTAGAATATTTAGAAAGTTTAAGTAGAGATGAATTATATAGGTTTAAATCTATTTCGGAAGATACGACAGATTTTGCTTTTTCGCAAAGATGCTTAGTGAGAATTCCATAACCAGTGCCGATTTCATAAACTGAATCAAGAGAAGTTATAGACGAATGTGTAATAAATTTGTTAACAACATCTTCATTAACAAGAAAGTTCTGGCCATAACGGTTTGTTAATTTCATAAATATGTATAAAATTAACTACGAACAAATATATTTAATTTTGCATCACCGGATATTTCTTCCATTAAACGTTTTGCAATGAGTTGTTCGGGTTCTTTGAGATTAATACGAGTGCTAATATCAGAGAATGAAGAGAATGGGGTTTGTTCGCGTTCTTTTAGTATCTGACTAAGAAAGGTTTTACCAATGCCAGGTATCATTTCTAATGAGTGAAGTCTAGGAGTTACAGCGTGTGCATTATTAAAATAATTAACGTAATAGCTTTCATTATCATTAACAATTAATTCAAAAATATCAGGAAGCGAGGTGAGTGATTCAGTAGTTAATTTATCATAAGACAATTTTCCAAGAACGCTAAGAATTTTTGATCGGCCATCTTTACCAATGCTGAGTTTTTCTGTAATTGAGAAGGTTTCGTCCTCGTTGCCAAGTAATTCAAGTAAAGTCAATCTTTCCATACCTATAGCTTGAATAATTATTCCGTCACGTCCTTTGATAAGGGATGAACGACTATTGGGTCGATAATCTAAGACATAAGCAAATTCTTCATATTTTTTATTGTGTGTTTGTGGCATAAAATTAACCTCGAAAAAGTTTTATTATTATAATTATAGGATGTCAGAAAATGAAAATATAAAACTAGTGAAGTGGTTCATTCCTATCAAGAGTATATATACGCACTTTGGCTTTAAACGTTGTTGACGAATTAACTGTAGTTATGAATAGGCATCTTGAGTTACAGAAAGGATTTTTTCAAGTTCTTCAGTAGGAATAAGTTTTTTCCATGCGCTAGTAAAAACTCGTAATTCAGGAATAGTTTGTGGATTAACATTAAGAATTTCATATGCTTGTTCAAGAGTGACGTAATCCGAAGAGGATAATTCTTTTGCGGCTTTATCGATTTTTTTATAATCGCAATCAGGGAAGTTTTTTACGTAGTCAAAAGTTCGTTTTTGAATCTGATCTGCTTCTTCTAAGTCAAGTTTGGAAAGAATGTCTTTTACTTGAGCAATACTGATAATTGTAGAATTTTTTTTATTCATGATATTTATGCGCCTTTTTGTAGTTTAATATGTTCAAGACGAGTAATAAGTTTTTTAGTTTTATTACCCAACTTAACATCAAGTTCTATAGAACGCCGATTAACAGTTTTAACAACTCCGACATAGCCTTGAAAACGACGGTGGGGCATTCCTTTAACTTGTGCAGGATTAATATTAATAATCACTCTGTCTTCGGGTTGATAATTAATCATAAGATAGCTTAATCCTGAAGGTCTCTTATGACTCAATACCGAACGTGATTTTCTTCTAAAACCTGCATGTCTCAAATTATTCTCACATACCCTGATTAATCTTCATTAATAATTTTTGCTGTAGCGGCTGCAATTAAACCACCAATTATTGGAGCAATCCAATAGATATGATGAATTTGTAAAGCTCCTTCAACTCCATAGAGATATGAAATTATAGCAGGGCCGAATGAACGAGCAGGGTTCATTGACGCGCCAGTGAGTGGACCTCCTGCAAGAATGTCAATTACAATAATCATGCCTATGGCAAAACCATGCCAGCCTTGAGTGGCTTTCTTGTTTACTGCAGTATTAAAGATCACGAGTACGAGGAAGAAAGTTAAGATAATTTCTACAATTAAAACTGTAGATGTAGATATTCCTGCGCCTGGTAGATTAGAACCAAGATTGATAGAATTAATGCTGCTAGGAAGAATTAATGCGTGAGCGATAGCAGCGACAACACCTGCAGCAAGCTGGCTAAAGATGTATGCAATGCCATTTTGTGCATCAATTTGTTTTCTATAAATCATAGGTATGGTTACAGCAGGGTTAAAATGGGCGCCAGAAACATGGCCAAATGAATACACCATGACTGCAATAATCAGACCATGAGCGAAAGCAATTTGAAGAAGTGATGCAGCATGCGCAATTGCAAGGCTTCCAAAGAAGACTAAAGCGTAAGTACCAATGAATTCAGCAACACAAGCACGGATATTAATAGCCATAATTACATCAATCCGTTACAGGATATACTATTTCCCCACCTGCGGGTGAAGGGAAGGGTTGTCTTTTAGTTTCAGTACCTTTAGTTGCCCAAAAGATTTCAGAGATTTTTCGTACAGATTCAAGTAACTCTTCAGCTGCTTCAAGACTAACTTGTTGTCTAGTTTTTGATGCGTTTTTCATAGCTTTCCAGAATAAATCATGCAAGTCAGGGTATTTTTCAAGATGTTCTGGTTTGAAATAATCAGCCCAAATTATTCGGAGTTCATTTTTACAACTTTCTGCATGTGTCTCTTTGACAGACATATATCTACCTAATTTAGTTTGACTTTCTGAATCATCGCCTAAATCGGCAATTAATTGATTCATTCGAACAATTGTCAAGGCGTCTAATTGTGCAATATGTGGATCATATATTCCACAGGGTATATCACAATGGGCAAATGCATACTTAGGAGGGTAAACAATATCAAGGAATTTATCTTTAAGGGTACTCATATTCATAGTAAATTATTCGGTATACATGCTTTAAAATTTAACTATATGAATGAAATGAATAAGAAAGATATCACTATTAGGAGCAACAATAATAGGATATTATTGAGCAGGTTGAATGGATTAACTAACAGAATTCTTCTGCCTATTTATTATCTTACTGCAAAGAGATTCAGGGTAATAGGTCAGAGCATGGAACCAGTAATTAATGAGGGTGAACAGGTATTTATAACAAAAATGTACTACAAATTGAATAAAATAAAAAGAAACGACATAATTGGAGTGTATAATAATCAAAAAATCGAGATAAAGAAGATAATAGGCATGCCAGAAGATAGATTATTGATAAACCAATCTTCATTGGTTCGTAATGGAACTGAAATAATCAATACAAACAATATTCAACAGGAGATACAAAATAAAGAGATAATATTAAGAAATGAAGAATTTTTCGTTATGGGAGAAAATTATTCTAAAAGTGTAGATTCAAGAAATTATGGGCCAATAAAGAAAAACCAGATAATAGGAAAAGTTTTAGGAAGATAGAATTGGAAAAAGAATTATCGCATACACTGAGACGAGGAAATGAGCACAGGATAAATATTCCATCATTGGGACTGGGTGTATGGGGAACATCTAAAGATAAAACAGAAAAAATTGTTACAGCCGCGATAAATTACGGGTATAAACACATTGATACAGCGCAGATTTATGGGAATGAAAGAGAGGTAGGAAAAGCAACAAAAGGTATGGAAGAAATTTTCATTACTACAAAATTATGGGAAAACAATTTTGGATATGAAAAGGCAATAAGAACATGTGAAGAGAGTTTATCAAAGCTTAATAAAATTGATTTATTTTTGATGCATTCGCCACATGGAACTGATGTCAGAAAAGAAACATGGGAAGCAATGCAGTATTTATTGAAAAATAAATATGTAAATGCAATAGGTGTTTCAAATTTTGGTATACATCATATTAAAGAGATATTTTCATGGGCAGAGATTGGGCCGTGTATAAATCAGATAGAATTATCTCCATTTCTTCAAAGGCGAGAATTAGTAAATTTCTGCACAGATAATGGAATAACTACGACAGCGTATAGTCCGTTAACACATGGAATAAGAATTGATGACAAACGTTTGGCCGAGATAGGAAAAGAATACAAAAAGTCATCAGTACAGATATTGATTAAATGGAGTTTGCAGAAAGGCAACATAGTAATTCCAAAATCAACTAATAACGAAAGAATAAAGGAAAATATAGAGGTATTTGATTTTACAATAGAACAAAAACATATGGAAGTTTTGGATGCGTTTGAAGAAGGATTTGTAACTTGTTGGGACCCAACAACAGACCCATAGTATTTTAAAAAAAAGTTATCCAGCACATTTAATATTGTTATGTTTACAATGAATTCTATGCGGGGGTCGCCCAGCCCGGTCAACGGCGTTAGGTTGAGGGCCTAATCTCTCAGGAGTTCATGGGTTCAAATCCCATCTCCCGCATTATCATAGAGATAACACAGATAACAGAATATTTATGGTAGTATCTACATATTCAGGGCGTATTGAAAGTAGAAGATATTGTAGGCTATTCGACAAGAGCAATCAAAGAAAGGTACCTCAGATCAGCTCTTACAATTTTAATGGTATTACTTGGAGCAATGTTACTTACGGGATTGAATGGACTTGGAGAAGGATTCAACTACAATATTACGAAACAATTTGAAGGATTAGCCCCAGATGTAATAACATTAACCCCATCTCCAGTAGTTGGTGGGCCAGGAGATGATCCTGATGAACCAGATCCTGCACCTCCGGTTGAACTAAACTTGCTAACATTGAAGAGTGTAGAAAGGCTAGACGGGGTAGAAGAAGCAATACCGAGTTTTAGATCAGGTTTACAAATAGAATACAATGGAAAATCCCAAACTACTTCATTCATTGGAATTGATCCACAAAAGTTAATCTATGTTTTACCAGGATTGGAATTTGTAGAAGGGGACTTTACAGATCCAAGTGATTCAACGGGAATATTATTAGGTTTTACCGTAGCGTATCCTGGAGGTTTGGAGCTAGAACCATTCGCCGAAGTAGGTAATTTAGTTTGTGCAAAGACAGGTAAACAAGAAATTGTAGGCGGAGTAGAACAAGTAGTAATCGATAAGAAATGTTTCGTAGTGCGAGGCATTCTGGCTGAAACAGGAACGGTGTTCTATGATAACTCCATATCAGTGCCATTATCTTCGGCAAATAATTTCTTGGATAAGAAAAATATATATGATACGATTTTCGTAGTTGTGGATCCAGAAGTTGGAAATGATGCAGTAACTGAAGAGATAAGGGAAGTGTATGGAGATGGAATAGGCATAACAACACCGGCGCAGATTCAGGAAACAATTCAAGGATTTGTAGGGAGTTTTAATATTTTCCTGAGCAGTATAGGATTCATATCATTAATTGTAGGTGGTGTTGGAATTATCACAACACTATATACATCAGTAACAGAAAGAACAAAGGAATTGGGAACGTTAAAGGCGCTAGGAGCAACTAATTCGAATATTGTTTTATTAATTTTATTTGAAGCAGTAGTAATTGGCGTGTTTGGAGCCTCAGCAGGCTTAATGGCAGGATATGGATTAGGTTGGGTATTAACACAATATGGATTTGGTGCTCAATTTGGAGACCTTGTTCCGATATTTTTGGTTCCAGCATTGGTAAATGTATGGCTAACTGCAGTAATATTGAGTATACTTGCAGGCGCATATCCAGCTTGGAGAGCGTCTAAAATGACCCCTATGGCTGCACTTAGAAGAGATTAATTCTTTAATGATTTCATTAAATTCTTATAATTTTTCTTAGCTGCTTTATTTAGAGTTGGAGATTCAGAAACAAATGCCACAGAGATGAGAATAATTAACAATAATACAATAAGAATTGTTGTTGAAGAGATTAATACTTTAAGCGTTTCGTCAGAAGAAGAATCTGCAAGTACATCACCAGAATAAGTTCGTGAAAGACCGAAATTCGATATTTGAATGGTGTATTCTCCTCCAGGTACAAGATTAAAAATTACTTCTCCACTATCGTCTGTTTGTTTTTGAACTTTAAGTCCGTTAGGCATAGTAAGTAAGACATTCGTGTTAGAAACAGAGAATCCGATTTGATCTTTGACGTTGAATGTTAAATCGTGTAGAGATAATGGAACAATCCAGGATTTGCCAGCTGAAGGATTGAAGTTACGAGAAGAGATAGGAGAAAATGATAAGCCTTGGTAGTCTATGTTTTTAATTGTATAAGTTCCATCGGCTAACCAGAGGTTTGAATAAGATGTAAGTGATGATATAGTTCCATCAGGATTAATTATTTCTATATTTGAAGGAAGGTCCTCAAGTATTGTATTTTGATTTGCGTCAGTGAATAGTAATGATGCAAGAGATTCATGAGCGTAATTAATGTTAAAAATGAGAGGGTCGTCAACAGGGTTAATTATCAAGTCTTCGCTAGTCCATTTTTCGCCAGGTTTTCCAGAAATTTGTTGTTCAATATTTACTGAAGTAACTGAATCAATCCAATTAGACCAAATAGACGAGGAACTTTCAGTGTATGTTTGACCTTGTGATGTATAGGTAATAGAAGCAGGATAATTGGAAGTTAAGCCACTAGTAATAATAGTGGGTTTTATTTGTTCTTGGTAGTTGATTTCAATAGCAGAGGCAGAATTTATGTTGAGTAAATTAGAATCTAGAATCCATCGATGGAGAGGTTTAGGAGAAATTATTTGAGATAGTGAGATATCGGAATCATCGTCAATCCATAAACTTAGCTTTTCATTGATAACGTGATTTTCAAGATTCCCAAGGAAGGAAATTGAAATTGGAATATTTGTATTAGTATTTTGACTAATAGGTACCAGCCATTGATGAGTATAATCAATAAGGTGATCAACAGGTTGATCGACTTTTATGACAACATCGTCAGTTGTAATATAACGTTCACTTGGACTTGGTTCGATAATGCGAGGAAGCACTAAAGAACGTCCGTCATCAACCCAGTCGCTCCAAGAATCTTGTATATCAGATTCAATTACTTTGCCTCCACTAGTAAAAGAAAAGTCAATTGGAGAATCAAGGCCGAATAAACTAATAGTAGAAAGAAACTGGCGGAAATAAGAAACTTCAAGTACTTCATATTGAACTACAGTCCATTGTGCATCACTGTTTGCACGAAAACGTTCTGACGAATCTATCGATATAGTGTTGTCTACTTTGAAAGTGCTGCTATCGTCTGCCCACATAAACCATTGATCAGATGTTTCTTGCGTATACGTTTTGCCAAGAAAGTCCCATGTTACAGTGGTTGGATATGTATTATCCAATCCATCAACAGAAAGATCCATAAAATGAGTTGTTCCAATATAATCAAGCGGAATGTTAGATTCAATACTGTAACTTGTTTGTTCTGCAGACATTACATTAAAAGCGAGAATTGAGATCGTATAAATACCAGGAGGAACATTTGGGAAAGCAACTAATATAGTATTAGAATACCAATAATTTCTACCCGATGCTACAGGTTGAAAATTTGTTTCGGGATCATAAGTTTCAGAGATATCGTTTTCATAAAGAAGCAACCCCATATCGTCGACAGGAACTGAATGAGAAAAGAATATTTCCATAGATTGATTAAGTTGAGTAATTTCAATAGTGTACCAATCAGCTTGCCAAGTTTGTATTGGACGTGATATTGTAACAAGAGGTCCCATCTGTCCAAAAGCAGGAGAAACTAATGGGAATACAAATAAGATGATTGTAAAAATTAATGCAAATGCAGTTAGATTCTTCATGACTAATTATAGTATGAATTATTATTACATATAACTAATATCGAGGAGAAAAATTTGACCTTACAAATGACAGGCTACAAAATGATCTTTCTTAATTTCATTCAGTGTAGGATGTTTTTTACGACATTTGTGAGTGACGTTGTTTATATGATAATCAACTACACGATTTAGTTTTTTATCGTGATATGTACATTGAGGATGGAAGTTGTCTCTAGGTATTACTTTTCTTATCTTAGAGAGATTATCAGGGTTAAGAGTTGGGATTGCTTCAATAAGAGAACGAGTATACGGATGTAATGGTTTTTTTACTACATCGTTAGATTTACCAAGTTCTACAATACGGCCAAAGAACATTACAGCTATACGATCAGAGAATTGCCTTGCAGTAGCAATATCATGAGTAATATATAGAAAACTTAGATTCTTGACTGATTGAAGATTATTCAACAGACCCAATATTTCTAAACGACTTGAGGCGTCAATCATAGAAACTGGTTCATCGGCTACAATAAATTTAGAATCTAATATTAATGCTCTAGCAATTCCAACGCGTTGTCGTTGACCGCCAGAAAGCATATGTGGATATTTATTCAGGTAGTCTTTAGTTGGAACGAGGTTAACGTCGTTTAGAACTTGATTAACTTTTTCTGAATGAAGGTTTTTATCAATGTTATGAATAACTAATGGTTCTTCAAGAATTTGATAGATTGTCATAAAGGAATTAATAGAGGAATACGGATCTTGGAAAATTGCTTGGGCATTTTTCCGAAACGAGAAATCATCAGAATTATTAAGAAGTGAACCTTGGAACTTTACCTGGCCAGTAGAAGGTTCAATAAGATTTAAAGCGACGCGTCCAAGAGTAGTTTTTCCACTGCCTGACTCACCAACTAAAGCCAATGTTTCTCCTTGATTAATCTTAAGAGAAACATCTGAAACCGCTGTAAAGGGCTCGGATGACAATAATCCTTTTCGTACGATAAAATCGACTTTAATATTCTTAAAATCAAGAATTGATTTTTTGGTAGAAGGTATTTTTCTAGAAGGAACAGGTAGAGATAATGAAGGTACACTTTGAATTAATTTTTTAGTAAAATCATGTTTTGGATCATTTAGAACATTAGCAAGAGAATCATATTCAACAAATTTTCCATCTTTCATGACAGCAAGATTGTCACATAAATCACTTGTAAGTGCAATATCATGAGTGATAAAAATCATAGAGATGCCTTGAAGTTTGAGTGATTTAAGAAGATTCATAATTTGTGCTTGAACGCTAACATCTAGTGCAGAAGTAGGTTCGTCCAGAATAATTAAACCGGGGTGATGAATCATCGACATAGCAATGATAACACGTTGCTTCATACCGCCGCTAAGTTCGTGAGGATATTTGGAATAAATGTCTTCTGATAGACCAACAAGATTAAGTAATTCAAGAGCGGATTTCTTTGCAATTGATTTAGATTCACCCGTATTTACAAGCGGCTCAATTATTTGATCGCCAACTCGAAGAACAGGATTAAGAGAATTCATAGCTCCCTGAAAAACCATAGAAATTTGTTTCCATTTTACTGTTTTTCTAAATATGTCGTCAGACAGGTTATTAATTTTTTTATTATCCAGAGTAATTATACCATTAAGCTTAGAGATATTATTAGGTAGTAATCGAATCAAAGATAAAGCAATTGTCGTTTTTCCACAACCAGATTCACCAACAATTCCTAGAGCTTCACCAGCTTTAATTTGGAAAGAGACATTGTTTACGGCTTTTACAGTACCTTTTGTAACTTTGTAATTGACATTAAGATTTTTTACAACGAGATTGTATTTGTTTGGTTTATTTTTTTTCTTAGTCATGGAATTCACATCTTTTTAAGTTTAGGATTAACAACAGGTTCCAAAGCAAGTGCAATAAATACAAAAATCATTGCAGTAATTACAATTAACAATCCAGGAGGAAGAATCCACCACCAATAACCAATATAGACTCCGCCTGTTCGAAAACCATTTTCTAGAATCTGTCCCCAAGTAGGGATAGAAGGATCTCCCAGACCAAGAAAACTTAAAGAAGCTTCAGCAAGAATTGCCGCAGGTGTAAAGAAAACTAATTGAGCAAATATGAAAGGAGCAAGTTGTGGGAATATATGGCGATACATAATGCGCCATTTAGATGCGCCTAATGATTTAGCTGCTTCGATAGATTGACTAGAATTAATTTGTAATACCATGGACCGAATGATAATTGTTAAGCCAGGCCAGCCGAATAATACAAGGATAGTCATTACTAGCCACAACTGAGGTCCAAATATAAAGATTAGAAATAGAAGAATAGGTAATAATGGAATATTAGAAAGCGTGTCAGCGAATCTTTGAATTATAGTGTCAGTACGACCTCCCGTGTAACCACTAATTATTCCCATAGAAGTTCCAATCGTTGTAGTGATAGTCGATGTAGTTAAACCAATCAACAAAGCAATAGGAAATCCAAACAACAATCCAACAGAAAGATTCCTACCCAAGGAATCAGTTCCAAGTAGACCGTATGAAGAACCTCCTAATACGAAGCGAATCTTAGAAATAGAATCATTTTCGTTGTTAACAACAAATTTGATTAGTATTTTATATTCGCCATGAAGAACCTCTTGAGGATTAGTAGAACTAAAAGAAGAAAAAATATACTTTTCATTCGAGCCAACAATATCATTAACAGATATTTGAGAATTTGATTTATCCTGAACAAATTCAATCAAATTTGAAGAGACAGATTTATCTCCACTTAGATTGATTCGGAAGGGAGAATCTGAATATCGAACATAAGGTCCTTCTTCTCCTTGCCGTGGAGACGAGATTATATCACGATAGATTAAGATTTCTTCATTATCGGGTCGTAAAATAGATACAGAAATGGTTGGCGGTCGGTCGTGGTATACAACGTCATACATTGACAAAGACAAAAATGTTGGAGAGATATTTGAATCGTAATTAAGCGTATAACTGTACAGGCGTTGTTCTTGGTTAGAAATAGGAATAACATCTACCGGGGCTGTAAAATCAATAATTTGATGTTCGACATTTTCATTTCCAAATATGCTAACCCAAGTTGGAGGAGCAGACTTGGGATAATCAGACCAATAAGAAGGGTTACTCCATATAGTATTACCAAAATTAAGTGGGTAAGTGAAGACAACGAATACAGAGATTAATATGAAAATAACTAATAAAATTGAACCAAGTTTTCCAGAAGTACTGGAAAAGAATTCTTGGAAGTTTTCTCGATTAGTACTCATTTGTATCTCACCCTTGGATCGAGAACAACGTATAAGATTTCTAGAATAAAACGCGCAGTAACATAAAGAAGTGTGAACATAAAAGTGAGAGCTACAATAACAGATTCGTCAGCAGCAAGAATTGCTTCATAATATAATCTACCCATACCAGGCCAACCAAATACTGTTTCAGTAAGAATTGCACCGCCTAAAGAACCTGTTAAACCTAAAATTAAACTAGTTACAATGGGTGGTGCAGCGACACGAATAATATGTCTTCGCATAACTAGGTTCTCAGGAAGGCCTTTAGCTCGAGCTACATTAACATAATCTTCTTGTGAAATATTCAACACCATAGTTCTTACGGCATAAGACCAAGAACCAACTGAAACAATAACTAAAGTAAATACAGGTAAAATTGCATGAACAAGTTTATCAAGAAACAAGGCAAAAGGTTCTGTTGGAGGGGGTACGCTGTACATTCCAGATGATGGCAATATTCTTAATTGAAAAGCAAATAAAATTATGAAAATTATCCCCAACCACCAAGCAGGAAGAGCATAAGAAATTGCAGAGAAATATGAAACAGAACGTTCCAAACGAGAACCAACTCGAGTTGCGATTTTAACGCCAACATATAGGCCTATTATAGATGTTATAATTGTGGCAGAAGTAATAAGAAGAATAGTATTAGGCAAACGTTCAAGAACTATGTCACTAACTCGATTACTACCTGTAAAGCTTCTTAGTGTTCGTGCTTCACCAAGATCTAAAGTAAGTATACGAAAAACCATATCAGGTAAACGATAATACCACGGCCGATCCAGACCATAGAATTCTATCAATTGTTCGCGTCTATCTTCTATAACTTGTTCAAGTTCAGCAGGGTCACGAATATTTTGTGATAGAGATTGCCTCAATCCACGCAATTCTTCACTAACTGTAGCAGTAAGTAGACGATCAGAATATCCCGTAGCGCCAAGTACTATTACAGAAAGAAATAGTACTGTGATTAATACAACGATTAATGATAAACCACGAACAATTAATGTTTGAAGAAGAGACATATACGTTGTTAAGTCTTTTAATTCTAAGTTTTATTTGTCTTTCTTTTTGTTTTAGTAGTGGATTTCTTTGAAGTGGCTTTCTTTGGAGCAGCTTTAGGTTTAGATGAGGCTTTCTTTGGAGCAGATTTCCTTGAAGGTGTTTTCGGTGAATTAGATTTTTGTCTTTGAGTAAAGACTGCACCAAGAACAATTATCAGAAGAGCGACAATTATAGGTATGAGTAGAGGAGATGATTCAGATTCTTCTGGTTCGTCAATAGAAACAATTTCATTATTAGATGCATCAGGTTTTCCTTGTTCTTCGACAACAGGCGAACTAACTGGAGGTTCTACAGAAATCGGTTTATCAGTGCCAGCTTCAATAACTACAAATCTTTCACTAAGAGATGAAAGACTATCACTATAACCAGCAAGATATAATTTATACAGGCCGGATTGAAGAGAAGAAGTCAAAGAACTGTCAAATGTAATTAAGAATTCGTCATTATTTTGTTTCGATGCTAATCCGTTCGCTAATATGCTATTGGAGATTTCATCTTTCAATGCATAACGTAAATCAAGATTGCCTTCTCCAGTCATTGTAACAGTAATCGTATTATCAGAACCAATCTCAATGAAATTGGAATCAATAGTTACAATATCAACAAGATTAGCTTCTCCAAAGAAGAATTGTCCTGGTTTAAATGGATAAGTTGGATCACGGAATGCAATTAATTCAGCATATTGAGCAGGAGGAGTGTAGATACTTAGCATAAATGGTCCATTAGATATTACTAGCATTCCATATTCATCAAACCAAGAAAGTGCAGAATTGTATCTACTAGTAGCATCAGAGTTAGAAACGAGTTGGAGACCTTGAACGTTGAATACATTATCAGGGACGTTATTATTAGAATTGTGATCTCGGATTACATTACGTACTAATCTTGCATCTCTATCCATTACTAAGCTGAGCCAAGGAACTTGGAATCGTTGCGCAGCTGTATCACTGTAAGCAGCTTTACGTTGATCGAAGACTAGTGTATCCATGGAATAAAGAATTTCCCAAGGCATAGTAATACTAGTTATACTGGCATAATCAGCGATATAGTCAGGAGCAAAATGCCAAAAATCAACATAAACTTCAAGTTTATTGTCGTCGACAATTCTGAAGCCTTTGAAGCTATCAAGATAAGGTTTTGACACTGTTGCTATAGCAAACTCCATTGCTGATTTATCTTCATTATAAGTTAAATCAAAAGTCTGATAGATTGAATAGATTACATCGGCCATGTCAATTTGTTCTCCATGATGCCATTTAGAATCAAAATATTTAGAATAATCAAATACAACTTTACTAGTCGCAGTGGTACCTGATGGAACAGTGGACCACGAGTTGGTCTGAGCATTCCAGACAAATGAATCTGATGGAAGATCAATATTTCCATTTGGTCCAGATGTTGTAACATCATAAGTTGCTCGATAGGATATAGGTAATCCAGTAAATGGATGACGTGTTATAGGAGGATCGTACATATTTCTCCAGATATCACTTCCATAAAGATCGCCAAAGCCTCCTACAGGGTTCCAAGTAGTACGTTCAGTCCAGACCCAAACATTTCCAATAGTTAGATCATTTTGACCGGGAATATAGGCATCTCGTTGTGTCCATATACTTTTTGGACCAGCAATAATATCAGAACTAATTCCTTCAATAGAATCGTCAGCAGGAAGATTAGTAATAATGTTGGCAATCCATAATCGTACGGATTCATCTAGACATAATTTAGATGCGTCAGTATAAATTGAGTTGCGTTCATCTTCGTTTTGAAAGTCGCCACTAAAAATTCTTTGGCCCAACATATCCAATTCTTCATTTTCATATTGCCAGAAACCTAATTCTTGCCATCCAGGCATATTTCCAAGCCATGGAGCACACATTTGATTTAATGTGCCAGAGTCATATCGATCAGCAGCTCCTTTTCCCCAGCCTTCAGTATACATATGCCAAGATCCACCAGTACCTACAAGGTTAGGATCAGAACTATAGACCGTATATATGGCAGGGCCAAATTGCTGATAGGTAGGTTGAACAATAAATCCTAGATTTTCAACTTCGGATCTTATTAAATCACCAACGTCTCGTCTTTCATCTTCGACACGAATAATAAAGTCAATACGAATTGGTTTGCCGCCAAAGTGCCATTTTCCTTCAATTAACTCTGCACCGGCATTGATCATCGCATCATTCACAATAAGTTTTGCATAATCTGGATCATAATTTATAGATGATTCAAGAATCATATCATATAGAGTAAGATAATCGTGATCGTATGAACTGACTTGAGTCAACATTGGAACTGCCATACCCTGATAGATTTCTTGAACAACAAAATCTCGATTAATAATTAGTTGAACAGCTTGTCGAACTTCTTTAATAGAAAAAGGATTTAATTGTCCTTCAGGACCAGGAGCTGGATTTAGCAATAATGAAATTGTCGATGTAGGTGCTTCATGGACTTTTATTCCTGGTGAATTTTTTATATCTTTTGCAGCGGCGACTTTAAGACCAAAATAATACATATCCATTTGATTTGCAAGAATCTCTTTAGGAGCAATATCTACATGGAATGAACGAAATCGCAATATGTCAGCTGCAGGACCAGGTTTATCATGTGGAGGTTGATAATTACTTTGACTATGTACAATACTTGGAACAATTGAGACTAACAATAAGACACTTAAAAGAATTGTAATTAATTTTGTAGATGTATTGATTATCAATATAATCCCCTATGATTTATTCATGAGTCCACGGATATTTTTTAAATCAATACCATTTTCTTTTGATATTGAAATAAACACAACCACGACAATAGCCAAAATCATTGCAAGCAAAGTGTAAATGAGAGTTTCAAAAGTATTAGTTTTATCAGAAATAGCAGATACGTCATTTTGAAGTTCGTTTATCTGAACAGGTAAATTGGATAAATCACCAAGTTCGGGAGCTATTGGAGGAGGAACAGGAATCTCGTTTGGTGGACTATTTGAAACAGGTTGTGTCTGTAACATATCAAAGATAGATTCGGATATATCAGACAATCTAGTCTCAAGTTGGTCAAGGTTATTGAAACCAAAGTCCATAAAGAATGAAGCGGCTGCAACATTTCCAGATGCTTCAATAGCTAAAATTGTATGTGCGCCTTCACCTGCAATCGGAATAAATATATCAGTATTGAATAAACCATCGTCGTTAGTACGTGTTGAAGAGATTATTACACCGCTAACAGAGATATAGATTTCTTGATCTGGTTGAAAATCAAATCCAGAGATACGGACATCTCTACCTCCCGGTCCAGAAGGTGGACTAATGAATATTGAAGGAGTAGGCATTGGTTTAGTTCGTGCAAAAGCAATTTTCTGATTCATTCCAGTCATTTCGCCAAGCCGGCCATCAGTCCAAATCATATAGACATCGTCTGCAACTGCTTTGATATCGTTGTAATCACCGATAAATGCACCACGAGGAAAAGCTTTGTTAGGATTTGTAGGATAATCTGTAATTCTTGAATTAGGTAACCAAGTTTCTCCGCCGTCGTCAGAACGAGTATAATACATATGGTAAGTTATCTCACTAGGACTGTCCCGGAAATCTCCAAAGAATGCATGAATACTTCCATCAGGTCCAACATCTAGTGCTGGAAAGAATTGAAATGCAGAACTTCCGTCGTCATTAATACGTTTAGGAGATGACCAAGATGCTCCCTGATCAGTAGAACGTGCAAAGTATACATCGCCATCGTCAGTTGGTTTGTCAGAAGGTCGACCTCCGAAAACAAGGCTTATAGATCCGTCTACATCAGAAACAGAACCACGAGGCATTGCACTAGCCCATGACCGAAATGGAGCGTTTCGTGAACGATAGAAGGGTTCGTTAAATGTTGCAACGCGTTCGTTAATACTGAATGAATCACCGCCATCGTCAGAACGAGCTATATGAGTTTCAGCTAGTCCCTCAAAAGGTCCGTCGTCAGTGGAATCATGATAGGCAACATAAACTGTGCCATCATCATGCGTGAATACATGTGGGAATTGAACAACTCTATCGGTTTCTTCTGCAAATTGGTTTTCATTACCGCCACCACCAGATCCTGCATATGCAGAATATACAGTTGGGCTAACAGGAATAGGGTTACTCCAAGTCATTCCATAATCCTCGGATTTGACCATTTCAATAGTTGTTTCAAGAACAGGGTATCTGAAATAGAGAATAGCGCCATCTAAAGCAAAGAAGAAATCATATCGTGTAACGAAATGTGTGTAAACGACGTAAATGATATCTTCATCAAGGTTTTCAGGATTTGGGCCGGTAGCTATCCAAGGTTTATCCAAGAAACCAAATCTTAATGTACCACTACTTGTAACATTAGTAGCCTCACCTTCAAATTGATTTTGAGAATAAGTTAACGATATTGTACTACGAGCACTGGAGATTGGTTGTAACCATGTCTCTCCGCCATCGTCAGAACGAGTAATTGAGATACTAGAAACTGATTCTTGTAAAGGAGTACCACCTAAACTGAAATCATCACTGCCAATAGATATACAACCCATGTAGACACTACCTTTTCTATCAAATGCTGCAATCGGATCACCTGCAGCTCCAAGGTCTTCTTGCAGATATTTAGATTGGAATGCTCCATCCCAAGTTTGACCTCCGTCTCTACTAACATATGAAACAACGTTTGCAAAATTATAATCAATAGTACCCATTACAAGATGTTCAGGATCATTAGGATTTACAGCAAGTACAGGTTCAGTTTGAACCGGAGTTGTACCAAAATCTCTTGTGATAAGAATGTTTCTACTAAATTTTTGTGAAGGATCACGATAAGGAACTAAAGCGGCAGCGCCTGCAGCTTGTAATCGAACATCTTGATTATTATCAGCTCCAGCTAAATCAACATTGTCTTGAAGCCAATCTTCCATTGCACCTTTCTTCGCATTAGCGAAACGTACATCCTCGCCTCTAACTACCCCTTGAGCAGCACCAGAAAAGACTTTTGAAACAGGTTCATGGAACATTATACCGCTTTCAGGAATAAGTGGAGAAATTGCTCTGTATGGGCGAGCATCACTCCAAAGAATATCTTCAGGACCTGCTGAAACAGTATTAACAACTAAAGGAATTAAAACGCTGGATAAAAGCACGAATAGGGCAAGATATGGAAGTAGTTTCATTTAGTAACATTCGTTATTAATATATTTAAATTGTTTATTAATTTAAGAAAAATGTTATCCGCAGTGTTATGAAACAAGACTAACTGCAGCATCCATACGGATTATGACAGCTAAAAGAGCGTCGTTCTGAAATTTTCCAATTTCAGATGTATAATTAATTGCACCACTGATATTACCTTCGACAATCCAGTTAAAGAAATCTGTGTCGGTAGAATTAGCTCCCGGTTGTTGATCAAGCCAATCATAATATGCGTCAATCATAGAGATAACTTTGTCAATTTTAGGACCAAGAGTTGGATCGCTAACTACTGCAATATCTTTGACCCGTTCCCAATGACTGTGAGCTTCGAATCTACTGGCAGGAATTTCTTTTCGAAGTTCAACAAGTAAGAGTTTATCATTTTCAAATTTCTCAATAGTTTTTGTGATAGAATCAAGACGAGTATTCATTTTAGATAATTCGTCCTCAGAAATTTCAGCTTCCTGGATTGCAGTACTGAGTTGAACTTTATTATCTTGAAGTGTGGTTTCAAGAATGGTTATTTCCGCATTGAGTGACGAAACCTTTTTAGACAAAACCTCGTTTTCGAGTTCGTTGGAAGTTATTTGTGATTGTAAATTGTTAACGGTAGTTTGAGATTGAGAGAGTTCAGATTCTTTAATTTTAAGTTCGTTAATACGTTCTTCAAGAAACAAGATTTGAGATTCAAGAACATCTTCGTTAGTTTGTAAGGTATTAACTTGGGGCTGAGTAGCCACATAACCAAGAATTCCACCAAAAAGAAATGCAATAATAATAGGGGCAAGAATCTTATTTTTCAATAACTCGTTAGATTTAGAACGTTTTTTAGTTTTTCTAGATGATTTTGCGGATGACATTTTTATTATATAAAACAGTAATCGAATTTATAATTTTTCAGGAATCAAATATTGTTAGTCAGCAATTAGAACAATATTATTAGCAAGAACGTGCAAAGAATCACGTGGACATACTACTCTTTGTGTATATCCTATCAACCAGTTTCATAGCAGGAATAATAGGTTCATTATTAGGATTAGGAGGCGGAATAATTCTAGTACCGGCATTAACGATATTATTCGATATGCCCATACATGAAGCAATTGGAGTAAGCTTCATTGGAGTGCTAGTAAATTCAAGTAGTTCATCTTTAGTTTATATAAAAAATAGAATGACGGACATGAGGCTAAGTTCAATTTTAGAATTAGGCGCAGTAACAGGGTCGATAATTGGTGCATATACTGCATTATTAATAGATAGTAATATTCTGAGTGCAATTTTTGGAATTGTATTAGGGTACATCTCAATCGACATGTATAGAAAATTAAAAAAGAATTCAGAAGACAATAATAAAGAATCAAGGTCAGATGATGAAAGAGAATATTATGATGAAAGCACAAATGAAATAATTACATATTCTGTAATTAGAGAAAAAGAAGGAACTGTACTCAGTGTTATAGGAGGAATATTCGCAGGATTGTTAGGGCTAGGAGGGGGTGCAATTTTTGTACCAATAATGAATAGAATAATGAAGGTTCCAATTAAAGTAGCAATTGCAACAAGTAGTTTCATGATTGGTGTTACATCACTTGTTGGCGCATTGATTTTCTTCAATAATGGTTTTATTGATGTTGCAATAGTGTCACCAATAATATTAGGAATATTTTTTGGTGCTCAAATAGGATCAAGGATAAACAAAGGAATTGATAAACAAATATTAACGAATATTTTTTGTTTAGTATTAATCTACATTGCTTTGAGAATGATAATAAATGGATTAGAAATCGAGGTTTTGAATTTATGAACGAGAATAATAAATTAGAAAATTTAACATTGACAGTTATTAAAACAATATTGATATTAGTTATATCATTAACGATAACGTCGGTAATATTAGAGGTTAGTTTCAGTCAAGATATTTTGTTTGATTCAATTGAAATATCAGGAATGAATTTGTTAGATTTTACCACTATATTCTTGATATTTATGATACCAGTAAGCAGATCCATAATAATGATTATAGAATTCTCTAAATCAAATAATCAGATTAATGCAGTATCAGAACTAGCCGTACTAGGTATAATATTGGGTTTAGTAACTAGGATAATAATTTAGAGTATATCAAGTGTGCCATATCGGCCAACGTTTAGCTTAACTTCGCCACGAAAGCTGTTTGTATAGCCATTACCAATTTTGAGTTTTGTACCAACCTGTACTTTTTCGATATCTTCATTCCATAACGAAAGCGTGATTTCTGCTGTTTCATCCTTGATTTTTATGTCTGCTACACGTGCTTCAGTACCAAAACGTGTGTTAACAGTTCGGGTTTCACCAACTTCGGTTACTTCGGCTTCAGGAATTTCAACATTTCTTGCGCCATCAGTTAATTCTGCGATTGTAGATTTATTTTCTGCGCTCATTTTCAATATTATATACAATATTATTTGTATTTTAACTTTAGGATTTTATTCGATAATATTATTGTGATTTTAGTATTTTATTAATGACGATGATACAAACGTAATAGAGGATGAATTTAGGATTACTAGAATATGGAATAGTGATAATGGCCTTTGTTATTACATATTTAGCAACGAATAGATTAATTCCATTATTAATTGAGTTAAAAAGAGAAGTTTTAGATTATCATAAAGAAGGAAAGAAATTTGTCGCATATCCTGGAGGTCCTGCAATAATTTTAGGTCTTATATCAGCATTATTGGTTTCAATAATCATAACAAATGATACAAGAATTATTGCAATACTTGGAGTAGTAATAATTTCAGCAACAATAGGAATAGTAGATGATTTCAAGTCATTAGGAGGTAGGAAAAAACCTTTGATTTTATTGTTAGCGTCAGTACCAATAATTATATTGGGGGCGTATGAACCAAATTTAGACTTTCTATTTTTTGGATCAGTTAAATTATCAATAATATATCCATTATTGATATTAGTATCAATACCTGTAACTGCAAATACAATCAATACAATAGATGTGTTAAACGGTGTATCAACAGGATTTGTGATAATTACATCAATTCCATTATTAATTTCATTATTATTGATAGGAGATGGCAGCATGGTATTGGTTACGTTAATCTTGATATCAGTGTGTTTAGCATTCTTTCGGTTTCATAGATATCCTTCAAAAATATTCCCAGGGGATTCAGGGACATTGACTTTGGGTGCAACCTATGGGGCAATTGCAATTGTAGGAGGAGTAGAGTTAATCGGAGTATTCGCAATATTACCAGCCATATTAAATTCGTTCTTTTATTTATCAAGCATGAGAGATTTTGTCGAACATAAGAATATCAGAGTTAGGCCGACAAAAGTATTGCCAGATGGAACAATCGAGGCAGAAAGCAATGAGAATGCGCCGATAACATTAGTAAGATTAATAGTAGCAGGTAATTCTTCAAAAGAATTACCAATAGTAAATACAATTTTTATTTTAAGTATTGTATCAGCAACAATCGCAACAATAATGGGAATCTTAACCTGGGTAATATAAATGAAAAACATTATAGAATTAATTTCAATCGTAGTTATTGCATTCCTGTTGGTATTTTTGACTTCGGCAATAATATTTACAATAATAGTTCCATTCAATAATCCATTCACATTTCAGTTTAGTGAAATATTAATTGTGATTTTTAAATTAGTTGTAAGTTTTGGTTTGTTTTTAATTTGGATTTTTATTATACAAAAAATAATTACAAGATATTTAAAAAAGAAATTAAATTCGTAAATTAATTCATTGAAGAGACTTGAGAATCAATTTCAGAATAATCAGGTTCTTGACCAGGATTATCAGCTACCCATTTGTATTGAATAATTCCTTCTTTATCAACAATAAGAACTGATCTTTTTGCAACTGTATATCCGGGTAAATCAAGAAAATTGGAAAATTCTAAATTAAATTTTTTGATTATTGTTTTATTATAATCGCAAAGTAGTAAGAAATTAATGTCGTTTGATGTAGCAAATTCTTTCACGCTAAATGGATAATCCACGCTTATTCCAATTATTTCAGCATTAAGATTAGAAAATTTAGATAGACTATCACGAAAATGGCAAAGTTCTGTTTTACAAACGCCAGTAAAAGCTGCTGGATAAAATACTAAAACAATGTTTTTGCCTTTGAATTTTGATATATCCACGGACTTTCCGTCTGCGTCTGGTAACTCAAAAGAAGGTAAAGTAGAACCTATGTCAGTCATAATAAGTAGAGATTAGAACTAATATTTAGAACTTCCTTCCCAATCTTTCATTTTAGCGTCGTATTCAGCTCTGGTATAAATAATTTTAGCAGGAGATCCTACTACAACACTATCAGAAGGAACGTCTTTTGTCACTATGGAACCCATAGCAACAACGCTATTTTTTCCTATGGTAATCCCTGCTTTAACTACAGATCTTGCGCCAATTACTGCATTATCTTCAACAATAACTCCCGCAAGTTTTGTACTAGGAGGATATGGATCATTAGTAAGAGTAGCGGAAGGGCCGATAAATACATGATTTCCAATAATACATTTTGGAGCAATGTAGACTAAACCTTCAATTTTACAATTAGAACCAATTTTAACATCATAATCGACGTGTGCTAAAGAACCAATCATTACATTATCACCAATTTTTGTATTATTACCAACATAAGCCATATTCCAAATTTTAACATTGTTACCAAACTTTACATTTTCTCCAACAAATGCATTTTCAGAGACATGATTCTTTTCGTTGCTCATGATGATTCACTATTAATTTCATTAATATTAAATGGCATACTATTGGATTTTATGTTGTCGGGAATTTTATCAATCCACTGTGTGAGAAAATTCGATTCGTGGATAAAATTGCGTTGATTATCAGGAACCATAATAGGAATTCCATTAATTATTGGATAATATCGAATACATTTAATGCAATAAAGAAGTCCAGATTTAACATTTGAGGTATTGGTTTCGAATTCTATTAAATCAAGATTAGAATGTTTATCAGAAGGACATACAAGAACAGTAGTAAGGTTTTTTTTCATAATTAATCATAAATCCAGGTAAATTGGAGAACCTCGTTTTGCAGATGTTATAGCAGCCTCGGCAATTTTGATAGTATTTAAGCCATCAATTCCCGTAACTACAGGCGAAGTATTAGATTTAACAGCATTTATGAAGCTTGTCAGTTCATTTACGAGAGGTTCTTCGTGTTTACGAGTGGGGATAGTAACGGAATTACCATCGTCTAGACGGATTTCTTGAGACATGTAATCACCTGATAAATTACCGTCAGTGCAGGTAACAGATATTCTGCGAACTTTGTATGGAGTGACCCAATTCGCAATTATTATTGCGGTTTTACCATTTTTAAATCCAAGAACTATAGTAGCAAAATCTTCATAATCAGTTCCAACAAAACCAGATGCTTTGGGGTTTAAAACATTCCCAGTTCTTGCGAATACAACATTAGGTTCTTCATTAAATAACCACCTGGCACCGTCAATATCATGAACTGAAGAATCCAGAATAACACCAATATCTTTGGTAACTCCCGCCCAGCGATTCTCGCGTTGAAATTCAATAAGTAATGGGTCTCCATAAGTTTGCTTTTGAAGATTATTTTTAATATCAATGATAACAGGATTGAAGCGTTCGACAAAACCAACGGTAAGTGCCGCATTATTATCATGAGCGAGATTAACTAACTCTTCACCTTGTGATGAGGAGTAAGTAAGTGGTTTTTCTACCAAAGTGGAAATGCCATTAGATAAAGTAGTTTTAGCAATTTCAAAATGAGTAATTGTAGGAGTGCAGATATTCACGATATCGACATGGTGATCTTTAACTAAATCGTCAATATTAGAGAATCCTTTTATTGAATATTTTTTTTCATAGAGTTTTCTACGTTCATCATTCATTTCAACAAATGAATCTAGACAACCTAAATCATTTAGTACGCGGAGATGATGTTTACCCCAAGATCCAGTACCGACAACTGCTGCTTTCAATATAGATATCTCCTCTTAATAATTACCTAGTACATAATGTATCAGCGTGAATTAAAAACATATTGTCACGCAGATTTCTTTTGAATGTTTTTAATATTTTTTCGTCAGTTTTTGAGCACAAGATTAATAATTGTTTTTTATCACTAGTTGGTAGATAATAACTGGCTTGGCCGTTTTTTACAGTAGAAAAGTCATTAATATCATTTATGTTCCCTACAACGTCGTAAATTTTATCAAGAATATGTTCATGCATAATAGATTTATCACCACGAATTTCGGATTTATCAATAGACCAGCAGAGATAGATTTCAGTTTTACTTGCTTTGAGTGAATTGTGTTTCATAAATGATTTCAATTCATCAACAAAGTATCTAGTAAATGAATCGATACTTCTGGATATTCCAGACATCATATAGAGAGATGGGTCTCCTGAATCCAGTGAAGAATTAAAGCAACGAATGTCAGAAACATGATTAGTAAGATCGTCTACATAATAATTTTCGTGTTTTAATGTTTTACGTTTATCATAATTTTTTATTTTTTTAAATGATTCAACTTTAGAAATAATAGGTGAATATAGAGAAGTAAGTTTCTCGAGATGGATTATTTCAGATAATTCTAAATCATAGATATCAGTAAATTTGATATTAGCATTTTTTGCCAAAGTTTGTACAGTTTTTTTGTTATCAAGGTTATGAGTGCCAAATGTTATAGATTTAGTAGATCGGGATTCTAAAGGAAGATATGAATACATAAAATCAGTTTCAGAATTAAGACCACTACTGCGTTCTATAATCTCAACCATTTCGGAGTTTTGTCCATACCCTAAAGGTGTACAATTAAAGAAAATCGTATCTTTAGAGATTTCAGTAGCAAGTTCGGATACTAGTGAAAATACTTTTTTCTTATAATCGTCACTTTCGCGAATTTTAGGAGTAAAGAAAATAATAGGATTTTCACTGATGGCATTTTTTTCTGGTTGAATACTAAAAAGAGCTTCTCCTTCTATAATAGATTGTGCGCTAGAATATTCGGATAGAATCTGGGGGGTTATTTCAGTGGCAACGTGTAATTTTTCATCAAGTATTGTAGTGGAAATAGACTTTGAAACAAGAGAATTAGATATCATATAACCTTCAGTGCTTAGACCGTAAACTAAAACAGAATCATGAGTTTCCAAGGTTACATTATAGATGCAAGTTTTATATTAATAAATTATGAGTGAGAGGACAACCCAAAAAAAAAGCTTTAAAAAAAGTTATATCGGGGAATTATGATGATATACTACATTAAGACATGAGAGTTTGGATTGACATATTAACACCGAAACAGGCGTTGTTTTTCGAGCCTTTGATTCAGTCATTAAAGGAGAGAGGCGACGAAGTGATAGTGACTTCTCGTAGATATAGGGAAGCTGAACTGCTATTACGTAAGAGGCAGATTAATGCTGAATTTATTGGAAGTCATGGCGGTAAAGAATTAAGTAATAAACTAAGTGCAAGTTTGGAGAGAAGCGAGCTTTTACTCGAGTATTTCCAAAATGAGAAACCAGATGCATTAGTATCTTTTAGTTCTCCAGAAGCAGGAAGAGTAGCTTTCGGATTAGGAATAATCAATATTTGTGTTAGTGATTCACCTCATGCAGAAGCAGTATCTAAATTAACAATTCCAATAGCTGATTGTTTATTGACTCCATGGATTGTTCCAGAGAAATCATGGACAGTTTATGGAATAGAAAGAAGTAAAATAGAAACATACAAAGCGTTAGATCCATTTGTGTGGCTATCGAGAAGAGATTTAACAGAAAAACATCAATTAGGATTGAATATAGATAAATCAAAAACAACAATATCATTAAGATTGGAAGAAAGTTTTGCTGCGTATTCTAAAAGAGATTCATACACACAAGAGTTTGCATTGATTCAGAGATTAATCGAAGAGTTTAGAAATCAAAATATTGTAATTCTTTGTAGATATTCAGAACAGATTGATGCAGTGCTGAAGAAATTCAAGGGAAGGGTAATTGTTCCAAACGACGTAGTGGATGGAATAACATTACTTCAACAATCTGATTTATTTATTGGGCTTGGAGGTACAATGACGGCAGAAGCTTCATTACTCGGTACACCTGCAATATCATTCTTTAGTGGAAGTTATTTTGTTGAGAGGTATCTTGTTTCCAAAGGGCTTTTAACAAAACCAAGAGATATAGACGGAGTAGTAAGAGTATCAAAGAATTTCTTAAGAGATCCAAAAATGAAAAAACAAATAAAAATGCGAGCTGGTAGAATCAGGGCAGGAATGGAGGATCCAATTCAAGTAATTATAGATAAATTAGATGCTCTAATGAGAGCAAAACTTAATCAAGAACTAGCACGAGATTGATACTAGGCCCGGTTTAGCCCGGTGGAGGATGTAAGTCCATCGAGTGTAGCGGTCAAGCATATCGCCCTTTGGAACAAGAAGAAAGGCGGTGACGGCAGTTCGAATCTGCCCCGGGCTATTATTATAATATTGTACCGATAAGGTAGGTAGGTTTTACGTCAGAAATTTTTACTTGGTAATTATTGCCTAAAACTAAGTCAGAGTCTTTAAGAACAATAGGACGGTATGCGAAATTTCGGCCAATCATTGTACCATCGACTTTACCTTTTTCATTAACAAGACAGTTTCCAGCCCAACCAAGCCATTTTTCATTTCTAGATAGAGATATTTCTTTTATAATCGATGTCAATATTTTTGATCTCTCGTTAATTTTAGAATTAGGAACTTGTTCCATTTCTATAGCTTTGGTACCAGGACGAGCGCCATATTTGGAAAGATTAACAACGTCAGGTTGCGTAGATTTAACAAGTTCAACCGTATCATTAAATTCTTCATCTGTTTCAGTAGGATATCCAACAATTATATCAGTGGCAATTGAAGACAAGGGGAATTTTTTACGAAATCTTGAACACATAAGAATATAATCTTCACGTGAATGTCCACGAAGCATAGATTTTAGGACTCGATTATTTCCTGATTGTACGGGAATGTGTAAGAATTTATAGATTTTATCATGTTTGAAGGTATTGAATAACTTATCGTATTTCTTCTTTGTATGCATTGGATTCATCATTCCAACACGTATTAGGAAATTATTCGGTACAGAAACAACTGATTCTAGCAAATCGGCCAAATCCATTGACATGTCCATTCCGTAGCATCCATTATCAGTGGAAGTTAACCAGATTTCCTTACAGCCAGAATTAGTAGATTCATGGATTTGTTCTGTTATAGTACTTGGAGGATAACTAATGAGTGTACCTTTTGCGATTTTTACTTGACAGAAGGTGCAAGAACTTAAACATCCAGTTCCAATTTCAACAATATCTATTACGGGATTGATTCTTATTTTTGGAAGCAAGACCTTAGGTTTAGTAGACTTACCTAATTCAATCAGAGGAGTGCCATTAAGAGTAGAATTGACAATATTAGTAATTTGATCAATAGAATCAGGTCCCATTAGGCTCGCATTTGGGTTTAGTTTCTTAATTTCTTTAGATTGGGTTTTGGGCATACAGCCAGCTACAACAAGAGCAGAGTTGGTCTCGGAGAGTTTTTTTATTCTATGAGACATACGATTAGCAGTTGCAGTTTTTACAGTACATGTAACAATAACATTTACATCTGAATCTTCTGGATTGTCAACAATTGAATAACCTGCTTCAGATAATTGGCCGGCGCAGATTTCTGAATCAGAAAAGCTGGCACTGCATCCGTAGGTTTCAATATAGACTTTGGATCCAGTTGACATGTTATAATTTAGTTATGTTTTGCTATTAAAGGAATAATTTTAATGATTTTTCTAGGTTCGATAGGGTTTTTCCCATGAAATTTAGGAATTCCTAGATACTTTTGAGACATTTTATCTATATGAATCTCAGCGTCAATGTCGGAAAGTTCTACAACTTCGCCTATAATAGAAGCCCAAGTATATGGATCTCTATAATCAGTAATACTCAAAGAAACACGTTTGTCATTTTTTACATTTTTGTATTTAAGACGAGTTGAAGTTGTATTAACTATAATAATATCACCTTCGCGATCAATCCAAACAGGTGTAACATGAGGACTGCCATCTTTATTTAATGTAGCAAGATGTGCTATATTTTTATCATCGATTAATTCACATACTTTTTCAGGTAATTTGGTATTCATTTTTTTTATGCAATTACGAAAGTGTAAATTTATTTTATAAAGGTTATGATGAAATTTTTAATAAAATAACACATAAGGGATAAGAGATAATGTAACAGGAATAGGTAATCCTGGAAAGATTTCAAAGCGTTTTAGAAGATACAATGTGGAAACAAGTCCAACATGAACGAACAATATACTAAGAAATGCAGATTGGATATCGATTAACAAGAAAACAGAAGACGGAATCATAGAGTAGAATATCAAATCACCGGTTCCTATATTAAAACGACCAAGATTAACAAATAATGGACGAAGATCAAGTGATTCTTCAGATGAGTTAACAAGTGATTTTAGAGGGCCACGAAAGACAGCATATATGTCATAAAGTGCAAATACGACAGGAATAATAATAATAGTAGGTGGTTTGATGAATACGGCCAACATAGTTCCATATAGTGAACTCAGAATATACGAAGAAAATATTTGAAATTTATTTAATTTTATAATTGTCAAACTAAGTATTGGGATAATACAAATAATTAACGATGAAATGAATATGTAGGTATTAGAAAATGGCAATGATATTGAAAGAATAATATAACTTACAGAAAAGGTACCGACACTTAATGCGATGATTAGCAAGGATTTTAATAATAAGAATAATTTGCGGCGTAATAAGAATAATATGATGGAAGTAATAATGAAAGTAGGAAGAATAAGAATAAGTGAATTCAATACGGAACCAGAAGTTGAACTTCCAGCAGGTTGATAAGATGGAAGGGATTGGTATACTGTAAGAAAATTATTAGTAAGTATTAATGAACTTATTTGAATAGAAAAAACAAGAATAATAATGGGAAATAGATTTTTAATAGAAAATGCGTCATCGCTCATGATGTAAAATTAACGCACGATTAATTGTCCCCGATGGGTAGAATGACCTTCTCCGCAGAATATATTACAAAAAATTTCAAAGACTCCTGTTTCAGTAGCAACGAATGAAATGTCCACGGTTTGGCCTGCAGGAACAAATGTATAGATATTGTATTCGTTAATGGCAAATCCATGTGGAACGTCGGTACTTTGTAATTTTATAACAACAGTTTGTCCTTGTTCTACAATGATTTGATTGGGTTCAAATTCCCATTGTTTAGTTGTCATTTCAAATATGATTTGATCAGAATTCTGTTGAGAGTCAGGAAGGTATTGCAATAAGACAAATAAACTCAGAACTATCAGAGAAAGCAATAATTCTTTTTGATATGGTAATTTCATTTATATTGAATGAAGAAGCCCGGCAATATAAATTAACACAAATCCACACAGAATGAAAATAACGTCATAAATATTTCTAGTCATGATTTGGTTATCCTTTTTACTATAATCGATTATAGCAAAAAGAAGAGCGCCAGAACTAATGGAAAAGAAGATAGAACTGAGTATACCGGGGAGTCCGTATAAACCAAATACTGAACCAATAATGATTGGAAGTCCGCTAATTAATGTAAAAAGAGCGACATAAGGAAATGACAGATAGTAGAAAAGTGGGATAACAAAACCTTCAGCTAGTTTATGAATAACAAACGAAGTGGTTTGTATGCCCCGGGGTATAGATACAGAAATGCCAAGGGAATTAACGTCATATCCAATAATTATTCCCTCTGCAAAACTATGGAATGAAAAACTAAGAGATAGTAACAATATCGGTACATAAGAAAAATTTGAAGTAAAAGTAGATATTAGGAATAAAAGTGTGAATCCGAAGATAAAACAAAGTAAAAGGGTAACAGAATAGATATTCAAACCTAAGTTAATGCCAAGTTGAGATGAATTTACAATAAAATCAATAAATAGTGCAAACATAATTCCAAGAGATATATTATTAAGAGCAGATTTGGTGATTTCGTTTTCAAATTTAGGCCGATTATTCAAGACACGAAAGTATATTCCTATGAAAGTTGGAAGAATTCCTATTACTATTACTAAACCAATTAATGTTAATGGATCAGTCATCTAATAAGTTAAGAAGATGAATATTCTTAAGGATGTCTACGTTGAAGTTTTCGTTTAATAGGATTTCCACAATTTATGCAGATTTTATCATTAGATTTAGATATCCTATTACAGCCAGAACAGAAATTAATCCATTGGCCAGAATATTTAATTCCAGAATAAACTAATGGATTATAAGAAATATCTAGTTTTTTAGCCACGTTTTGGATGGCGTAATCATCAGTAAGAACCATTACAGAGTCATTTGCATCAATAAAGTCACAAGCTAAAGCAAGAATTGACATGTCAGCGTCAGATAATGATTTTTTATTTTCGATATTTAACGAGTTTTTTAGTATATACTCCACGGCTTTCGAACTAGGTTCAACAATGTGAAGGCGATTAGAATTGATTAGAGTTTCGATTCTAGTTGAAAAAAAGTGAATCTTTTGAAGTTCGTCGTTAATTTGAGGAGTTGTATAATATCGGTCTAAAGATCTAAACGGAAGACCTGCATAAAATGCAGTAGAATCAATAATAATTTTAGAATCCAAGACTAGTTAACTGCCTTAATGTAGAATCGGAGAATCTAATAAACAAAGTATCAGGAACTTTTGTATTAATAATGATTTTTTCCATAGCAGGAACGTTAAATTCTACTTGACCGTCAATAATCACTTTCGTATCACTATGTGCAATAATAGAGAAATCATGAACAGGAATTGCTATTGGAGGAATCCTTGAGATTGGTGCAATAGGAGTGACAAGAAGAGCAGATAAATTTTCGCTAAGCATTGAAGAGCCTAAAGACATAGAATGACCAGTAGAACCAGTCGGTGTAGAAATTATTAATCCATCCATACGGTTTTCAATAACAGTGCGATCAAGTTTTATTTCATAGGTAATTGCACGAAGTTTTTCAGACCGTTCTACATATACTTCATTAAGACTGTTTATAGGGGTGTTAGATTGAGATGAAACCGATATACGTTTTCGTCGGTCTATAAAATAATTATTATTATTTATTTGATCAACAAGGATTGGAAGGTCTTTTGGTTTTAATTCAGTGAGAATGCCTTTTCCGCCTTTATGTATTCCAATAATTGGGATTTGTTTAGAGAGTAAACGAGAGGCCTTGAGAATTGTCCCGTCACCGCCGACAGAAATAACGCAATCTATATCGAGATTTTTATCGTTAAGAGAAATCGAAGGAAAGTTTGAAGTTAAAGGGGAAATAAGTTTAATATTAAATCCGGAATTATGAAGGGTTTTTGCTATATTTAGAGCTGTTTTTCTCGCCGTATTATCAGAATCTTTAGAAATAACTCCAAAGGATCTAATCTTTCTTAATTTCATTTATATCATCTATATTTTAGTGAGAATTGTTATATATCTTGTCTATTATTGAGCATGTTAGATATGAGTAAACCTGCATCTCTGAGTGACGTAAAAATTGGCTCATATATCCTTATCGATGGAGAGCCTTGTAGAATAATTGAATATGATAAATCAAAACCTGGTAAACATGGTTCTGCAAAAGCCAGAGTAGTAGCAACTGGTGTATTTGATGGTTCTAAACACAGTATGGTTTCTCCTGTATCAGCAGGAATAGAGATTCCCATGATTGAAAAACGAACTGGTCAAGTAATTTCTATGAACAAAGAACAAGGAATTATTCAGCTTATGGATATGGAAACATTTGAAACTTTTGATTCGCCCCCTCCAAGTCATGATCAAGAAATCAATAACAAACTAGCTGAAGGCGATGAAGTAGAATATTGGAAAGTATTAGGCAAAACAAAAATAATAAGAATAAGATAGACTTAGAAAAATTTTCGTTTTGAAATATTATTGCCAAATTCGATAGATAATTCTTCAATTAACTTGCGTTGTTTGGAATTTAATTTCTTTGGGACATTAACAATAACTCGAACGAGCAAGTCGCCAGTACCAAATCCATTGATGCGGGGGAAACCCTTACCTTTTAATTTAAAAACAGTATTATTTTGAGTGCCAGTAGGAATTTTTAGTTTAGCTTTTTTATCCAGGGTGGGGACAGATATATCTCCTCCAAGTACTGCAATTGGATAATCAATATTTGTTTCGTAAATTAAATTTTCATTATCGCGAAGAAATGATTCGTGCGCTTTCATGTGTGTTACAATGTATAGATCACCAGGTTGTCCAGTGCCAGAAGTGAAGTCGCCAGATCCACGTAAACGAATTCGAGAACCTTCGTCTACACCAGATGGAATATTTAATTCAATAGTCTGTTTTTTTTCTACGATTCCAATACTGTTGCATTTTTTACAGGGTGTTTTGATGATTTTACCTCGTCCTTGGCAATTTGAACAATCTTGAACACTGACAAAACGTGCAAAACCTGCTGAGCGAGTAACTTGTACTTGGCCTCTGCCATTACAATTAGAACAACTAACAGGAGAAGTTCCTTTTTGCGCACCTGAACCGATACAGGATTCACATTTTATATTTCGAGGTATAATGATATTCATTTTTTCGCCTTTGAAAGCTTGTTCCAGAGTTAAATCTATATCATATCGAAGATCTTGTCCTCGAGACGGGTCACGAGAATTTGATGAGCCAAAAAATGAATCAAATATACTTCCAAATCCTCCCCCACCTCCTACGCCGCGTAGAATATCGGCAAAATCAGTATTTCGAAATATATCTTCTTGATTGAATCGACCGTCAATACCTGCCTGGCCATATTGATCGTATACTTTGCGTTTTTCAGGGTTAGAAAGAACAGCATAAGCAGTGGAAATTTCTTTGAATTTATCTTCTGCGTCCTTGGACTTGTTACGATCAGGATGATATTTTAGAGCAAGTTTTCTATATGCTTTTTTAATTTCTTTTTCGTCAGTGTTTTTAGATACGCCGAGAATATCGTAATAATCAGTATTACTCATTTAGCATCATTTGAAGAATTATCGTCTACTTCACTATATTCTCCATCAACAACTTTTTCTTCTGGCTCAGTAGCGGGTCCGGATTGATCAGAAGGAGGAGGTTGAGTTGGATCGGGTTGAGTGGATTGTTGGTATACTGAAGAACCAATTTCTT
>CAZKFJ010000001.1:0-59964 GCA_964552125.1 uncultured Nitrosopumilales archaeon | reverse complement strand
GGTTGAGTTGGATCGGGTTGAGTGGATTGTTGGTATACTGAAGAACCAATTTCTTGTAAAAGATTGCTTAATTTATCAGAATTATCACGAATTGAAGACGGGTCTTTAGATTCAAGAGAAGATTTCAATTGGGCAGACAAACTATCAATTTGAGAGATTTGGTCTTCAGTAATTTTATCTTTAAGGTCGGTTTTAGTTCTTTCTGCAGTGTATATCAAAGAATCGGCTTTGTTGATTAATTCAGCTTCGTCTTTTCTGTTTTTATCTTGTTCTGCAAATTGTTCGGCATCTTTAATCATTCTTTCTTTATCGGTATCAGATAATTTACTAGAACCAGTAACGGTAATTTTTTGCTCTTTATTTGTAGCTAAATCTTTTGCAGATACATTAATTATACCATTTGCGTCAATATCAAAAGTAACTTCTATTTGGGGAACGCCACGAGGTGCTGGAGGAATTCCATCAAGATTAAACTGTCCAAGTGACTTATTATCAGAAGCCATTTCTCGCTCTCCTTGAAGAATGTGTATAGTAACAGCAGGTTGATTGTCTTGAGCTGTAGAATAAATTTGACTTTTCTTTGTAGGGATGGTAGTATTGCGTTCAATCATACGATTACAAATACCTCCTTGAACTTCTACTCCAAGAGAAAGAGGTGTAACATCCAAAAGCAAAATATCAGAAGTTTCTCCTGCAAGTACTGCTCCTTGAATTGCAGCGCCCGCAGCAACACATTCCATAGGATCAACACCACGTTCTAATCCTTTACCAACAATTTTTTTAACAAATTCTTGAACAGAAGGCATACGAGTTGGACCACCAACAAGAATTACCTTATCAATATCAGAAACTGAAAGTTTTGAATCTTCTATAGCTCGTTTAATAGGCATCTCACATTTGTTGAGAACCACAGAAATAAGATCTTCAAGTTTAGCACGAGTTAATGAAGTTTCAAAATGAATTGGGTTTTTTTCAGAATCTTGAGCAATAAATGGGAGATTAATATCAGTAGTTAAAACAGTTGATAATTCGATTTTTGCCTTTTCTGCGCCTTCTCTAAGTCTTTGCATTGCCTTAGAATCATTACGTAAATCAATTGATGTTCTTTGGACAAAGGTGTCAACAAGATAATCCAGAATAACTTGGTCCATATCAGCACCGCCTAATTTAGTGTCTCCGCTTGTGCTTTTTACCTCGAATACACTATCGCCGAATTCCATAACAGTAACATCAAGAGTTCCTCCACCAAGATCAAAAACTAAGATTTTCTGATCGGAAGCCTCTTTATCAAGACCGTAGGCTAGAGAAGCGGCAGTAGGTTCGTTTATAATACGGACAACGTCTAGTCCAGCAATAGAACCAGCGTCTTTAGTTGCTTGTCTTTGATTATCATTAAAATACGCAGGAACGGTGACCACGGCTTTTTCTACTTTCTCGCCAAGAAATGCTTCGGCGTCAGTTTTAATTTTCTGGAGAATAAAGGCAGAAAGTTGTTCAGGAGTATAATCGTTACCATTAATATGAACTTTATATGATTCTCCCATTTTCCGTTTAATTTTTTGAACAGTTCCTTCAGGATTTGTTACAGCTTGTCTTCGAGCAGGTTCTCCAACTAGACGTTGGCCATCTTTTGTGAAAGCAATATAAGATGGAAAGGATTTACCGCCAACACTAGTACCTTCAGCGCTAGGAATTAAGGATGGTTTGCCTCCAATCATTACAGCGGCAGCTGAATTACTTGTTCCTAAATCGATTCCAATAATTTTACTCATTTATATCAACTCCACTACTGACAGATTTGTTTTTACATACATTTACTTTAGAAGGTCTCAAAACTTGTCCATGGATTTTATACCCACTTTGAGTTTCTGAAATAATTACATTGTCGTCAATGTCAGGATTTTCAGTGTATGCAATAGCCTCATGAAGATTTGGATCGAAAGGATTACCTATAGAATTAATAATTTCTACAGATTGTTCTTTGAACATAGATTCAATATTTTTAATAATTAAAGATAATACCTTTGAAGAAGAATCATTGGAGTTAGAATTATCAATTACGCGTTTCAAGTCTTCGTATATTTCAATTAGATATTGAATAATTTGATTATTGCCAAATTTAGATTGATTTTCAAATTCTTTAGAAACTTGTTTACGATAGTTTTCAAAATCAGCTTGAAGATATTGAAGTTGTTTGAAATATGATTCGGATTGTTTTTTAATCTTCTCGATATCTTCAAGGTTATCTTGATTCGAGATATCAGAATTATTTGATTCTAGAGAACCATTATTGGAAATATCTTTTTCAGATTGGTCTGAATCTTTATTTTGTTCTGTAATAGTTGTCAATTTTCATAAACCCGTTAATTTCATGTTCCTAACTAAAAGAGAGTAACCAAATCACATCTATAAACTTTTCCGACGACTTTCAATTACGCATAGATAATCAAAGTTAATAATTGTAGATTCGAATAAGATATGGAAATTAATTGAAGAAGGGAATTGCATTTCTATCTGGAGGAAAAGATTCGGTATTATCAATGCATTTAGCGCATAAGAATGGAATGAAGATTACAAAAATTATGACAATGATACCAGAGGATCAAGAAAGTATGTTGTATCATACACACAATATCAACTTAGTAAAAAGCATAGCAGAAGTAGTAGGATTAGATTGGATTCCAGTTAAGACTTCAAAAGAAAAAGAAATTGAAACATTAACAGATGCATTAAAAAAACAAGATTCAGATTACTTGATAACAGGAGGGATAGAATCAAATTTTCAGAAAAAAAAATTCGACAGTGCTTGTGAAAAGGCGGGGATGGAGCACTATGCACCGATTTGGGGAATCTCTCCTAAAGATTTGTATCGTGAAATATTAGAGAATCAACTAGATGTAATAATCGTTTCAGTCGCAGCACTAGGATTAGGAGAGGAGTGGTTAGGAAGACATTTAGATAAAAAGAGCATAAAAGAATTACTTGATCGTGCAGATAAATATAGATTCAATGCAGTGGGAGAAGGAGGAGATTTAGATACTTTGGTATTAGATGGTCCATTATATTCAAATAAATTAGAACCAATAGAATCAAAGAATATCTGGTATGGAGATAGAGGTAGATTAGAAATTTCAGGGTTAAAAATTATAAAAAAGTGATGTGTTATGTTAGATAATCTTAAAACAGGTTTACAAGATGCAATAAAGAAGTTTGTGGGAAATGATGAAATTGATGAACAGTCTGTAAAGGAGTTTGTTAAAGATTTACAAAGATCATTACTTCAAGCAGATGTAAATGTAAAACTCGTATTCGATTTAACAAAGAAAATTGAAACTAGGGCATTGGGGGAAAAAATACCTACAGGAATACCAAAACGAGACTATATTGTAAAAATACTTTATGAAGAATTATCTACAACGCTAGGTTCAGAAAGAAAATTTGAACTAAATAAAGCAAAAGGCAATATAATTTTGGTATTAGGAATACAAGGAAGTGGAAAGACTACAACAATTGGCAAATTAGCTAGATATTTGACCAAGAAGAATCATTCAGTAGGAGTAATAGGCGCAGATACTTTCAGACCTGGTGCATTAGCACAGATTACATCATTATGTGAGCCATTTGATATTGAAATATTTGGTAAAGAAAAGGAGAAAGATGCTGTAAAAATTATCAACGAGGGGATTGATTATTTCAACAAGGTAGAAAAAGAAGTCATAATAATTGATACAACTGGACGGCATAAAGAAGAAGGTGGATTAATGGATGAAATGAAGGAATTAACGAAGAAAATAAAACCTGATCACACTTTATTGGTAATTGATTCTACGATTGGACAGCAATCAGAAGCTCAGTCAAAAGCGTTCACAGAAGTTAGTTCAATTGGTGGAATAATAATAACAAAACTAGATGGAGCTGCAAAAGGTGGAGGTGCAATAGCAGCTGTAACAAATACCAATGCAAATATATTTTTCATAGGTACAGGAGAAAGAATTGATGATTTAGAAGAATTTGTATCAACTAGATTTGTTGGAAGATTAATTGGAATGGGAGATATTCAAACATTATTACAAAGATTAAAGGAGATTCAGTCAGAAGATCAGGACATAAAGATGCAAAGAATAATGTCGGGAAAAATGACAATAAACGATCTATATGAACAATTGGAACAAATTAACAAGATGGGATCCTTAAAAAAAGTAATGGAATTGATTCCAGGGGCAGCACAAGTTCCAGAAAAAGATATCGATAACATAGAAGAGAATATGGAGAAATGGAAGTTTATAATTCAATCCATGACAAAAGATGAGAAGGAGGACCCAGATTTAATGAATTCGTCAAGAATAAAAAGAATAGCAATAGGTTCTGGAAGGTCTGAAAAAGAGATAAAGGAATTGTTGAACAGGTATAAACAATCCAAACAAATGATGAAAGCTAGTAAAGGACGAGGAATGCGACAATTGATGAAAAAGTTAGGTGCAAATTAAATCTGGATGCTAAAACTAGAACTGCGAGAAGGGTTTTTAACAGGTATAAATTATGCGATAGTTGTTTAGGAAGACAATTTTCAAGTAATTTTACTAATAGAATAAATGGAAAAAACATCAGAGAGATAATAAAAAAGAACCAAATTAAAAAAGAATGTTTCATTTGTGAGGGAATGATGAATGATCTAGGTAAACTTGCAAAAAAAATCATAACAGAAACTGAAAAATATGAATATTCAAGTTTTATGGTAGGAACAATTCTTGATTCAGAAATAATAGAAAGAGAAGACATAGTGCGTTCAGAATTTAAGGTAAAAGGAGGTGAACCAATAAAGAGTGAAATAACTAAAGAATTATCAAAAATAATTAAAAGAAAGAATGGTAAAACGATTAGACTCAATAGACCTGAACTAAATATCCTTGTTAACACATTATTTGATGAAATTGAATTATCATCTAGGCCAATATTTGTAAAAGGAATGTATGTGAAGAATGAGAGAGGTATTAATCAGAAAAAACAACGATGTAAACAATGTAGAAGTGAAGGATGTAAGGCATGTAAGTTTTCTGGGTTTATGAGATTACCTTCGATAGAGAATGAAATACAAAAATACTTAAAGAAGAAATTTAATGCAAATGAAATAAAAATATCTTGGATAGGGAGTGAAGATCAGAATAGTTTAGTGAAATATAAAGGAAGGCCATTTTTTGCAGAGATAAGTTCGCCAACCAAACGTAAGGCGTTGTTTAGAGAAAAGAAAATGAAGTATGGAATTACAATCAAGTCTGCAGAAATTCTAACAAAAAGGCCAATAATTGACAATGGTTTCATCATGAAGGCAAAAGTGAATTTTGAGTCAAACATAAAAGATGAAAAGAGGATAAGAAAGATTGAGAAGTATTTCAGTGACAAAGATATTTCAATATATTCGATGAATAAAAGAAAGTATTTCACAAGAAAGGTTATTTCGATTAAAGTGAAAAAAATATCAGGAAATAGAATCACGATAGAATTAGTTTGCGAAGGTGGAATAAATATTAAAAAATTGGTTTCTGGAGAGAATGAACAAGTTGAACCTAATTTTCGGAAAGTATTGAGAATAAAATGTTCAGTGGACAAAAAGGCTCCATTTGATGTACATTACGTTAAGTTTCAAGAATCAGAGAAAAAGTTAAAAACATAGTTTTACGTACAAAAATGTGATTATTAATGAGTAATAACAACGGACAACCTGTCTTTATTTTGAAAGAAGGTTCTAGCGAAACAAAGGGAAAAGAAGCACAAAAAAATAACATATTTGCTGCAACATTAGTAGCACAATTAGTAAAAACATCATTAGGTCCAAGAGGAATGGATAAAATGTTAGTAGATGGTCTAGGAGACGTAACGATAACAAATGATGGGGCTACTATTTTGAAAGAAATAGACATGCAACATCCAGCAGGAAAAATGATGGTAGAAGTAGCAAGAACTACTGACAATGAAGTAGGAGATGGTACCACTACATCGGTTGTTTTTTCTGGAGCATTATTAGAAAAAGCACAAGAATTGATTGATAAAGAAGTACATCCAACGATGGTAATAGATGGATATGCACGAGCTGCTGAAGAAGCACTTAATATTTTAAAGAAAATTGCAATTAAAGTTGATAAGAACAATAGAGATGTATTAATAAAAATTGCTTCGACCAGCATGATGAGTAAACTAGTTGCAGAAGAAGCTAAAGAATTATCAAAAATTGTTGTTGATGCTTTGTTATTAGTTTCAGGCAATAATGACGGAGAAACAAAAATTGATTTAGCAAATATCAAGATTGATAAGAAACCGGGAGCTTCAATGAGTGAAACTTCATTAATTAAAGGTATCGTATTAGACAAAGAAGTAGTTCATTCAAGTATGCCAAAATCTATCAATAAAGCAAAGATTGCAGTAGTTAATGCTGCATTAGAAATCGAAAAAACAGAAATTAGTGCTGAAATTAGAATAAACGATCCATTGCAAATGAAACAATTCCTAGATGAAGAAAATAGAATGTTGAAACAATACGTAGATCAAATAGTTGCATCTGGTGCGAACATTGTAATATGTCAAAAAGGAATTGACGATATTGCTCAACACTATTTAGCACAAGAGGGAGTCATGGCAGTCAGAAGAGTAAAAGAAAGCGACATGACAAAATTAGCTAAAGCTACAGGAGCAAGAATAGTTTCAAACCTCAAAGATCTTACGAAGGATGATATTGGTTCTGCGGCATTAGTTGAAGAAAGAAAGATTGAAACTGATAAATGGGTATTTATTGAAGGATGCAAGAACCCAAAAGCTGTATCAATATTAATTCGAGGAGGTTCTCCAAGAGTTCTTGATGAAGCAGAGAGATCATTACATGATTCATTAATGGTAGTAAAAGACGTGCTAGAATATCCATATATTGTAGCAGGAGGAGGTGCTCCTGAAGCAAATGTTGCATATAAAATCCGACAATGGGCAAACAATTTAACGGGTAGAGAGCAATTAGCGGCGCAAAAGTTTGCAGATGCTATAGAATCATTACCAATAACACTAGCAGAAAATGCAGGAATGGATGCAATAGATACTCAGGTAAATCTCAGAGCAGGACAAGTTGAAGGAAAGAAATGGTATGGTGTTGATGCTTTAAGAGGAGGATTAGCAGATATGTCAAAAAGAAATGTCTATGAACCATTGAAAGTCAAAGAACAAGTTATCAAAGCTGCAATTGAAGTAACTAACATGATATTAAGAATTGATGATACAATATCATCAGCCAAAGGTGGCGGTGCACCAGGCGGCCCACCTGGCGGAATGGATTATTAAGAATAAGATTCTAGTCCTGTATTCAACTCAATTTCATTAATACTGATTCTTATAAATTTCTTAGGAAATCTATACTGAGAAGTACGCCAACGCCAGTAGCTCCCTTCTTAATATAAGATTTCTTAGGAGTTCCTTCTTGCGTCCAAGCAGTACCTGCAATATCAAGGTGTGCCCATGGATAATCACCTACAAAATGACTAAGAAAGGCTGCAGCAGTTATAGTACCAGCTCCACGACCTCCGATATTTTTAATATCGGCAATATCACTTTGGATAAGTTTTTTATAATCTTTAGTGAGAGGTAGTTCCCAGACTTTTTCTCCTGTGCGTTCTCCAGATTCGAATAATGAATTAATAATTTTTTTATCATTGCCAAGAAGACCGCTTACAGCAGTACCTAATGCAACTATACAGGCACCTGTTAAAGTAGCGAAATCAATAATCATTCTTGGTTTATAATTTTGTGCATAAGACAGAGCGTCGGCAAGAATTACACGTCCTTCTGCATCAGTATTTAGAATTTCTGCAGTCTTTTTATTATAAAATGTAATTACATCACCAGGTTTGTATGCAGAACCACTAGGCATGTTTTCTGTAGCTGGCATTAAGCCAATGACATTAACAGGGAGTTTAAGATCGGCGACTGCTTGCATTAGAGCCATAACAGTTGCGCCTCCAGATTTATCATGTTTCATTTCGTCCATAGAAGGAGATGGTTTTATAGAAATTCCTCCAGTATCAAAAGTAATAGTTTTACCAACAAAGACAACAGGCTTTTCTCCTCGTTTACCTCCATTATATTCCATTATTATGAAGCAAGGAGGCTGTTGAGAACCACTAGCAACTCCTAAAAGACCGCCAAAACCTAGTTTTTTGAGTTTATCAGTATTAAAAATTGTAGTTTTAAGCGGTCTATTTGATGAAATCTTTTTAGCTCGAGAAGCAAGCTGTAAAGGAGTACAATCTTTACTAGGAAGATTGGAAATATCTCGAGAAAGCATAATAGCGTCAGCAATGATTTCTCCGGTTTTGATACTTTTAGTAAGAGAAGTTTTAGTTTTATTTTTAATAATCAGATTCATAGTTGAAGGTCGGAAGTCTTTTTTGGTACTTTTGTAGACATTAAAATTATAAAGCCCCAATTCGGATCCTTGGACAACTGCTTCAACGTAGTCATTGGTCATATCAGAAATATCGTGATTAAAGGAAAAAGACTTGGATTTTAGGTTTTTAGCGGTAATGGAAGCTTTGGCAGCAGCGTCACGAAGTTTATCATTTGATAGGCATTTTTTACTTCCTAATCCAATAATTAGAACGCTTGTTTGAGGAGTCCTTAACAACATCGATTCATTGGACTTGCCTGTGAATTCTTTGTTTTTTATTATAGTGGAAATAAGATTACCTATTTTTTTATCAATTTTACGAGTATTAGGACTTAATGTCAAATCATCAAAGATAGTTGTAGAGATAAATGAACCAATTTCAAAGGAGGTAAATTTTTTCTTCATGTTAATCACATTATATTAGAAACAACAAATATAAATGATATACAGAAAAGAAAAGAGAAAAGCCAGACATATTTATTCCAATTATACACTTTCTTGCCATCTATTATACTAAATGGTAACAAATTGAATGCTGCAAGAATTCCATTTATATAAGCGGCAGTAGAGATGATTGCGAACAATTCCGGTGTGAGAGAAAAAGATATTAGAATAAATATTGAAGACACGCCAAGAATCATATTACTAATAGGGCCTGCTAAAGCAATTTTTCCCAGTGTTGGATTAGAGGGATACCCAGATATCATAACTGCTCCAGGAGCAATAATCTTCAGTGGAACAAATGGGAATATACTAAAGAATGTCAGAAGCACACCCATTGAATTTACGCGAAATTCGGCTCTATAGCCATTTCTCAATGCAAGAAATTTATGGGACATCTCATGAATTAAGAATGAACCCATCAATACGAGGCCAAGAATTAATATGGTAATTGCAGAATAGGAGTAATTATTGCTCAAAAAGAATGAAATTCCTACTAAAAGTACTAAAATCATACCGAGCATAAGTTGACGTAATTCAGTATTAAGTATGCGATTAATTCGTGAGTCAATAGAATTTAGATTATTAATGGAAAGGGCAGGGTTACTTTGTCTATAAGAAGTCTCTCGGGGTTTATGAACTCGATATAATTGACTGCATTGGTGTTTTTCGGGTAATCGATGAGATGAACAGAAAACGAGTTTACAATAAGAACAATTAAATGGTAAATCTTCGAATACGTGACAAAACGAACACTCCATTATAGTTAATTTAAAAACATTAATAATAAATGTATAACAATTAAGAACATTAAAGAAATTTATCTAGGCCTTTTTTCTCGTTGGATTTTTGATAATTTTTATTGATACGTTTAATTGTTCTTTGTGATTTGGATAATCTTTGTTGACTCACATAATAATTTGTTTCATCGCGAGTTCCTTTAGTAATAAAAGATACTACTTTTCCAGGAGAACGTCTTCCGGTTCTACCTAATCTTTGGGTAAACCTAATAGCACTAGAAACATTATCATAAAAAACAACAAGTTTACATTCTGAAACATCTAGACCTTCTTCGCCCACTTGAGTAGCGACAATGATATCATATTCCCCTGATTTTAATTTTTCAAGTGATTCTAATTGTTGTTTCTGAGATTGTCCTGTTTGACCACTTTTGCCAATTAGTGTTCCGACATGATAGCCCTTATTATGAAGAACCTCGAAAATTTTATCAACAGTATCACGATAACTAGCAAATATTATAGCTTTATCGGTGCCATGAAGATTTTCTTCTATTACTACTTCTAATTTGGCAAGTTTTGGATGATCTTTGCCAGCAGATTGAAGGCGATTAGTAAGAACAATTGCTTGATTAAAATCAGGATGTTCTAATAATTTTTTAACTCCACTAGATTTTTGTTTGGACTGAAGTCTGGATATGTATTTTGAAAAGCTGCCTACTCCCTGAGTTTCAAGAATATTAATTCCATGAAGTAATCGAACTAACGAGTAGAGATTACTTCGGATATCCCAGCGTTTTGATAGATATGGGTCTTTTTCGATTTGATTACTTTTAGCAAGAACGGCTTTTAGTGATGGTTCTCTAGGCAATAATTGGCCATTATTTCTTAGTTTTAAGGAATAGGAAGATATAGTTTTTTTTATCAGATTACTGATAGATTTGATCTCTTCTGGTAATTCAACTTCAATTTTTTGAACCTCGGTATTATGAACATAAGGTTTAACGTCTTCACTCTCACGATCCCTAGATTCTATATGTCTTGCCTGAAGATTATTCATAATTTCTTCAACTTTAATTGATTCACTTGGAAGGGAAGCAGTCATTCCATGCATAATGATTTCTTTGTTTTGTGAATAAAGTGATTTTGCAATAGGAACGTATGCATAATCGCCCACTGCTCTATGTACTTCATCAAAGATAACAATAGAAAACTGATTGAGATCAATAATTCCACGTTGAATATCTAATTGTAAAATTTGAGGAGTTGCACAGACAATTTGATTTTGCCATTTGGTTTGGCGTTTTTTTAGCGTGTCTTCACCGGTGATTACACTAATTTCAGTTTTGCTAAGATTAAGTGAGTTTAAGAAAAATTCATAGTGTTGATGAACAAGAACACGAGTGGGTGCAAGAATCATACAAGTTTTTGTTGGAGAATTAATAATTGATTCGGCAATTGCCAATAATGCAATTACGGTTTTACCAAGACCAGTAGGTAACACAATTACAGAATTCTGAGATTTAATAGCGTCGGCGATATTTACTTGATAGTCACGTTTATCTATAGTATTAGACTTGACATATTGTTTTTCAATAAACTGTGGTGACACAGATTATATTAGGTAATACCGGGATAAAAATTTAGACTATGAAAATAGTTGATAATTACCTTATATAAATCGACAACGTAAATCGGGTATTGAAAAGAGGAAAATTCATAGTAATAGAGGGGATTGATCAATCAGGGAAAAAAACTCAATCGTTATTACTCAAAAATAGGTTAAAAAAGAAAGGGTACAAAGTAGGATACATTTCTTTTCCAAAATATAATACAACTATAGGGAAATTAATAAGAAAATGTCTTCGGGATGATAAGATTTCTGTTGAGATATCCCATATTTTATTGTCTGCGAACAGGTGGGAAGCAGAGAAAGAAATAAGGCAATTATTAGAAGAAATGGATTTTCTCGTATGTAATAGATATCGTGATTCAAATATTGCATATGGATTAGCGAATGGGTTGAATAAGAGATGGTTGGAGAATCTAGATTTAGGTCTACCGAAGCAAGATTTAACGATTTTGATTGATATTCCGATAACAGAATCAGTAATTCGAAAGACGGAGAATAGAGACAGATATGAAAGGAACAAGAAATTTCTCAATAATGTAAAATCGAAATATAACAAGCTTGCAAGTAAAGATAGATGGTTTAAGATAAAGGGGGATCGAAGTAAAGACGAAGTAAGTAGTGAGATATGGAAAATAGTTGAAAAGAAATATAGAATTAAGAAGGGATAATATTTTGAGAGATGAAGTTACGCAAATAAGAGACCCGGTACACGGATATATTTATGCTAATGAATTAGAATGTAGGATAATTGATTCACCTGTTTTTCAGAGATTGAGAGGAATTAGACAACTGGCATCTGCACATTTGACATACCCAGGAGCGCTTCATACAAGATTTGAACATTGTATTGGATCTATGCATTTAGCTAAAAGAGCGTCCAATCATTTGAAAGCACAAGAAATGATTGATGAAGAAATGAGTACTGAATTATCAATAGCAGCATTATTACACGATATTGGTCATGGGCCATTTTCCCATCTATTTGAGGATGTATTACACGAAAAGGGAATGACACATGAAAATATTACAAATCGAATTATTAAAGAAACAGAGATTGCAGATATTTTATCGTCGTTTGGAATTAATGTGAATAGATTTTCTAATTTATGTGTTGGAGTTTCAAAGAAACATCCAAGATTCATGAATGACATAATTGCGGGATTTCTAAGTGTCGATTCAATGGATTATTTACTAAGAGATTCATATTTTTCAGGAGTGGAATATGGAAAAGTAGATGTTCATAGAATCATTGATGCCTATGAGGTTGCAGGGAAAAAACTTGCAATAAACAAAGATAGTCTTTATGCATTAGAATCATTAATGATTGCAAGATATGAGATGTTTAGAGCAGTATATTTTCATAAAAGCGTTCGTGCATCTGCAGTAATGATAACAAGAGCTATGACTTTATCCGATGATGAATTACACTTCACGGATCTTGATGATTTAGGCAAATTTTTAGAACTAGGTGATGAGAAAGTACTTTATAATATTTCAAACATCAATACAACAAATGAAAATACTAAATTAGCAAAAAAATTAGCGATTGATTATTCAAACAGAAAGATGTTAAAACTTGTATTCGAGAAGATTGTCTTAGGAAAGGACAAATTTAGTACAAAGATATTCGCACAAAAAAAATTTAGGGAGAATTTAGCAGATGAGATTGCTGAAAAATCAAACATACCTAAGAGTCATATATTCATCGATGTATCAACGGCAACTTCTGTTCCGACAACATCAACGAAAGAATCATTCAATGAGATCACTGTATTATTAAATAAGACAAGAAAAAAAGAGTTTGAGATAACAAAGGCTACAGAATTGCCTCTGATGAATGCAATATTGGGGTATATGAACATAATTAGAATTTACACGACATCAAAATACAAGAAAAAATTAGAGATAATCGTTAAAGAAATATTTGAAAAAGAAGTCTTATAGTTTTTTTAGATGAGATTTTATTGTCTCGATAAGACTGATGGCAGTTTCAGGTTTAATGTCCTTTGTAAGATAAACTGAAGACATGCCAATCCCGTTAGATGATTCGCTAGCTAATTCACTAATGAGTTGTGGAATCATAGGAGAAAATCTACTAGGCGTGATAATTGTAGTGTTAACTAGATTTGATTGTTTTAATGAGAGAGAAATTGACCCCAGAGTATGTTTACTGCCTTCAGAGATAGAAACAAAATACCCATTTGTATATTTTATAATTGACAAGTGAAATGATTCATCATTAAGAGATATAATTTCGTCCAGAAATGCATCATTCACAAGATTATTACGAATTGTGAACTTTTATAGTTTATTTGATAAATTTCATATGGGCCCGTAGCGCAGAATTAGAAATAATGTGCAATCTGGATTAGCGCGGCAGAAAATAGTCGATCCTCCTAATTCACGGTGACAGCTGTAAAGATTGAGAAACAATCTTGGTTAGAGGTCGTGAGTTCAAGTCTCACCGGGTCCGTTAATAATTATTTTTATAATGATCTAGAATTGCACCAGCTTCAATAAAGGTGATATTATTTTCATTAGCGAGGGATTTGCTATCAGCGACAGATTTTTCTTTGAATCTTTTGTTGTCTAATATTTCACACATGATTACAATAGGAGTCAAGTTAGAAATATCGCATAAAAATAGACTAAGTTCTGTATGTCCTTCTCTAGAACCGAGAAGACCAGGAGAACCAATCAACATCTGTAGATGGCCAGGTGATTCAAACATAGAATGAAAATCATCGTAGAAGTTTTCGTTCTCAGTATAATTTTCGCATAATTTATGAAGAGAAGAAATTGTGTCAGAACGTTGTGAATCAGTAGCACCTCCGAGAGTTCTATGATTAAACGTGATAGAATGAGTAGAGCGTTGATTTTTGTTACGTTGAGTATTAACAAGAGAAGTTAACGAAGGAGATTTTGTTTGTAAAAGAATATCCCACATATAGGGTAATTTTAATTTTGAACCAATATCCGGAGAAATTGCTACGCAAAGAAGTCCTCCGCCGAGGTGTCTCATTTGATTGATTTTTTGAGGTGTAACATGTTTTGCTGCTAACATTATATCAGTTTCATTTTCACGGGAATCATCATCATGTAAGAATATAAATTCGCCATTTTGGAAATTTTTAATTATTTCTTCTATACTAGCTTGTTCGGTCATGGTACAATATCAATAAATTAAATAATTTTTTAAGATTATAAATTTATAACAAACAATTTTATTAAAGGAAAGAAATATCAAAATAGTATAAAAATGACAGATATTGATGAATTTTTCAATAGAATCAAGAGTAGATATCCATTCTTCATACCATTATTCAATGATTTATTCAGAGATTTAGACGGTTTTGACGAGATTTTTGAAGACTTTGAGCATGAAATGAACACTGATTTAGCCAAAATGATAAACAAGATTGAATCAGAAAATCAAGATAGATCTGAACCATTTATTTATGGATATTCTATTAACATAGACGAAAATGGTAAAGCAGAAATCAATGAATTTGGAAATATTAAAGCCGATTCAGATGAGAATTTAGAGGTAACAGAATCACGAGAGCCATTAATTGATTTGATTGATGGAAAGAATTCAATAGCGGTAGTGATTGAGATACCCGGAGTAGAAAAATCAGATATCAAGATAGAAATAAAGGAATCTAAGTTAGTAGTATCGACGACAAATTCAAAGAATTATTATAAAGAAATTCCACTAGAGAGTAAAATAATATCTAGTTCAGCACGTGCAAAGTATAATAATGGAATATTAGAGATTATCATAAATAAAGATAATAATGATGATGATGAAGGAAAGCACATAGTGGCCATAGAATAGGAAATGAAAAGAAATATTTTATTATAGAGATGGAGAGTTAGAGATAATGGCATTACCAGTAACTAGATGGGAACAAGATTCAAGGAAATGGATAACTGAGATGGGAGGCAGTTATAAAAAGATGAAACTACCTACTGCTTCAGGATCAAGTCAGGAAACAAGTACAGTAAATAAAGAAGGAAACACTGAATGTAAAAATTGTGGTGAAATGTTTGAAGTATGGGGAACAAATAAGACATTTGCTCCAAGTTATTGTAGTTTCGATTGTATGAAACAATGGTTAGATTATAATATTGATAATCCAGGTGCAAGTGCAGATGGAATTAAAAAGAAGAAATCTTCAATGGGAATACCTGCAAATTCAAAACTTCCAATAATTCGTTGGGACACATCTACAAGAAAATGGATATCCAACAAGGCTGCATAAATGTGAAAATAAGGAAGAACATTTATGAGTAGTATTAATAGAACTATTAGGCAAATATTTGCCAACAATAACATTTCTCAGAAGGTTATAACAGCAACAATATTTCTTTTTTTTAGTGGAATATTGATTTTTCTAGATGTTGGGGGAGCATTCATGTACGGAATACCTAATGAGTTAATTTTACCAGTATACATAATACAATTAGCATTAGTGCCTGTCTATTTGAAAAGATATAAAATTGGATACGTAGTAGGCATAGGAGTATCAATATTTGTAGCACTGGCCTATAGAGATGCAACTACATTAGCGAGAACAATCCCAATTCTACAATATTTCTTAACCTTTTTCAGTTTGTTAGCATATAGAGAAATAAAAGAAGTAAAAGCTGTAAAAAAGAGGTTTAGAGATTGAAACAAAATATAGTAATTAACATTGAGGGATTAACAAAAACATATGATGAATTTATTGCAGTGAATGAAATTTCATTTGATGTAAATAAGGGAGAAGTATTTGCACTTTTAGGTCCAAATGGCGCAGGTAAAACTACCACAGTAGAAATAATAGAATGTTTAAAAACGCCAGATAATGGAAAAGTGGAAATATTTGGAATAAATTTAAAGGACAAAAATAAACAGAAGGAAATAAAAAGAAAGATTGGAGTTATGCCACAAAACTTCAATGCATTTGATTGGTTAACAGTAAAAGAAAATCTAGATTACTTTAGGAATCTATATGATAGCAATATATCAGTTGATGAATTGATTGACCGTATTGGATTAGCAAAAAAAACTGATTCAATGTATAAAACGTTATCAGGTGGAATGAAACAACGAGTGGGGATAGCAATATCATTGATAAATGAACCAGAATTATTGTTTCTTGATGAACCGACAGCAGGGCTAGATCCGCAGGCAAGACGAGAAACTTGGAATCTAATAAAAAAGTTAAAACAACAAGGAAAGACCATATTTTTGACTACGCATTATATGGAAGAAGCACAAGAATTATCAGATAGAATTTTGATCATTATCGAGGGAAAGATAGTAGCAAGTGGTTCTCCGAGTGAATTAATTGAGAATTACGGAGGAAACAAATCAATAATATTGAAGAATTGTGACAGAAACATATTAGAAAAGAAGAATATTCAATATGAGATTGATACAGAGAGTCAAATACACATAATATTTGATAATAATGATCAGTTATTCAAGATACTTGCTGCGGTTACAGACGATCCAAATGTGGAAATTGAAATAAAAAAACCCAATCTGGATGAAGCATTTTTGAATTTAACTGGAAGAAGAATCAATGATGAAGGATTAGCAAAATGAGAACTGCAACAATAATTTTTACCGTGTTCAAGGGACATTTCAAAGCATGGCAAAGAAATAAAACAACATTATTTTGGACGTTAGCATTTCCACTTCTCTTAATGCTATTATTTGGCGGATTATTCTCACTTCAATCAGATAAGATGGATCTTTATATTGAAAATAATGACATTATTCAGAGTAATCCATCTGAAGCATCATTAGAAATAATCCAGTTAATCAATCAAACTGATTCATTCAATATATTAGAAAATGAAGGCAACATAGAAGAACAAGTTAGGACGGTTGTGATTCCAGAAAATTTTGAATTAGATTTTCAGGAAGGAGATACATCAATAAGATTAATCATGGATGATTCGCATCAAACATTTTCACGAACGAATTCATTGATCAATGGAGTAATAAATTCAATGAATGTGGAAAAACAAGGAATGGAACAACCTATAACTTTGATACAAGAGCAGATTTCTTCGAATGATTTAACTTTCATAGAATATTTCGTGCCTGGCGTAATAGGAATAGCAATAATGTCAACAGGAATATTTGGAACAATAGGAACAAATACCAAATATAGGAAAAATGGGGTAATAAAGAAACTCGCTACAACGCCTCTTTCGAAATTTGAATGGATAATTGGACTAGTTTTATATCACATACTAATTGGAATGATTTCTACTAGCGTGATATTAATTGTGGCAGTATTAGTATTTAGTATAAACGTAGTTCTGAGCCCATTATTAATTATACTCATCATATCTGGAGCATTGACATTTCCAGGAATAGGCATGATTATTTCCACAGTTGTACGAGAGGAAGAGGAGGCAGACGCAGCGGGTAACGTAGTTACCTTTCCTATGTTATTCTTAGCAGGAACATTCTTTCCATTGGAAACTATGCCGACATTAGTTCAGCTTTTTGCAAAGATTCTTCCTTTAACATATCTAAATAATGGATTAAGAGAGATAATGGTTTTCGGAAATTATCAAGCGGCTTTGTGGAATTGCGCTATTGTTTTCGGAATTGGAATAATTGCAATAGGAATATCGATGAAAGTGACTAAATGGACTGATTTGTAAGCAGTCAAAATGAAACAGACATGATTACAATAATTACAGGTGGAACTGGATCAATTAAATTATTAAGAGGATTAGACTCGGTTGTTAATGAGAAAATCAATGTAATTGTGAATGTAGGAGACAATATCAATTTATTTGGATATTATATTTGTCCAGACATAGACACAACAATATATGGATTGTCAAACAGACTAGATATAAAAAGAGGGTGGGGAATAAAAGGAGATACATTTAATTTTCTTGAATCGATAAAAGAGAATTCGGAAGAATCATGGTTTCAAATTGGAGATAAGGATTTGGAGACACATAATAAAAGAACGAATTTGATAAAGAATGGATTAAATCTTGCAGAAATAACGAAGATATTTACCAAAGATTCCAAGATTAGGCACAATATTATGCCTGCATCGAATGATAGAATTGAAACGACAATAATTTCGGATAATGGTGAGATGCATCTACAAGAATTTTGGGTTAAAAATAAAGGAAAACCTAGAATATTAGATGTAAGATACAAAGGAATAGATAATGCAAAACCAGCAGAAGATGTAATTCAATCAATCAAGGAAGCAGATAAAATATTAATTTCTCCTGGAAATCCAATATCCAGTATCGGTCCAACTATTTTTATTAAAGAAATTAAGGAGGCATTACAAGAAACTCGATCTAAAAAAATCCTAGTTAGTCCCATAATACGAAATAAACCAGTTAGTGGACCGGCAGGAAAGATGCTTCAAGCAAAGGATTATGATGTTTCAGTTACTGGATTAACGGAATATTACAAAGATTTTATCACAGATATTGTGATAGACAGGACAGATATTGGTAAGAAAAAGGAGATAGAGAATATGGAAAAAGTTCCACATGTAACGAACATATTAATGAGAAAGAAAGAAGAAGAGGCAGAACTAGCAAGGGAATTAATGAAGATTTAAAAATGAAAATTGGAGTAATCATACCTGTTAAGAAATTTAGTCATAGTAAGAATAGATTATCTTCGGTGTTTACGTTAGAAGAGAAGAAAGAACTTGTTAGATGTATGTTATTTGACGTGTGTGATGTTTTAATTAAATCAAGTTATTTGAATGGAATAGCGATAGTTACGTCAGAAAATGAGATACTACAATATGAAAATTATGATAAAATAATACACTTGAAAGAGAGTCACAATAGTGGAGTGAATGATGCAGTAGAAATTGGAAACGAATATTTCATGAAAGAAGGATTCGATGCAACAATAGTAATTCCAGGAGACATACCATTAATTGATAATCAAGTGTTGGATAAATTATTTGAACAAGTAGATAATAATCAAGTAATTATTACGCCTTCGAGAAGAGAAGATGGAACAAATTTGTTATTCAGAAATCCGCCAGACATTATACAAACTTCATATGACAGCAATAGTTATTTCACACATCTAAAAATGATAAAAGATAATAATTTACAGTATTCGATTTATTTAGAAGATGCAATAAGATTAGATTTAGATGAACCCGAGGATATTGACATAATTAATATGAAGTTGTTAGATTCTCGAACAAAAAATCTATTAAAAAGAATAATTAGTCGTCAGAAATCAAGATAGAATTTCAAATGAGGAATATTTGTCGTCGTCGTCAGAATATGTGACAAGAACGTCAGATACTTTACTCCAGGGCGTACCGCGACGGGTTATCTCAATTAATTTATTGATATCTTCCTGGGAACCTGAAAATAATGCCTCGACACTGCCATCATCTTGGTTTTTCACCCATCCAGTAACATTATTTTTCATAGATCGATTTCTAACAAATGCACGAAATCCCACACCTTGAACTTTTCCAGTGATTATTAATCGTGCAGTTTTATTCATTGGGTACTATACATCGGCAACGGTTATAAAATCTGTTTATACTAATTATATAGACTTGGATTCAGATATTAAGTCAAAGATTAAAGAAGAAGAAATAACAAATCTTGCGCAAGAATTGATAAAAATTCCAAGTGATGAAACCGCAGGAGAGAAAGAGGTTTGTGAGTATCTAGAAAGTTTTTTAAAATCGTTAGGAATGAAAGTACGGTTGCAAGAGGTTTTGCCAAACAGACCTAACATAATTGCTGAAGTAATTGGAGACGGAGTAGGAAAATCTATAATGTTTAATGGTCATGTTGATACGGTTCCAATAGGAGACATTAATAAATGGAGTATGGATCCTTATTCTGCAATAATCAAAGATAACAAATTATTTGGAAGGGGATCGACGGACATGAAGGGTTCAATTGCATCAATGATAATCGCTATGAAATTTATCATGAATAATGTGAAAAAATTTAATGGTAAAATTATATTCACTGGCGTAATGGCTGAAGAAACAACAGGCTTGGGAACGCAAAAGATAGTTGAAGAGAATATAAAAGCAGACATGGCAGTAGTGGGTGAACCGTCAGACGAAAAAATTTACAGAGCGCATAAAGGTACAATGTGGTTTAATCTTTTTACTTACGGAAAATTGGAACACTCAAGTGAATCAAATTCAGAGTCCAACAATGCCATAATAAACATGATGAAACTAATAATGGAAATTAATGAGATTAGTAAGGAATTAGAAACAGTCGAGAACAATCTAGTAGGTCATCCATCAATAAATGTGGGCTTAATAGATGGTGGTACTAAACAGAATATGATTGCAGATTCTTGTAGAATATCAATAGATAGAAGAACCCTTCCTGAAGAAAAAACAGATGAAATATTAGATAAATTAAGAATAAGATTGGATAGACTACGTAGTTTAGATGGTAGATTAACATTCGACTTGAAAATAGACACAATTAGAGAAGCTGTAGAGGTTGCAGAATCCGAACAGATAGTTCAAGAGGTGAAGAATGCATTAAACAAAGTAATCGATAAGAATCCAATAATATCAGGGATGAAAGCTACTACAGATATGTCAATTCTAGTGAATCAAGGAAACATACCATCAGTAATTTATGGACCAGGGTTTATCAAACAAGCACATACAGTTGACGAGTTTATTGAAGTAAGAAGATTAGTGGAATCATCACAAGTATATACAGAAATATTATTGAACATATTGACGAATAATTGATTTTTGCATGCAACTTTAAATCAATCTTCGTACTTTTTTATGGTAGGCCGTCTGTACACGTGGCCGATTATTAGTCAATTCGTGGTGTAGTTGGTAGCATAGGACCCTGTGGGTCAATAAAGCAGATAGGTTCAGGTCGTGGGTTCGAAACCCACCGGCGGCCTTCATTAGCGAGCAATTAAAAAACAACAAAGGTATTTATGAAATATGAGAAAAGAAATTCTCTTTACTTTGGTAATGTTGTCATTTGTTTCCATAATTGGTTTTGTTAGTTTTGCGGGTGACAAAGTAGTCTTAGTTAATAGATTTGATTATCAACCAGAAGACATTATAATAAAAAAAGGATCTAGTGTACATTGGTTTAATGTGGACTTAGAAGGACACAATGTTACAACCGATACAGGCAAGAATAAAGAAAACAATACAATATTAGACATAGATTTATCAAGAGATGTGGATACATTAGGAATAATTTCCTATGAATTTAATGAAGAAGGAGAGTTTCATTACTATTGTTCTTTACATCCATACATGAAAGGAAGAATTACTGTAAAATAATTTAGAAAGGATTTTTAACAGCATAGCATTAAGAAGTATTTGTGTGGTGTCCGTTGCATCGACGGGCAATCTGGACTCATTTGAGGATGAAGAATCATGCGGGCATCGTACAATTAATTATAATAACAAGATAATGATGATTTTGATAGTTAATAATATAATATATAACAAATTATAATCAAGTAGTGGATAACGATGATAAAAAGTATGAAACTGGCTGCAATTGCAAAAGATGGAGTTCCAATAAAAGACAATGTCAGCAGCATTAGTGATATAAGACCAAATATTGACGAATACTCGTTATCGTGGTTAGAATGCGTTGTCGATGATGTAAAAACAGGTTCAAAAGAAATTGCTAAAGAATTTGGGATAGCATTAGAGCCTGCATCAGTACTCGGGGGATATTACTCGAATTATGAAGATGCAGGGGATGTATTGGGAATTACAGTTCCATTAATCAAGTTTTCAGGAGGTACTGTAAATTCATTATCAGTTTTAATTTATATTGCAAGAGATAAAATAATTTCAATTCATGATGAAGAAGCTGAGAAGTTGCTTCGTCTTTCTGGGTTTGCAGAAGGAATAATGAAGAAACTTCCAAACAGTAAAGAGTTATGGGCCGATAGACAAACTATACTTTTTGCTAGAATTATTGATGAAATTTCAGAACGAAATTATGATACTCTAAGATTAATAGTTGAAAAAGCACAGACATTAGAAATCGAAATGACTGATGAAAAGACAATGAGTAAAGACATAGCAGAGGAGATGTCAAATATAAAAAGATCAATAATTACATTCTTGACTGCAGTATGGGCAACTCATACAACAGTACATTCACTTAGATATGGTGATCCCGAAATGTTGAGTGATAAAGATGAAATATTATCAAGGTTTGACATAATATTAGCAGATTTAGATAGACAAATTCAATTAGCAGAACAAGTACTTGAAGTTCTAGCGACCGGAGTAAACGTAATACAAACAAACATTACAAATCGTCTTTCTACAATAATTCTTTGGTTAACAGTAATAGGTACAGCAGTATTAGTACCTAATACATTGGCTACAGTTTTTGCAATAATCCCTGAACCAGAGTCAATGTTTCCTATATTATTGAGTATTCTAATTATTTCTACAGTCGTATCTTCAGTAATTGCATATATGGGCGCAAAACGGATTTTAGGCTCAAAAAGACGAAAGAAATAGACAAGATTCATTAAGAATTACATTCAATATACGATAGATGTCTGAAACTGCAGAACAGGGGAGAATCTGGTTAAATAAATATCCAGATGGATTGAAATTTGATATCAAGGTACCAGATGTAACTTTTGGAGATTACATAGATGATATTTGTAAAAAGTATTCAGATGAAATAGCTTATGAATATAATGGAACTAGTTTCACCTATAATGAAATTAATGATCTCTCAAATAAATTTGCAAATGCGTTAATAAAACTTGGAGTAAAAAAAGGAGATCGTGTTGCACTTCTATTACCTAACATTCCACAATTTCCAATTGCTTTATACGGAATTTTAAAGGCAGGGGCAATTTCAGTCGGTACTAATTTTCTTTATACGTCGGCAGAAATTGAATCGCAATTACGCGATGCAAAACCTAAAATCGTCATTGCATGTACGGACTTGGTAAAAAAACCAATTAAGAGAGATTTATACCAAGGATTTAATGAAACGCGAAGCAATCTTGACGTTGAAAAGGTAATTACAACAAGTGTGACAGAATTTCTCCCTGGGATAAAGAAGCGTTTAGCATTTGTTAAAGTAAAGAAAAGAAACTTTGATAATACAATGGATTTCATGGAGGTATTAAATTCAGGAGAGAATACAAGGCCAAAGGATGTAACGTCAACAAGCGATATTGCAGCATTACAGTATACTGGAGGAACGACTGGAAAGGCCAAGGGTGCCATGTTGACTCACAAAAATATCATCACACAAGTAGAAATGGTATGTGAATGGGTAAAATTAAGAGAAAAAGAAGATACTGCGTTAATTGTTCTTCCATTATTCCACATATTTGGCTTCATAGGTCAGATGATCATGATGAGATCAGGAGGTAAAGTGGTACTTCTACCTAGTTTTGAAGAGAAGCAAGTGCTAAAAACAATTGAGAAGAATAAAATCACAATATTTCCAGGAGTTACGACTATGTTTACAAGATTAAGTGATCATCCAAGTATGAAAAATGCTAAACTATCCTCTCTAAGAATTTCTTTTGCGGCGGCAATGGCATTACCAGAAGCAGTAGTAAAACAATTTGTTGAGAAATCAAAATCTCCTTTAGTTGAATTATATGGATTAAGTGAGACCACGGGAGCAGTAACTTTTAACCCAATTCACGATATGAATCTCGCAAAAGTAGGGTCAATAGGAGTCCCACTTCCTATGTGCGATGTTGCCATAGTAAATAGTGAGAATCATGAACAATTTATGGGAATAGATGAGATTGGCGAGATTGCAATAAAGGGGCCAATAGTAATGAATGGATATTGGGAGAATAAAGAAGAAACAGATGATATGATAAAAGATGGCTGGCTGTTAACTGGCGATATTGGAAAAATGGATGATGAAGGTTATTTTTACATTGTGGATCGTAAAAAAGATATGATCAAAGTCGGAGGATTTAATGTCTATCCAAGAGATGTAGAAGATGTACTTTATGAGAATGAAAATGTACTAGAAGCCGCCGCAGTAGGTATAAAAAATAAAGATTTATCCGAATATATCAAAGCGTTCGTAGTTTTTAAAGAGGGGAAAAATGCAACTGAAGAAGAATTAATTGAATTTTGTAGAACAAAATTAACAGGGTATAAAGTTCCTAAAGAAATAGAATTCAGAGACGAACTTCCAAAGAGTTTGATAGGAAAGATTTTACGAAAAGAATTAAAAAATTAAGAAAAGCGACTGTAAGCGTCGTTGAGAAGTAAATGTAGTTTATTTTGCCATTCTGGAAAACTTTCTGGAGAGTCTGGATAGTTTTGACTATGTGTAACGAGAGCATTACTTTTTGTTGCAGTATAACGTAATTCTTTTGCAAGATTCCAATGTGTAAGAATTTTATAAAGCATCAAAGGATTAAACATATTTACCTTATCAAAACTTGGATGTTCTCGTGAAGTAATTTTTTCGACGTCGTCGGCAGAGAGAAAATGTTTCATACCGTAGCTGATTTTTTCGTTTAATACGATTTGTAAGAATCTACGTAGTATTTCAAAACTTGCCATTTGATAACCATAATTTCGAACATATTCAGTGTTATAGTTCCATAAACTGTTTTGGCTATAATCTTCAGCTTCCAGCGCATTAGCAATGGTTTTACCAGCTATAACACTAGCAAATATTCCAGGTCCTATTCCACCAGCGTCAATAGGTCGTGGAAGCCAAGCTGCATCACCGACAATTACATAACCGTTTTCAACCATACAATCATTTTGTCTTCTTACAGGAACTTGCCAATTTCCTCTAGTGTTACCTGAATCGTCTACATCAGTAGATATTTTATAATTTTTAATTGAAGTATTAGAGCTGATATATTCATCTATCAAACTTTGAAGAGTATCATTTTTACCTAGTCTTTGGTTACGTGTAACAAGTCGTTTCTTTTGAACGCCAAGGCCAATATTAACTTTATTTTCTGATTTTGGAAACACCCAAGCATAACCGCCAGGGGCAATATCTTGATTAAGATGAATAATACAATAGTCTTTGTCGTAAAGTGATACATCAGTTTCACCACTATCGAATTCCAAGATATATCGTCCAGTAGTTTCCATGTCATTTTCACGATCAATTTGTTTTTCCATGAATGAATTTGCAAGAGGAAGATTTTGTCGAAGTTTCGATGCAGAACCTGTAGCATCTACAACAACGTTAGCAGTAAGAGTCTTTCGTTTTTTATCTTTATCAAGAATCTCTACTCCAGTAATATAACCATTTTCTGATAGAAGTTTTTCCGATTCGGTTTCAAAGAGAAATTCAACTCCAAGTTTTTTAGCATCTTCAACTTGACGTAATCCTAAGACTTTACGATTAAGAACATAACCTTCTCCATCAAATGATACTTTTGTTTCACGGTCGGGAGAGAAAGCAACTACGCCTTTGACTTTATGCTCCAACTCAGGTTGTTCGTATGTTATTCCAACCTCTTTGGAATAGAAATCAACACTACGTTTACTTACGGCATCCCCACAAGTCCAACCAGAGATATTTTTTCGAGCAGGATTAACTTCGTCGTTTCGATCAATAACAAGAATTCTCTTATTTTGGTTAGTGAATTTGGCGATTGATGTGGCAGTGATTAAACCGGTCATTCCGCCACCCGCAACAATTACATCATAATCTCTTGGCAATTATTAATCGAATTATCTTACTAGGTACGATTACTTAAATTTCTCGCTTTATGAGAAATATATCAAAAATTGGAGTTAGTTAGTAAGCCCGCTTTCTTTTAAACTAAGAATAGGTTTTATAATTCCTTCATATTCAAATTCTTCAAGGAGCATTATTCCAGTAATTGTGTCGAAATACCGTCGAACTACACCATTATCGCCAACTGATTCGGCAACAATAACATTAAAGATTTCTCCATTATAATTGAATTCACGAATATCAATGATACGAAAAACGGAAATATCTAATCCTAGTCCAATATCTTCATATGCAGGAAATATATAATTTCCAATGGAAATATCAGACCTAACAAGAAATTCATAAGATTTTCCCAAGAGATAAGGAGTATTTTGGAAATCTTGATTAAATGCATGGGTATGCGCATCCTTTATAATTAAACAGTTTAGATCAACTATCCTCCATCTTATTACTTCCCATTCATTTTCAAAGAAACTTCTGCTTTCAGTTACATTAACAGAGGAGTCATCCAATAAATTAAATTCTAATTTCCAATTGAAATTATCATGTTCGTATATAACAAATGAATTAAATTCAAATTTAACATCATGTGAAATCAATTCTACAGAATAATTAGTAAAATCAATATTTGTTTCAATTACATTAATTATATTAATCGATTGTTCATCAATAATACTTTCTCCTTCATATGTAGAACTTTGTTCATTAATTTGTAAAAGAATGCCAGTATTTTTGTCATAATATGATGTAATAATACTTTCAGTTCGGTTGTTTTCATTATCTTGAATAGTAGTACCCTGAACGACGAGTGTATTAATATTCTGATTGTCAAACAGCATTGAATCTTCAGAAACTGCTTTGAGTTCAATATCGCCAAGACTAGTTATTGTATCACCAACGTTGTAATACATCGGCAACCAGAATAAAGGAACATTTCCAACAATTTGCTCTTCAGGTCCAGATATAATTGCTCGTGATTCTAGGTCGGCGATAAACCAAGTAGAATTAGTGTTAGTCACAGATAGTGTGATATTGATTTCATTGCCAGATATTTCGCCAAATACTACAGTAAGTTGTTCTAATCCAATAATATCATAAATCAAATATGAATTAGGCTGTGGAGAGAAATTGGATTTTGGACAAGAATAAGTTTGTGATTTCGGGGTTTCAGCGATTGGATTGGGAATGTCATTTTGATTAACAACAGGATCCTCTACTAAAATAACTTCTTCCTCAACAATGGGCTCAGGATTAATAACGGGTTGAGGTTCAACAGATTGACTAGAATTGGCAGAAATCTCAGATTCATCAGGATTGATTGGTTGTAGTAATGAGGGCGGAGGTTCCGATATGTTTGTTTCTTCGTTAAACAAGCTAGATTGAGAAAAGAAATATACTGCAAATAATCCCAGAATTATGAATAAGACAATAATAATTTGGTTTTCTTTCATTTAATCAATCTCATAATACAATGATATTTTATATAACTTCTAGAATATGTTAAAATATATCTAATTATCATATTATCACAGTTAAGATTGACAGAACAGAATACTGAGACAGAAAATGAAGAAATAAAGGAACAAGTTGAAGATTCTAATGGATCAGAATCTAAGGAAGAAGAAAAGGGAAAGAAAGTAAAAAAAATAAAACTAAAGAAATTAAACAAAAAGAAAGATAATAAATTTCCTAGAGAAGATAGAAATGAAGCAGTAACAAGGCAAGGAATTAATCCAAGACAATTTGACGAGGCGTGGACCACGTGTAGTAGGTGTAGAAAGCAGATTCTCTCCTTTGCAGATACAACCCACTTTATTAATGGATATCAATACTGTTTCGAGTGCTACGAATACGTAAAAGAAGACTATTTAGAGCAAGATCAAGTGTCAGAATAGACTTTAAGAAACGGAAATTTACAAAATATTTATTAACAAAAACAAAAAAAATATAGTATAGATTGGAAAAAAATAACAAAGAAGTAATTAACAAAGACGGATATATACTTGGAATAGATTTAGGCACGACAAATTCCGCAGCTGCGGTATATCACAATGATGAAATTAAGGTGATAAAAAGTTCAGACAATAAGATGTCTGACGCGGTAGAGAAGATGTTTCCCTCGATTGTTTATATTAATAAAAAATCTGATGAGATTTTAGTAGGGATAGAAGCAAAGAAAAAATATGTAAGCAATCCGATGAATACGATTCTTGAAATAAAAAGAAAAATGGGAACCAAAGAAACGGTAGAAGTTGATGGTGATAAATACACCCCTGAGCAGATTTCTTCATACATACTTAAAAAAATAAAAACTGAATCTGAAACGTTCTTGAATGAAAAGGAGATAAAAGATGCGATAATAACAGTTCCAGCATATTTTAACGATGCGCAAAGACAATCAACAATAGATGCGGGCAGATTAGCAGGATTAAACGTAATACGAATTGTTAATGAGCCAACTGCAGCATGTTTAGCTTATGGATTAGACAAGATTACTCATAAAGACAAAATGAACATTATGGTCTTTACGTTTGGTGGAGGAACGCATGATGTAACTACTATGCTATTAGAAAATGAGAAGTTCAAAGTAATCGCGACAAGTGGAGATACGCGTACAGGAGGAACTGACATTGATCAAGTGATTGTAAATCGACTTAAAGAATTGATAAAAGAAAAATACAACAAAGAGGTTGACGATCCTTCTGTAGAAGCAAGATTGAAACTTGCTGCGGAAGAAGCAAAGATTCATCTATCTTATCATTTAGCAGCAGATATTGAAATGGGGGGAATATTTCCCGATGATGATTCAACTTTTGAATATACATTATCGCAGGAAGAATTAGAACAACTATCCATGTCTGTAGTCAAACGTGTTGAAGACACAATAAAAGCAGTGTTATTTGATTCACGATTAGGAACTGAAGGCATTGATAAATTGATATTGATTGGAGGGCAAACGCGTATGCCACTTGTAAGAAAAACAGTAGAAGACTACATGCAGACTGCTGCGGAAGATGGATTAGATCCAATGTCTTGTGTTGCAAATGGCGCTGCAATCAATGCGGCAATATTACAAGGGAAAATATCATTTGAAATGGTAGACGTAACCCCATTGACTTTAGGCGTAGGTACAGCTCCAGGAACTGTACAGAGATTAATTAGACGAAATAGTCCTATTCCGATTTCCAGGCAACAGATTTTCACTACGTCAAAAGATAATCAAAAGTCAGTAGCTGTAAAAATAGTTCAAGGAGAAAGAATAATGACAAAAGACAATACTTTGATAGGAAATTTCACGTTATCAGGAATACCAGAGAGAGAAAGAGGAGCTCCTCAGATAATGGTAAACTTTGACATTGATGCAAATGGAGTTCTTAATGTTTCTGCAAGAGAGACTTCGAGTGGTGCATCGAAGGAAATAACGATAGAAAACCGCCTGGATGTAAAAGAAACGTCGGTTAAAGAAGCTATGGATAATGCAGACAAATATGCATATGATGATAGTAAGAAAAAGAATGTGGTAGAGTTAGTTAATACTGCAGAAAGGGCAGTCTATCGAGGAAACAAGGTACAAAAACAATTAATTATACCCAATATGGATTCACGAAAACTCAATGCAAAGATGGATGAAGTTTCGAAACTTGCAAAAATAGAGATAATTGAGAATGATGAAAAGAAATATGATGAATTACGTAGATTGATTATTGATATTAATGCCATTGTAGATCAATTAAGAGAAATATATTCAGTAACAGAAGGATTATAGTTTTTTATTAAAAAAAAATTACTGGGTGAGTTTTATACTCACCAGCAACATTGTTAAAATGGTTTTCGAGTAGAATTAATAGAATATAATTACTTTAATTCGTTAATTATATCTTTAACTCGACTTGTTTCCCATCTTACTAGTTCGATGTCTTGTAATGTATAGTAATTACTGTTGTTTCTTAAACCAGCAGTAATTGATACATAACGATCATAATAATGCTTTGATGCAACATCTTGATTACTTTTCTCAAGTTTGATTAAAGCAAGCTTACGATCATAATGACCAAGAATTGGGCTTTCTGGCATTTCTCTGTCATGTTCAGTTCTTCCACCATGTTGGGACTTGACGTTGTTGTTATGTAACAAAACATCAATTGCCTGATACAGAGCAGTCCATGCTTTTTCAGCTGCGTTCTTGTAGTCTAACCAGCCAGCAGGTCCTCCACGAGAATATGTGTACGATCTACCTTCATAGTCTGTTTTAGAAACATCTGCTTTGTCTAGTAATGAATCGACGTCTTTAAGAATCTCTTCTGAATTACTCAAAAGTTGATCATACGCAACGGAATAATCCTGTGTATTATCAACTTTATTTGGATGTGTTAGAAAAGTCATTTCTATTGCTCTCCTTCACCTAATTCAGGAACGACAGATTCTTCAGTTGCAACGGCGTATTTGTTGCCGAATGCTTGAATAGTACCTGCAAGTTCTTCGTGTGTCTTAGCATATTCTTCGACTGGAATAGATTGCATGTAAGCCTCAACAGCTTGTCGTGCGCCAATTGCGCCTCCTTTGGTTCCCCAAGGATGTCCGTGAATTCCTCCTCCATTCTGAAGTTGGATATCATTACCCATTAAATCGATTGAGAAATGGTAGTTTTGAGGTGTCAATCCACCTGAACAGATTCCCATCATTGGTTTAATGTGTTCTAATGGATCCTGGATCTTATTCATAATCTGAGGGATTTCAGTGAATTTATTCTGATCTCCGAGTTTACCTCGTGCAGTTCCAACATGAACCATGTCACCGCCTGCAAGTCTTGCAATAAAGTCAGTGACTGGAAGATTAATTCCATGTCTTGGATGACGTGTAAGTGCTGCATGTGATGCACGATGTAAGTGAATTGGAACATTGATACTAGCGTCTTCTGCAAGAGCACGAAGTGCAGGATACCATGTACACATAAAGTTTAACATCATTCCTCGAGCACCATGTGCAATCATTCGATCTGCAGTTTCCAAGGTAGTTTCCAAGTCAGAAGTGACTTGTGGAACATAAAACATCTCACCTTCAGGATGATGTCCTTCAGATTTAGCTTTATCAAGTGCTTCATAAATCTTTGTAATTCGATCCATTAAAGGAGAACACCATTGATTATGATAAGTTTCATCATCTTTGTAAGTGTCAAAATCACCACAAGCTGCATCATAAAATTGATCAGCTGCACCTTGGTCTGTAACACCCATTTTTGGTTTTAATGTAGCACCAAGATGAGGTCTTCTTGTCTCTGTTGTACCACAGATTTTTCTCATACCTTCAGTACCAAATTGAGGGCCTTTGAAGAGTTTGAGAATACTCTTAGGTAATTCTAAGTCAACCCATTTACAATTAGGAATTGGAGTGAAACCCATCCAATTTCCTGTAATAAATGTAAAGAGGTCAGGGATACCACGATTATCCATATCTAGAAGATAAAGGGGGTATGCAACTTTTACTAAACCTGAGTGTTTAGCAGATCCACTTGGATCTTCATATTCCCAGGAGAATACTTTAGCAGCAGTTTTGTGTGCTAAATCAGTTGCAGTAGAAACGTCAGTAAAAGTACCTACGGATTGTTCAGCAGCAATAATTACACCAGCGTGATCGATAGTCATTCTAGGATCACAAGTGATGAAATATGTTGCGACAACGTACTTTTCTGGATCTATTTGATCAGGGGTTGTTTGAAATACACTACTTTCACTGTGTTCAACAGTTGGTGTATTCCATTGTCTTTTGATTTCTGGCATCTTAATCAAAAAAAAATGTGCTTTGGGATATTTATACGTTTATGGAATTCCTATTATAGAAAATTAGAGATTATTTTTTTGAATAATAACTAATAAGGTTTTCTACACCGGCTTCCAAATCATATTTATTTTTGAAATTTAATTTGTCTGCGGCGGCACTCATATCGAATGGGAATTTCTTTGAACCAGGTTTAGAAGTATCAACATGAATTTTTGATACGTCGCCTTTTTTACCTAAGATATCTTTTACATCAGATAACCCGGATATTGTTCCGGAACCTGCATTAAATATTTCATGTTTGAGATTTGGAGAAGTTAAAGCTGCATAATGCTCTTCTGCTAAATCATAAAGGTAAGTCCATTGTGCAACTTGTTCTTCAACAGTGATTTCTTGGTCATTAAGAAAAGCATCTATCATTTCGCCAACTGATCTACCTCTTCCCATTTCTCCAGGCCAAGGTCCGTAAACATGTGCCATTCGGATAGAAGCAAATTCTATTCCATAAGCTTTTGCATAATTAAATCCTTGATACTCACAAGCGACTTTACCAGAGGCATAAATGTCACTGCTATCAAAAGGTACTACAGCATCTGTTTCTTTAATGAATGTTCCGTCAGGAGGATGAACTTTGTTTGCAAGATATACAGAACCAGTACTAGTGTAGATAACTCTTTTAACGCCAAGTTTACGTGCAGCTTCTAGAACATTAGAGGTACCCATGGTATGAACGCGAATTCCTGTTTCAGAGTCATTTGCATAATCATGATTTCTACATTGAGTGGCACGAGGTCCAGCAGTATGAATGATATGATCTATATTATTATCTTTGATAACAGATTCGAGTTTTGCAGAATCTAATATATCGCCTTTGTGCATCTCGACTTTATCAATATCCACAATTTTAGAAATAGCTTCAGTTTGACGACATGTACCGTATAACGAGGTATCAACATTTTTATCAATCAGAACTTTTGAAATATGTGCACCCATTCCGCCTGTGCCAGTTATAAGAACTTTCATTTTCCAAATTCCTCCTATTGTTTCTAATACTTTAATGTTTCGTCAGAACCCATGTCAGACATGAATTGATCGAATCCAATCTTGGTTAATGGATGTTTAAACATCATATCTAGTACTTTGAATGGCATTGTAGCTAGAGGAGCACCCATCATGGCAGCTTGCACTACATGAACAGGATGTCGAATACTAGAAACTAATGTGTCTGCTTTATTTGGAATGTGTTCCTCGTTATCTTTATAATTATTTCGAATTTGTTCAATTTCCTCGATAAGATGTAAATTACCATCAAGGCCAATATCATCTAGTCTTCCTATAAACGGACTAACAACTCGCGCTCCTGCTTTTGCAGCCAATAGATATTGAGTGGCAGAGAAAGTGAGAGTGACGTTACAATCAATTCCAGAGTCAAACAATTGTCGGACTGCTTTTAGTCCTGCCTTTGTATTTGCAACTTTAACATAGATTTTACTACTGTTTTTACCGTATGTGTCAACAAGTCCTTGTCCTTCTTTGACAATCTTTGCGGTATCGTTCGTGGTAGTTTCTAAACTAACAGGTTTACCGTTACAGATTTCTACGATTTCTGAATATAATTCATGGGTATCTTTACTTTCTTTTGCAACCAGAGTAGGGTTAGTTGTAACTCCGTCCAACATTCCCATATCTTTTGCTTCTTTGATTTGCTCAACATTTGCGGTATCTAAGAAAAATTTCATTTATTATCAATATTATAGAATTTGTTGCCATAATAAAATCTTTCTTTTCGATTTATATATGGCCAAATTTCAATATAACGTGAGAAAAGGCAATTAAAATGATAGACAAGAAATTAGAAGAGTTATGTATCAATACAATTAGATTTTTGTCGGTTGATGCTGTAGAAGCGGCAAATTCAGGCCATCCGGGTCAACCAATGGAAGCAGCGGCAATGGGATACAAATTATTTACGCAAATTTTAAAACATAATCCAAGCAATCCAAAATGGGTTAATCGAGATCGATTCATTTTATCGTCAGGTCATGGATCAATGATACTATATGCATTGTTGCATCTATCAGGATATGATTTAGCTCTAGACGAGATTAAGAAGTTTAGAAAACTGGGAAGTAAGGCTCCAGGTCACCCTGAATTTGGAGAGACTCCAGGTGTTGAAACAACTACCGGTCCATTAGGACAAGGTTTTAGTGCGGGTGTCGGTATGGCGTTTGCACAAAGGTATCTAGCTAACAGATTCAATACGAACGATCATAAAATAATCGATCACAAGATTTACGCATTTTGCAGTGATGGAGACTTGATGGAAGGAATTTCTTCAGAAGCGGCTGCTGTTGCAGGTCACCAAAAATTCAATAATTTAATCTATGTTTACCTAGACAATCACATTAGTATTGATGGAAATACTGAATTAACTACAAATGAAGATATAAAGAAGAGATTTGAAGCACATGGATGGTTTGTCCAGAATATTGAAGGAAATGATTTATCGAGTTTTAGTGAAGCAATAAAGAATAGTCAAGAACAGGAGGAAAAACCTTCGTTAATTATTGCTAGAACGCATATTGGCTTCGGAAGTCCAAATAAACAAGATAGTGAAGCTGCACACGGAGCTCCATTAGGAGCAGAAGAAACGAAGCTTACGAAAGAGAATCTAGGTTGGCCTTTAGAACCGACATTTTATATTCCCGATGAAGTAAAGCAAGAATTTCAAAAAGTTGTGACTAACGGAGATGGTTATGAGAACAACTGGAATAAGATTTATGACGCGTATAAGAATGCAAATAAAGAACTAGCTGAAGAATTTGAAGATACAATAAATGGCAACCTTCCAAGTAATTGGGATAGCAATATGCCTACATTCAAAGAAGATGAATCTCTTGCTACAAGACAAGCGTCTGGAAAGACATTAAATGCATTGGCTGAGAATATTCCTGCTATAATTGGTGGATCAGCAGATTTGATGGATTCCACAAATGTACGAATTAAGAATTCAGTAGATTCTTTACCAGATGCTCCTCATGGACGAAATATCCATTTCGGTATAAGAGAACATGCAATGGGTGCAATAGTACATGGAATGGCTGCTTATGGAGGAGTAATTCCGTTTGGAAGTACATTCCTAATTTTTTCAGACTATATGAGAGGTTCGGTTAGATTGGCGTCTTTGATGGGATTACGTGTTGTTTTTGTCTATACTCACGATAGCATAGGAGTAGGTGAAGATGGCCCTACACATCAACCGATTGAACAAGTATCTAATTTACGTGCAGTTCCAAATCTTACTGTAATACGACCGGGTGATGCTAACGAAACAGTAGTTGCCTGGAAAACTGCTTTGCAGACAACTAGCGGTCCAACTGCATTAGTGTTGACAAGACAAGCACTACCTGTTTTATATGGAGAATCTAGTAAGGATACGATTTCTTCACCGGAAAATTTACAAAAAGGTGGTTATACTCTGATTGATTCAGAAGGTCTACCTGAATTAATAATAATTGCAACAGGTTCTGAATTACATTTAGCAGTAGAAGCTCAAAAAGAATTGAAAAATAAGGGTGTAAATGTCAGAGTAGTAAGTATGCCTAGTTGGGAATTATTTGAAAAACAATCAGATGATTATAAAGAACAAGTATTGCCAAATTCAGTTAAAAAAAGAATTTCTGTTGAAGCTGCAAGTACTTTTGGTTGGGAAAGATTTGTTGGTTTAGATGGAGAGAAAATAGGAATGACAACTTTCGGTACGTCAGCTCCTGGAAAAGATGTAATGAACAAATTTGGTTTTACGGTTGAGAATGTCGTGAAGAAGAGTTTAGAATTACTAAAGAAATAGATTACTTAGATGCAAGTGCTCGTAAATCTTCAACTGCTTTAATCATATCGTCTTTGTAGAGAATACCTGCACCACATACAACAACATCTACACCAGCTTCAATAGCTAAAGGTGCAGTCTTTTCATTGATTCCGCCATCAACGCATAACTCTACATCATAATTATGTTTGTCAATAAGTTGACGAGCTTCCTTAACTTTCGAGAGAGGAGCTTCAATGAAAGATTGACCCGTTTTACCAGGAACTACTGTCATAATTAATATTCGATCCAATTCTCCAATATAATCAACGATAGAAGATAAAGGAGTGTCAGGGTTCACAGCTAGTCCTACCATTTTATCGTATTTTTTTACTGCGTCGATATATTTTCTTGGGTTCACTGCTTCAACATGAGCAGTAAGCATATCTCCGCCTGCTTCAATATATTCAGGTAATGATTCAATTGGATGATTAGTCATCAAATGGATGTCCATTGGAAAATCAGTAGCGTTGTTAATAATTTTTAGGTCTTCTACTGGAAAAGCATGAGTATTAGTAAAGGTGCCATCAAGCATATCAATATGGAACCATTCGACATTTGCCTTTTCTAAAATTTGTGCATCTTTAACATAATTTTCTGGTTTTGATGCTAACATAGATGGAGCGATTTTCATGATTATATGTTAATTCTTTTATTCAACTATAAAAAATTTTAAAAATGCAATTTCGTTATTAAAAAATATTTCTCAACACTTAAGTAAGTTATAATGAATATTTTTTATTGATATGACAGATGATCCAATAAATATTCCGACAGTTTCGGGAGTAGTTGACATTGATGTAGATACCGCATATAATCAAATCAAAGATATGCGCATCCATGGAGCCGGAAGAATTGCAAGATTAGCGGCAAGTGCTTTAAAGAATTATGTAGAGAATACAAATAATTCAAACCGTGAACAATTTTATAATGATATAATGAAAAACGGAGAAAAGTTAAGGTCGGCAAGACCTACTGCAGTTTCTCTTCCAAATGGAGTAAACATTGTATTGGCATCAACCAAAAAGGCATACAATGCAGGAGATTCAGCAGATAATATAAAAGAGGTCACTGTTAAGGCAGCAGAACAATTTGTTCATAATAGTTTAGACGCATATAATAAAATTGGCGAATATGGTGGAAAACGAATTAGAAATGGTGACACAGTTATTACGATTTGCAATAGTGAAGCGGCAATAAGTGTATTGAAAGCAGCGCATGATATGGGCAAAGGAATTAAAATAATTTGTTGTGAAACACGACCTTTATTCCAGGGACATAAAACAGCAGCTACATTGTCAAAACATGGTTGTGATGTTACAATAATAATAGATTCAGCGGCAAGACGATTTGTTGAGAAGGCTGATCGAGCAGTATGTGGAGCTGATGCAGTAGCAGTAAACGGAGCAGTAGTTAACAAGATTGGTACTTCACAATTAGCAGCTGTGGCACATGAAGCTCGTGTTAAACTGATGGCTGCAGCGGAAACATACAAATTTTATGCAGATACAATGTACGGAGAGCTTACAGAGATTGAAGAAAGAGATGCAACTGAAGTTTGCTCGGAAGAGTATCTAAAAGCATATCCAAATATAAAAATTAAAAATCCGGTGTTTGATGTAACTCCACCAGAAAATATTGACGTTATTGTTACAGAGAAAGGTATAATACCACCTTCGGCAGCCTCTCTAGTAATAAAAGATTTAATAGAACTAATGTAACAGGTAATATGAAATGATAATATACGGTGGATCAGAAGGCACAGTTTTGGCAACAAAAGTAGCTAAATTACTGGATGCCAAGTTAGGTAAAATTGAAATTACGAAGTTCCCAGATGGCGAGAAATATATTCGTTATCATGATGAAGTTGAAAATGAAGACGTTGTAGTAATTCATCCAATGGGTTTGAAACCTGATGAATTATTTATTGAATATCTATTAATTTGTTCAGCATTAAAAGATGGTAAGGCAAAATCAATTACTACATTTGTGCCATACTTTGCATATGCCCGACAAGACAATAGATTCAACCCAGGCGAGCCTGGAAGTTTCCATCTAGTATCCAAAATCATTGATGATTTAGGTATTGATATAATTTATACAATCGACTTACATCTTCAAAGAGTCAATGATTTGAGTGAGTTAATCAAGAAAACTCCTACAAAGAACCTTAGTGCAGTTCCAGACATTGCAAAATGGATCAAAGATAGCGCAGGATTAAAAAATCCATTGGTTATAGGACCTGATGAAGAGTCTGAACAATGGGCCAAAGTTGCTGCAGAAACTATGGGAGTTGATTACGAAATCATGTTTAAGACCAGATACAGCGCTACAGAGGTCAGTATTACAACAAAAGAAGGTAAGCCACTTCCAGTAAATGGAAGGGATGTTGTAATTATTGATGATATAATTAGCTCTGGTGGTACAATTATTGAGGCGGTAAAATTAATTCAAGAAGCAGGCGCGGGTAAAATTGTAGTTGGATGTACTCATCCTGTACTACGTGGAAAAACACCATTCGATTCTGCTCTTGCAAACATCTATGATTCAGGTGTTTCAATAGTTGTAGGAACGGATACAGTTCCAAGCCAAGTTAGCTATGTTAGTGTAGCAGATGTTATTGCTAAAACAATAAAAGAAACGCTCTAACAATAATCAAATTCGAGAGTATGATTGGCCATGCTATCTATACAAGACTTAGACATCAAGGGAAAGACAGTATTCTTACGATGTGACATCAACAGTCCTATCGATCCGACTACATTAAAAATTCTAGATGATTCCAGATTATTAGAAGTAGCAGAAACTATTGATGCATTAAAAGATTCAAAATTAATCGTTGCATCTCATCAAGGAAGATTAGGAAAATCAGATTATGTTTCAATGGAACAACATGCACCAGCGCTTTCAAATCTATTAAACAGAAAAATAGATTTTATACCAGATGTATTTGGGCCAACTGCAATTAATTCAATAAAGAATCTCAATGATGGAGACATATTATTATTAGACAATCTAAGATTTACAGCAGAAGAAAATGCAGAAATGTTACCAGAAGATGCAATAAAATCTCACCTGGTCAGTAAATTAGTTGAACACATTGATTATTGTGTATTAGATGCTTTTTCAACTTCGCATAGATCGCATCCATCAATTGTGGGATTTGCTGAATTAAAACCCGCATGTGCAGGTAAAATTGTTGAACGTGAAGTAAATGCATTGAAAGGAATAGTAGAAGATTCCAATACAAAGTTTACTGCAATCTTAGGTGGAGCGAAAGTACCTGATCGATTAAAATCAATACAGAAATTAATTGAAGCTGGGAGAATAGATAAAGCAATGTTAGGTGGTTTAATTGGAAATGTTTTTCTTGCGGCGACTGGAAAAGTTCCTTTAGAATCAACATCCATAGATGACGAGAAATCAATTAAAACTGCAAAATTATTATTAGAAAAATACCCAGACAAGTTTATGTTAGCAGATGATGTGGCAGTAGAAGAAAATGGAAAACGAGTAGAGAGATCTTTATCAGAGCTTAGCTCTTCAGATAGAATTTTTGATGTTGGGCAGAATACGATTAACAAATACTCGCAACAAATCGATAATGCAGAAAATATTTTCATAACTGGGCCATTGGGAATGTTTGAAAATTCAGAGTTTAGACTTGGAACGACAGAAATTCTTAATAAACTTTCGAATTCAAGTGCAAGAACAATAACTAGTGGAGGTCATTTAAGCGCAGTGTTATCACAACTAAAAATAAAAGATAAGATTTATCATGTAAGTACAGCAGGTGGTGCTTTAATTAGATATCTGACTGGCGAAGAGTTACCATTATTAAATGCTTTAAATAATTCCGCAAGGAAACACAACAAGTGAGATTAATATTGGGTAAACAAGAATTTCCTAATTGGTTAGCAGAAGAAATTTCTGCAGTAAAAATGAAAAAATCCGAGACATTAGAATTAACTGGATATATATTAGACATAAATAAAAAGGAAAGTAAAGTTGATATTCAATTTGATAAACCGTTACCAGATGGAAGGCAAATTGCCACTCTCACTATTAGCGATAAAAAGGTTCTAAAAAAGATAGATGATGAACATAATAAGACAAGAGAGGCTCCTGAATTTAATTTCAAATTCACTGTAAATAAAGCGTCATTAAGTGGCAAAGCAAAAGAATACCTAAATGAGAATTATTCAGTAGTATTAGACAATTTATACGGATTTGAGTTAGAATCGTTCAATTTACTCAAATAATTAATAGATAATCATTTTATTGATGATTGTTTATATTGAGTGTATATGTCAAAAAGCTCAAGAATTCCTGGTTTTTACAAATTAAGTTCAGATGAAAGATTAGACAAATTAAAGGAATTTGCTGACTTAACCAATGAAGAGACTGAAATTATCAAATCTATGTCAGGAATAGAATTGGAAAATGCTACAAAAATGATTGAAAATAGCATCGGGGGAATTTCACTGCCATTAGGTATAGCAACGAACTTCATCATTAATCAGAATGAGTATTTAGTTCCATTAGCAACTGAAGAACCATCAGTAATAGCAGCTTGCAGTAATGCTGCAGGTCTTGGGCGTAAAAGAGGAGGATTTACTGCAAAGAGTGCAGGAAATCTAATGCGTGCACAAATTCAACTTATTAAAGTAAAAGATTTCGAATATGCAAAAAAGAATATACAGAAGAATAAATCGGAATTATTAGAATTAGCTCGTGAAAGAACACCCACATTATCATCAATTGGTGGAGGTGCAAAAGATTTGCAATTAAAAGAATTAGATACAAAACGTGGAAAAATGTTGATTGTTGAGATATACATTGATTGTAAGGATGCAATGGGAGCTAATGCATGTAATACAGTTGCTGAATCTTTAGCACCAAAGATTGAGAATATATCGGGTGGAGAAGCACTATTAAAAATTGTTTCAAACCTTGCCACCGAAAGAATGGTAGAAGCCCATGCAACATTTGATAAAGAATCATTGGGGGGCGAACATATTGTGGAAAGAATATTGGATGCGTCAGAGTTCGCGCATAATGATCCATACAGAGCCGTAACAAACAACAAAGGAATAATGAATGGAATAACATCGGTAGGCATTGCTACTGGACAAGATATTCGAGCAATAGAATCGGCAGTTCATGCGTATGCGTCCATATCAGGAAAATACATTCCATTAACAACCTGGGAGAAAGATTCTACAGGAGATTTAGTAGGAAAAATAAAGATCCCAATGCCTGTGGGAATAGTAGGAGGCGCCTCTTCGGTCCATCCAACTTCAAAAATTTGTTTGAAAGTCCTTAAGGTAGACAGTGCGGCTCAACTAGGTGAGATTATTACATCAATAGGACTGGCACAGAACCTGGCGGCACTTCGTGCATTGGTTTCTGAAGGAATTCAAGAAGGTCACATGAAACTTCATGCGAAGAACATTGCCGTTTCAGCAGGAGCTACAGGAGAATTAATAGAAAAAGTTTCTGAAATCATGATACAGGAAAAAGATGTAAAGTTTTTACGTGCAAAGGAATTAATCGAGAAACTAGAGAAATAAGTACGTAAATGCGGTCACCGGGATTTGAACCCGAGTTATTAACTTGGCAAGCTAACGTATTAGACCAGACTATACGATGACCGCTCCAATTAACTTAATATTTGCCTTCTTTAAGTTTTGAGTTATTGGATAAACAATTATGTGAATATTTTCTATAAAGATTTAGGGCCGGTAGTTCAGCGGTAGAATCGAAAGATACAATATCCGCTTCGCATGCGGAAAGATTATTTCCCGTAAGGTCGGGGGTTCAATTCTCCTCCGGTCCATTTTCTTTAAATTTATAACTATGAGAAAGAATTTATGAATTGATTAAATTGAAGTCTACGAGTCAAGATGAATTTTTAGAAGAGTCCCTTGATTTAGCAATTAAAAACATGAGAAACGCAGGTTATGAATTACAGAATATTGTTTCAATTGAAATAGATCCTGAATTACAGTTTATGGGTTATGCTAAAATTGATTCGAATAAAAGTTCAATTGTAGTAGCAGATTGGGCATTAGATTCAGATATGTTAAATGGATTGATTCTTCATGAATTAGCACATATATACTTTACAGAGATAAATTCGCCATCTCATCAATCAGAAATAATTAATGAAGTTATGTCTCACGTTGTTGAACAAGAAGGACTGAATAAGTTAGAAGCGAAATCACTTAACGAGGGTTTTAATCATCTTCAGAATATAATTGTAGATGATATTGTTTTTCAGTTAATGGATAATGAGAGAGAGAGAAAACTCATCCAGAATTTTTTTGTAACGTGGATGTCAGATGAGCCAACAGGAAATAATCTAATAGATGCTTCGTTATTAGCTAGAAATGCATTTGCGCTGGCATCGCTGAAAAGGCGTAATTTTCTAGACGAGTCTTCACAATTATCTCAGTTAATGATTAGTAAGAATAGACAATTTCTTTCGTTTTACAAATATGCAAATAAAGAAAAATATGAATTATTTGAAGGCTTTTTAATAAGATTTGAATTGAATAGTGATGGTGATTTTGCAGCTGTATTAATTGAATATTTTGAACTTTTAATGAATTTATTGCGGCCAGATAGTAAATCACTAGAAACATTAAGATAATCAGGTAATTAGATCGTCTAATCTGTTTGCTTTAATAGCGTCTTTTATTTCCAAAGCTATTCTCCTTCCCATATTCATATTTGGACCATAGTTAAGGTAGGAATACGGAGAACCGGTTGTAAAGATATTTGTTCCAGCTACAATACGAGCAGAAAACTCAAAGGCAACAAATTTGCCGTTGGAGTCATATACACCCTCCATACAAAATGGACCAGGCATGCCAGGAGGTACCAGTTCTTTGCTTGCAGTTACAAAGTTGTCACCTATATCATAAACTTCAACGAGTAGAGATTCTCTAAGTACCAGAGGAATATTACCGACTACAATGTATGTAGGCGATAATTTGAGTTCAGTTTGATCAATGCTAGGAATTCGCCCTAAACTGTCAACATTTGTTTCATAACGTTTGTCAATTCCAAATAGTTCCAACTCGTCTTTCATTGTAGACTGAAAATATTGAAGATAGACTGGAACACCGACAATATATTCTTGGATTTGAAGTTCGTCATCATCTGTCATTAAACCTTGTTTTTTGAATTTTTCTACGTGGGAATAGTAATCTTTTGAATTTTTAGCAAGGAAATAACCGGAACCTCCACGAGCTCCGGATAATTTAGAGATAGTAAGACAGTCAATTTCTTCAGGTGAATTGAAGGTTTTTGGAATAGAAACACCTGATTTTTCCATCAATTTAGTCTTAAGATCGCGATCGGCTTCCCAACGTAAAATATGTCGGTTACCAAAAATTGGAATGTCAAGTTTTTCAATTTTTTCAATCCCCACCTCAGAGATCAAAGTGCCATGAGGAATTAATACTGAATCAGATGCATTTAGTTTGTCCTTAATGTCGTCGTTCATGATTTCGGTAAAATCATCAACAACAATATATTCATCAATGAAATTATCATAGCGTTTATAGAATTTTTCACGAGTAGATTTCGTAACTAAAACAGTATGAAATCCCTCTTCCTTAGCTCCTTTTAGAACTTGCAGGGAACAATGAGAGCCCAAAGTAGCAATACTTGTCAAGTCACTACCTCATCCAATCTCTCTTCTTTTATAGCTTCGGATATTTCCATAGCAATTCTTTTACCAGCGCCAAAGGATTCGCCATGATAATAATGTGTATAAGGACTCATCATTAAGACCGGACTTCCTGGAACGCGTGGTGAAACATCGAATACAACTAGCTCGAAATCTTTTGTAATAGCGGTTTGTAATGCAAATGGGCCAATCAGACCTGGATGGAATTCTTTTTTAGTAGAGTTAACAAACTTATTTCCCATTTCAAAAACTTTTTCAAGAAATGATTCACGAATTGTAGCAGGCATATGTCCAACTTCAATATTCTGTAATTCAACGTCAATTTCAAGTTGTTGTTTAGCAGGTAATGAAGTGAAGTCATTAAGGTTAGTTTGTAAACGTCGATCAATACCAAGAAATTCTACTCGATCGTGAAGTATCGAGTAAAAGAAATTAAAATTAAAATACGTACCTAATACAAATTCTTCAATACGTGCATCAGCAAGATCTTCTGCATTTATAATACCTTGTTTTATACGTTTTTCTGCTTTTTCTGTAAATTCTTGATAACTTGACGCAGTGAAAAATGCACGTTCGATTTTTCTGGTAGATTCCATAACTTTTACAATTACTAGACGATCAATATCTTCAGGTTTTTTGAATAATTTAGGATATCTTACATTAGCTTTTTCAAGAAGGTAGTATTGATTTTTTTCAACGTTTCTTTCTTCAGTGCGTAGCATTTCTCTATTACCGAATATAGGGATTTTCAAGTCGTTTTCAATAGAATCATAGTCAATATATGCAGTAAAAGAACGGTGAGGAATTAAAATTGAGTTTTTAGAAATAAGTGATTTTTGAATGTCGTCGTTGAGTAAATCAGAGAATTTAGGCAGGGTAACAACTTCTTTAATAATTCTTTCAAAATGTTTGTATGTCACTTCACGGCCTTTTTGACATATTACAATTGAATTCAGATTTTCAGAAGTAGCTCCATCCATAATATCAAGAGCAGAATGACTGCCAATTGCAGTAATCGATATATTATCGAGGTCATAGCTTTTTACAGTGTTTTGAAGAATACTTCTTTCAATCATTGCCAATTATTTTATAGAACTATACTTATTTAATGATAATTGATATCAATACAAAATGTTTCGAAATGGTTCGGAAAATTCAAAGCAGTAGATAATATTAATATTGAAGTAGAAAAAGGTGAGATTTTCGGGCTGCTAGGACTTAATGGGGCCGGCAAGACCACTACTCAGAGAATGGTTTCAACTGTATTTCAGCCATCAGAGGGAAACATCATAGTGAATGGTTTTGATTCAAAAATTAATTCTTCTGAAGTTCGTAGAAATATTGGATTTTTACCGACAGAAGTTGGATTGTATGATAGATTAACTTCAAGAGAAGTAATAAGATATTTTGGAATACTAAATGATATTGATCATAATCAAATAGATGACAAGATTAATGATGTTTTAGAGAGATTATCTCTTAGCGAATATGCAGACAAGCGATGTGGGAAATTATCTAGAGGAAATAAACAAAAAGTAGCAATTGCAAGAGCAATAATTCATGAACCGCCAGTTTTTATTTTTGATGAACCAACATCGGGTTTAGATGTAATATCAGCAAGAGCAGTACTTGATTTTGTAAAACAATGCAAAGAAGATGGAAGAACGATACTATATTCCTCGCATTCTATGTACGAAACTGAAGAAATCTGTGATAAAATTGCAATAATACATGATGGAAGGATATTGATGACTGATTCAATTAAACATATTCAAGAAGAACATGGTTCACTTGAAAAAGCGTTCATTGCAACAGTAAAGGGTGAAAAATCTTGGGAATAAAACACATTAGAGCAGTATATAAAAAAGAAATGCAAGACATATTGAGAGATAGAAGAACTCTAATTGCAACAGTTGTAATTCCCATTTTGTTAATTCCAATAATGACTTTTGGAATACCGTTATTATTTTCTAATACTCAACAACAAATAGTAATACAAACGCAAGACATTGCAATAGTAGGGGGACCATCAGAGAATTTTACAAGATTAATTGATGGAAGTAGATCATTACAAGTAGTTGAAATAGATAAACCAATTGATGAAGCAATTAGAAACGGAACAATTGCAGCTGGTATGGGAATTCCTATTGATTTTGATGATAGAATTGCAAATGAACAACGTGTAAATGTAACTGTCTATTATGATGCATCGAGTCAGACTTCAAACGTTGCATACTCAAAAATTATGCAATTCTTGAGCATGTATAGTAAAGTGACTGTTAACGAGAGGCTTGTAGATAGAGAAATTGATCCAGAGATATTAAGCCCGATTCAAGTTTTTGCTTCTGATGTTGCTACAGAAGAGGAGAGATCAGGATATTTACTGTCATTAATTTTACCGCCACTATTAGCGATTATAGTGGCAACTGGAGGAATGAATGCGTCAATAGACCTAACTGTAGGAGAAAAAGAAAGGCATACGTTAGAAGCGCTTTTAGTTACATCGGCAATGAGACGTGATCTGATTACAGGAAAGTTTTTGGCGGTATTCTCGACTACTTTAGTTTCTATAGCCTTCATTATGGTGAGTCTTACAGGGTCTTTAGGGTATATATCGACATTTTCTGTAGCAGAGCAACAAATGCAGATAAATCTAACATTACAGACATCAATCATTGTATTTTCAATTCTATCGTTAATGGCAATAATGATAGCATCTCTAGGAATGGCTTTAGCAAGTTTCGCCAAGAGTTTCAAAGAGGCGAATAATTACTTGACTCCAATGCTTTTCCTTATTGTAATCCTTTCATTTGGATCTTATGGAATAAATATAGATGATGTTGGGCTTATTCCATTTCTAGTTCCTATATTAAATGTGACGTTAGTTATTCAAGAAGTAATGGTAAATAATTTAAACGTATTTCATCTGGTGTTAGCGGTAACATCGACTGTTGTTGTTTCAGTTATATTGATATTAATAGCAAGTTGGATATATCACAAAGAGGGTTTATTATTTAGAACATAAGTGGATTTTTATGAATAACATTATGAAAGCAAGAGTAAAGAAAATTTTTGCATCTACAAAATCATTAAAGACAAAACCAGAAGCAATTTTAATTAAAAATGGAATAGAAGGACAACTCGATTCAACTTTTTTTTATTTATCTGGAGTTAGATCAGGTATATTTGAAGGATGTTCAATAATTGCATATCCTACAGGCAAGGTATGCCTATTAACTTCAAAATTAGAAGAGCAGAGTGCACTTAGTACTCCATACATTGAAGTTAAGACGTTTGGAACCAATGATGAATATAAACAGCTATTAAGAGAGAAATTATTGAAAGTAAATGTTTTAGGAATTAATTATAATGAACTTTCGTACGCAAATTATCTTTGGATACGAATGACTTTGAAAAATGTGAAAAATGTGGTCAATGTAGGCAAGGCTATAGGAGAAGCAAGATGTATAAAAGATGAGATAGAGATAAAGGAATTACGAAAAAGCGCAAAAATTGCAAGTAATACATTCAAGACAATAACTAGTTCACTGAAAGAGAATATGACAGAGAATCAATTAGCGTCGATAATCAATCATGATTTAGAGAAACAAGGTGCATCAGGTCCATCGTTTCAGACTATTGTGGCTTTTGGTAAACATAGTGCTGAACCTCATTATGCGCCACAGAATGCAAGATTAAAGAAAAATAAATTAGTGCTTTGTGATTACGGTGCACGATACAACAGATATTGTTCGGATATTACTAGGACTGTAGTATTTGGAAAGGCAGATAATAAGATTAAGGATATTTATGAAACGGTACGCAAAGCAAGTGAAATAGGATTAAAAAGAGTAAGAGTAGGTGCGAAAGCCAGCGATGTACATAATGCAGTAGAAGATTACATAGATTCCACAAAATACAAAGGAAGGTTCATTCATTCAACAGGTCACAGTATTGGTTTAAACGTTCATGATGGAGCTTCCATTAGTAAGAAATCAAATGTTATTCTAGAAGAGGGTATGGCATTTACAATAGAACCTGGAATATATTTACCAACAATCGGCGGGGTAAGAATAGAAGATGATGTTATTGTACGCCAGAATAGACCAGAAATATTAACAAATGTTTCACGCGAATTAATCGAGATATAATCATTCGATTAGGCGATATGTAAATCCTTGTTGCTTGAGAGTTTTGAGCATCTCTTTGGTATGTTCTTTACTTTTAGTTTCCATACTAATTAGAACTTCAACAGGTCCTAAACCAATTTTTTTATAAAATCGATCAACTTGAACGTCCAAGATATTCGCATTTCTGGAACCGATAACGTCAAGGACGTCTTTGAGTGCGCCTGGTTTATCAGTTAGGCCTACCACCATTCGAACAATTCTACCAGCACTGATTAAACCTCGTGTGACAAGTTTGTTCATTAGAGACATATCGACATTACCTCCACAAATAATTGGAACGACATTCTTTCCTTTTAGAGACAATTTACCCGAAAGTAAGCCTGCAACAGGAGCAGCTCCAGCAGGTTCTGAAACAATTCGACCGCGTTCAAGTAACAGAAACATTGCTTCGGCAATTTCTACGTCACTAACAGTAATCAGTTTATCAACGTGTTTTTTAACAATATCAAATGTAAGTTTGCCAGGGGTTTTTACATCAATTCCATCTGCAATAGTAAAACGAGAAGGAATAGTAGTAAGTTTACGATTTTTTTTAGACTCTACCATAGAAGCTGAATTAGAAGCTTGTACACCTACAATTTTTATTTGAGGATATTTCTCTTTTAGTGCAACGCAGAGACCACTGATTAAACCTCCCCCTCCAACAGCTGCAACAATCATATCTACGTCTTTGAATGATTCAACAATTTCGAGACCGACAGTCCCTTGACCTGCAATAACAAAAGGATCGTCAAAAGGATGAATCATGGTAGCAGAATGTTTTTTTGCGAAATCTTCTGCGGCAGCATAAGATTCGTCATAATTTGAACCCGATAAAAGGATAGAAGCTCCATAGCCAGATGTAGCGGCAACTTTAGTAGTGGATGCATTTTCTGGCATAACAATGGTACAAGGTATATTAAGATGAGAAGCAGCATAGGCAGTTCCTTGAGCATGATTGCCGGCAGAGGCTGCTACAACACTTTTTGCAATAGAACGATCCACATTAAGCATTTTCCAATATGCGCCACGAACTTTAAATGAACCAGTCTTTTGAAGATTTTCGAGTTTAAGATAGACTTGTGAATCAGTCATTTGAGAAAGTGTATTAGAATAGTCCAATGGAGTTTCCTTTATTACAGTGGAAAGTGCGTCCTTTGCTTTTTTTACATCTTTTACTGATAAATCGCCATAAGAGTTTACCATTACTAATATGAGAATACAGTAATAGATAAGTAAATATCGACATTTGAAGCTCATGAGACAAGTTTTTTTGTTTCAGGGTTATAGAATATAATATGAAGGATGTCGAAATAATAACGAAAACGAAGAAGAAATTAAAGAATCCAATATTGATTTGTGGATTACCCGATTCAGGTTTTGTAGGCAAGATTGCCAGTTATCATTTCGCTAAAGGAATAGGAGCAGAAAAATTTGCAGATGTATATTCTTCACATCTTCCTGCACAAACAATTGTAAATGAAAATGGTACAATTGAACCATTAAAATTTGAATTTTATTATAAAAAGGGTAAAAATGATTTGTTAATTTTTACAGGAGATGTGCAGTCCGAAACACCTGAAGGTCAATTCAACGTATCTAGAGATGTATTAAAGTTTGTAAAGAATCTAGGTTGTAAAACGATATATGCAGTTGGTGGTTTGATTACAGACAATTTATCGAATCCGCCGAAAATTTATGGTGCTGCTATTTCTGAAGCGTTACTAAAGGATTTACAAGAATTAGGAATTGAGAGTATGGAAGAGAGCAACATAATTGGCATGAATGGAATATTAGTCTCGTTAGCAAAGAATAATGGAATGAAAGGTTTTGGCATATACGGTGAAACAAGAGGAGAATTTCCAGACATAAGTGCTGCAAAGGAATTAATCAAAGTTTTAACGTCGATAACTGGAGTAAAACCTAATCTACGAGCATTAATAAAAGAAGAAAGGAGATTAAAACAACTAAAATCTAATTTGGAATCAAAGATAATTGACGATTCGGAAAAGAAAGTAAGTGGATATATTACTTAAGTTGGCAGCTGAGTTTCAGAAGAGTATTTGCAGACAAATTATATAGACTGTCATAGTCAGATTCTTTTATTGATAATTTAATTTGATAATTTGGGCAAGGATTTGGTTCAGAACTGACTCGGGGGGTATTGCAAGATAAGATAAACTCTAGTTCCTCAAGAAATGATGAAGAAGCTAAATATCTATAACGTCTACGATTAACTTTTTCAAGATTATTGATTTGAACAGAATTTACGTCATCTTTAGACTCTTCTGAGGATTCCAATGTGAGAATGAGGTTTTTCCCGATGAGCGTGCGATCAGGTTCAATTCCCCAGGATTGGAGAATTTCGTCAGTTACAATTAATTTATTCGGATAACTGCCGACAGCGTCAATTATAAATGGAGCATTAGAAACATTTGATATTGTTAATTCGGTAACGTATAGATCTTGTACAATTTTAGTCATAACAATATGTTTACGTATTGCTCATATATTATTTTTGTTAAAACGTTGAATATCGAAAGAAGAGAAGCTATCATGAATATCATTGTTAACAATATAATCAACCAATAATTTTGAGCAACCAGGGGCAAGCATTATTCCTAGCCCGTTATAACATCCTAAAAAGAAAATATTCTCATCTAATTTACCAATAACGGGTCTAGAATCTTGACTGGATGTATATAACCCAGACCAATTTTTTTGCGTATGTATTAAACTTTGATTGGGAAGAAATTCATTTGCTTGTTGAGAAATATTGTCAAGGAATTTTTTGTCAGCGTGAGATTTGAAATTACTGGGGTTATTGTAATATTTTTTAGATCCATCGCCAAATAAGAATGATGATGAAGAAATAGGTCTACCATAGACACCTGATTTTGTTTTATATATAATCGGCAATGATGAGAAAGAAGCAGATGAATTTGAAGAAGATAGAATCGCTGCTTGTGTTGAATATGTATCGAAATTTAGTTTACAATTAAACATATTTGCAATCTGACTAGACCATGCACCGCCGGCAATTATTACATTTTTAGATGTGAATGTACCTTGGTTAGTATGAAATTTGAATAAGTCTTGATGTTCTATATTTATAATTTGGATATTGTAAAAAAATTTAATTTGTTTTAGAATGAGTGGAAACAGTAATTCAATATCGTAATATCCACTTCCATTAGATAAGATAGCAGTTTCGTCAGGAGTTATAGAAAGCATAGGATATCTATCATGAAGTTCTGTTGAGTCTATTAGTGAATAATCGACATTAGAAGATTTCATAGCATCTAAGAAATGGGAAAGAGGTTCATGATCAGAGTGTTCATAGAATGCCAGGAGACCTGAGTTATTATAGGATATCTTGGAAGGTGAATTGTCAATTATTTCTTCATAGAATTGTAAACTGGTAGAAACTAGGTTTATTTCCTCGTTAAAAGGAAAGAAATGAGAGATTATACCTGCAGATTTCATTGTTGAGCCAGAACCAGATAATGGATTATCAACGTCTAGAACAATAGAGCTGATACCGAGTTTTTCAAGAAAGTAGGAAGTACTCAGACCAGAGATTCCAGCTCCAAGAATTATGTATTCACTATGCATCAGTATATTATTCGACAGAAAGATTATTTATTAATCTAACATCAATGATATGAGATGGAAATAGTTAATGTTAAAAATCTGAGTAAAATTTTCGATAAAGAAATAGTAGCGGTCGATAATGTATCATTTCAAGTGAAAAAAGGAGAAATTTTTGGTTTTTTAGGACCAAATGGAGCGGGAAAGACTACAACAATCAAGATTTTGACAACTTTATTACAACCTACCAAAGGTCAAGTAAACATAGCTTCGTTTGATGTTGTAAAAAATCCTGACGGAGTAAGAAGTTCAATAGGAATTGTTCCACAAGCATTGACGTTAGATGATGATCTGAAAGGAATGACAAATTTATTATTATCTGCAAAGTTGTATCATGTTCCTGATAAAATTGCGAAAGAACGTGCCAATGAATTATTAGAATTAGTAGGATTGAAAGACGCGGCAGGGCGAGATGTATCAACTTATTCAGGGGGAATGAGAAAGAGATTAGAATTAATTATTGGATTAATACATAATCCGAAAGTGTTATTTTTAGATGAACCAACTTTGGGTTTAGATATTCAAACGCGTTCTGTAATTTGGGACTACCTTAAGAAATTGAATAAGGAGAATGGATTAACAATTTTTATTACAACCCATTATTTAGAAGAAGCAGATTTGTTATGTGATAGAATTGCGATTATAGATCAGGGTGAGGTACTAATAGAAGATACGCCATCAAATCTAAAACAGAAATTAGGTGGAGATATAATAGAAATATCGGTAGACAACCATGTAAAAGCAAAAGAATTGATATCGGAACTAGATTATGTGGAAAAAATCGACGTAGTTGGAGAAAAACTTCGAATTAAGGCTGAAAAAGGAGATGAAGTACTTCCGTTATTATTAGAAATTTGTAAAGTAAACAGTATCAAAGTAAAAACAGTATCTCTCTCGAGACCATCTTTAGATGAGGTATTTTTAGAATACACAGGAAAATCGATGCGAGATACGGGAACAGGTTTTAGTGACAATTCAGCAATGCAGAGATTATGGAAGTCGAGATAGATGATTACGGAAACATATGTACTAGTAAAACGAGAATTAGAAAAATGGTACAAAGTACCTGCATTAATCTTTTCAGCGTTGATCCAACCAATAGTTTGGATAACATTATTTGGAAATTCGTTCAATCCAACCAGATTAATGTCATTTGAAAATCTAACATTTTCAGAAAATATGCCACCGGAAGTTAGTGCAGCGATACTTGAATTCTTTGCCAATTCAAGTAATTTGATTCTAGAACAAACGTTTCAGGGAGCTCCAAATTACTTAACATATCTTACAGGAGGGGTTCTATCGACATTAATTTTATTCTCTTCGGCATTCAGTGGCACTTCAGTAATATGGGATAGAAGGTTTGGTTTTCTAGATAAATTGTTAGTAGCACCAATACCAAGAAGTTCGATTTATTATGCAAAGGTTTTTTCAACAGTTACTAAAGCGTTAATTCAATCTTCACTTGTATTCATCATAGCGTTATTAATTCCAGGTGGATTAATAGTGGCTAAACTTAGTGTTCCTATAATTTTACTTATGTTTATTTCGTTATTCATGTTGGCGACAGGATTTGCATGTTTATTCACGGCAATAGCTTTGAGAATGAGAAAATGGGAGACATTAATTGCAGTCGCAAATCTAGTTAATCTTCCATTATTATTTGCAAGTGGAGCGTTGTTCCCAATTGAATTCATGCCTGATTGGCTTCAAATAGTTGCTAGAATTAACCCGATAACGTATTCAGCGGATCTAACTAGAACTTTATTTATTACTGGAGAAATTACCAGTAATGTAATTTTTGATTTTCAAGTTCTTTTTGCTTTCTCTGCATCATTAATGATAATAGGTTCATTTGTAGCAAGGTATTACGGATTCAAGGAATAGATATAATTTAGAATAAGATGAGTAATTAGTATGAGATTGCTGAAATTACAATTAACGATTTTAGGTACGATGGGATTATTAATTGGGTTATCAACATTAATTTTTTCAATAATTCTATTGATGTTAGGAGGAACGTATAATATAGGGTTCATAATTGTTTTGGTGGGTATTTTTCATTTTATTCAGTGGATCTATGGACCAAAAATGGTAGAAAAGATGTATAAAGTTAAAGAATTAAAAAAAACAGACAACATACCCTGTGCCAATCCTAAAATAAAAAGTATTAGTGGACAATGGGTTTACGATACAGTAGAGAGAATTTGCAAGAGTGCAAATATGCAAGTTCCAAAAATTATGTATTCAGATGTTAAAGTACCAAATGCATTTGCATATGGTTCGCCAAAATATGGAAAAAGAATAGCTATAACACAAGGATTAACAAGCATGGCTGATCCAAGCGTTGAACTTGAAGAAATAGAAGCGATAATAGGTCATGAATTAGGTCATATAAAACATAAAGACGTTGAAGTTATGATGGTAGCGTCATTTTTACCATCTATACTTTCAACTCTTGGGCATAGCTTAATTTGGAGTTCAATGTTCAACAGAAGAAACAGTGGAGGAACGCTTGCAATAGCATTTGCGGCAATTATTGGATCGTTTATTTTAGGTTTAGTGTGCAAGTCTTTAGGTCGTAGAAGAGAAGAGTATGCAGATATGTTTGCAAGACAGCATGTAAAGGAAGGCGGAAGGAAATTACAAGAAGGTTTAGTAAAAATTGTTGAAAATCATGAACAATTAAGGTTAAAAAAACATAAAGATATGAAAATTTCTGGATTTAGTACATTAATGATAAGTAATCCAGATTCTTCGCATAAAGATATCGTATCTCTTCAAAAATCTAAGATTAAATTATCAGATAGAGAACTGGTAGAGAAATATGCTAAAAAAGAAATTTCGTTCAAGGAGCATCTCCTTGAACTTTTGAGTACGCATCCAAATATCACGAAGAGATTGAATGCTTTAGGAAAGAAATAGTTCTTTCCTAATATTCAATATGTGTCCATTCGCCTTTTGGACCATAAGTTACGCCGAATTCCTTTTCCATAAAGGTTTTGTAGTCATCCAAGGTAACATGTTTCCAATTGTCGAATATGTCTGGCATCTCAGAGAGTAGCCAATTTACATCCTGTGTGATAAAGAGTCCAGGGGCTCCATTAACGATAAACGGAGGTGTGACTTCACAGCTCTTTTCCCAGAGTTGTAATTGTTTATCTAGCTTTTCAAATACTGCTTTGCCAGTAGATGCGTCGCCATTGCCGATTAGAGAATAATCTCCTGCTTTTGCTTTGGCATATGCATCAACAAGTTTGTCTCCAATGATTCCGAATTCCATTAAGAAACCACTGAAATCAGGATATGCATTGTACATAGGTTCGTGTTTACCAGATGGAGTTCTTCCGACTAGCAAATATTCAACTGCTTCTTTTGCACTAACTCGTTTGGCAAAGAAATCTAATTCAGCATTTCTTTCAAGAAATACATGTGCAGAGATTGGTGTTACGGATCTATCATACAATAAATGACCCCACTTTGGTTCGTAGAAAATTCTTTCAGGGAAGAATTCATGTGTTACTTTACCAAGGTATTTCTTGCATCCTGATGCGCCAAAGTCTGCTAATGCGTTTTCGAGCATAGGTTCATTCTCAATGAGAATAAAGTCCAATCCAGGGAAACCGCCAGTTCTTGCATAAAGCGATTTTTCAGTTGGCCAAAATGACCATGTACCATCATCATTTTCTGAGATTTCAATCCAGTCTTCTTGGCACATAATACCAACGCCAGCAACTACTTCGTCAACTTTTGCTTGGAAGTCGCTTTCAGAGAGGTCTGGATGTTGTTTCTTAAGAATTATCTCGTATCTACGACGTAATTCTTGTCTTCTAAACTTTTCATTCTTTTCAGCAAAGAATGATGTTGCAGTGGTCTTACCAGTGCCTGTAGGACCTGTAAATGTAGTAGCAGTTCCTTTTTGGTTTAGAATACCTGATCCTGCATGTGCAGAAATAACGTCGACAAGAGATAATATTGCCATTAATGGGGACAATACACCACGAGACTTTACTTCGCCATGATAATCAGTGTTGATTGTTGTAATAGTAATTTCATCAGGTAATTCAGCTAATGGTACGAATAGTACAAAGTTTGATGATGAAATTGTATTTTTATCTGGATTATAGAAGCGTGAATCAGAATAAGATTCAGGTAATCCTAATTCTTTTGCGGAAGAACCCTTTTCTTTTAATTTAGAAAGGATTGAATTGAACTCCTCTTCAGTTTTTGGAAGATTGATTACTGATCTAATCTTAACATTAGGGATACTACGACCGATTTTATCAAATCGAGATTGGATAATCTTTCTTAGGTCAAGCATTTCTTTGTCATCTAGATCAAAGAAGTTAACATCAGTAGTTAGATTGAGATAAGGTGCATTTCCTTCATGTCGGTATTGAACACCAGCACATAGATAGTCACGAGTTAAGGTAGCGGTATCATCAAGAATTTCAAATGCCTTTAACCAAGCATCAGCTTCAGCACAATCTATATCGGCGTCAGTTTTAGATAGACGTGTAACTAAACGTTCTGCTCTACCCATGATGATTGTATTATTTGAATTAATTACTGCACCAGTCATTGGTTGAAAATCTTTTCGATCACGTAATACAATTTCTCCACGATCGTTTGTTCCAATTTGTTGGAAGTTTGGATAAATTTTTAACCAAACGCCAAATTTAGGAGTTTGATCGTTCCAAAGAGTACCAACCGGAAGTTTTATACCAGCAAACTCTTTTCCTCTTGTTTTAGCAAGGTTAAGAACTTCATTAGGAATTAGGTATTGGGCGGTAACACTTTTCATATCATCACTCATAACACGATATCTTACTCCAAAGTTTTTAACGGGATTTCCCTCGGCGCTCATTTTGTTTTTGTCAAGGGCTTGTTCGTCGACAAAGATAATAGATCCGTCATTAAGACGAACTACCATGTCAGTATTGTTTTTATGTTGATCTTGAATATAGTCATCAAGATTTAACGTAGTTATTTGACTCATTACTAATATTTGAAAAGTTCACACTAATAAACTATTATGAGTTTTATCAGTCGCGAATGCTCTCTAAACTGCTAACCGCACTCCAAATGGTCACTCTGGAAAATGAAGGGATATTTGGATCTTGAGATACGTCTTCCAGCATACTAATAGCATTAGCTGCACGAACTCCTACACTAAGAGATTCGTCGTTAAGGATATCGATAGAATCTTTGATTAATTTTCTTATGTTTCTAGGCGTACTAGGATTGTCAGAAATAGATGAAAGAATTGCTATTGCTTTATTCAAAAGTTCGAGATTTTCGTTGTTTTTTCCAGCCATCAAACATCACATACTTCTATTATATCGAGATTAATAATATAGTGGGCCATGGGAGATTTGAACTCTCGACCTTTCGATGTCTGAATCATTATCAGTCGAACGCTTTTGCCGTGTTATACGCTAACCAAGCTGAGCTAATGGCCCTACTGGGTTGTATTTGACAACCATTTATTTAAGTTATATTTTTATCCAAATTTTAGTTAAAATGTATAACAATAGTAATATCTATTAATGTGCAAATAGGATATAAAATCAGGAAGGATTTGAGCAGTTATGACAGAAAATGTTTCATTTGATTATGAAAAATACGATTTTAAAGATTCTACTAAGAATTATGTCTTCAAAGGAGAGAAAGGCATATCTGAAGACATAATTAAGATGATTTCTGACAAGAAAAATGAACCTGAGTGGATGAGAGAATTTAGATTAAGATCGTTTGAAATATTTAATTCTAAACCAATGCCAAAATGGGGTGCTGATTTATCTCAGATCATGTTTGACAACATCTACTATTACGCTAAACCAACGGATAAACAGGCAAATAACTGGGATGATGTTCCAGAAGATATCAAAAATACCTTCGACAAATTAGGAATACCTGAAGCAGAAAGAAAGTTCCTAGCAGGTGTTGGAGCGCAGTATGAATCTGATGTAGTATATCACAATTTAAGAGAAGATTTGGAAAAACAAGGTGTTATCTTTTACGGAATGGATGAAGGTTTGAAGAAACACGAAGATATTGTTAAGGAATACTTTGGTAAAATAATTCCACCAGAAGATAATAAGTTTGCAGCATTGAATAGTGCAGTATGGAGTGGAGGTTCATTTGTATACATACCAAAAGGAGTTCATGTGGACATGCCTTTACAAGCTTATTTTAGAATTAATGCGGAAAACATAGGTCAGTTTGAGAGAACGTTAATTATAGCAGATGAAGGAAGTTCCATACATTATATCGAAGGATGTACTGCTCCAGTTTATTCTTCTGAATCATTGCATTCAGCAGTAGTAGAATTAATTGCTAAGAAAGGTGCAAAAATTCGTTATACAACAATACAGAATTGGTCGAGTGATGTGTATAATTTAGTTACTAAACGTGCGCATGCACATGAAAATGCAACTGTTGAATGGATAGATGGAAACATAGGTAGTAAAATTACTATGAAGTATCCAGGAGTGTATCTATTAGGAAAGGGTGCGAAAGCAGAGATAGTATCATGTGCGTATGCAGGAAAAGATCAACATCAAGATTCTGGTGGAAAAGTAATACACTTGGCTCCAGATACGTCGTCAAAAATTATTGCTAAATCAATATCAAAAGATGGTGGAAGATCCAGTTATAGAGGTTTGCTACATATTGCAAAAGGAGCATCAAATGTAAAATCAACTGTCAGATGTGATGCATTAATATTGGATGACGATTCGATTTCGGATACTTACCCATATAATGAGATAATGGAAGAAGATGCCACACTTACACACGAAGCAACTGTTGGTAAAATTGGTGAAGATCAATTATTTTATCTGATGTCCAGGGGACTAACTGAAGATGAAGCGACAAGAATCATTGTATTAGGATTTTTTGAGCCTTTTCTCAAAGAACTACCTATGGAATATGCAGTAGAATTAAACAGATTAATGGCCTTAGAAATGGAAGGTTCAATAGGTTAAAAATGAAGAGATTGCAATATGCAGAAAAATAGTTTTAATCGTATATCTATAGATGTAGTAAAAGCAATTTCAAAGAACAACAATGAACCAACTTGGATGTTGGATTATAGATTAGATTGTTTAAAGAAATTTCATGAATCGTCTTTTGAGCAATCAAATTTATTTAATAAATATAATGAATTTTTAGCAAATTTGGACATAGACAATATTGATTTTGAAGTCAATAATCAGGAACAGCAAACTGAGCATAGAGGAAGGCACATAAACTTTTTGCAGATAAATGGTGAGATGGTTGAAAGAAATATTGACGACAATGGCAAGGCAGTATTAATTGATATTAATGAAGCAATAAAGAAGTATCCAGACTTTGTTCAATCGTATATTAAAAAGAATCCCATACGGGATAAATTTGAATATCTTTCTGATGCATTATTTCAAACAGGATTATTCATACATATTCCAAAAGACACACAAATTTTAGACACAATACGATATATCAATAGGCAAGAAAATTCAAGTAGTGCAGTATTTAATAAAAATTTGATTGTATTGGATGATAATTCAGTATGTAATCTATTTATTGAGCATTATTCATCGGCCAAACCAGATGTGAGTGATTCAATATTTGGGTATTCAAAAGATATTTTTGTTTCAGATAATTCAGAATTAACAATAACTGAAATGGAATTATTCAATGATAATATAATTTCATTTATGAATAAACGATCCGAGATTGGAAAACAAAGTAACGTCAAATTAGCGGTGGGATATCTGGGAGGAAAGGTATCAAGATCAAGAAGTTATTCAAACCTAAGTGGGGATGGTTCAAAAATACAGGATTTACATCTGGTAGTTGGAACTAAAGAAGAAAAACATGATTTGGTTACGAGCGTAAAGCATTCAGGAAAAAACACGAAAGGTAGCGTAGATGTCAAGGGAGTTTTAACGGGAAAGTCGTACATGACGCTAAAGGGTATGAATAAAATCGAAAATCAGGCTTTTAATGCAGATACATTTTTAGGTGGACATGCGATTTTACTGGGAAAGCATGCACGAGCAAACATAATTCCAGGATTAGAAATTGATAATAGAAACGTACAAGCAAAACATTCAGCTGCTGTAGCCCCAATAGATGAAAATTTATTATTTTATTTGCAATCTCGGGCATTAGATAAGAATACTGCTGTGAAGATAATTGTTACTGGATTTCTAGAATCAATATTAAAAAGAATCGAAGTAGAAACAATTAGAGAACAAATTGAAGAAATGGTAGAATTCAAGTTTAAGGAAATGATCGTAGCGCCAACTCAATAGTAATACTGTCGTGTGATGAAATTGCAATTCAAAAAGGTTTGTAAATCTTCAGAAATACAAAATGGGCAGATTAAGAACATGCTAGTAAAAGATAAGAACATATTATTAGCAAATATCGACAACACTATATTTGCAACTAGTGGTCAGTGTACGCATGAAAAAGTAGATTTGGAAAATGGGTTTCTCATAGGCGAAGATATAACATGTCCATTACACTTGTCAAAATTTAATTTAAAGACGGGCAAGGCATTGAATCCTCCTGCAACAGATGAATTAGCCATATATAACGTTAAAATACAAAATGAAGAAATATACATTGAAATAGACTAGATATATTTTATAAAACCAGTAGATTTGAATATAATATAGGGCCGGTAGTTCAGCGGTAGAATATCCGACTTGCAAGAAAAAATCCAAGAACTCGGAAGGTCAAGGGTTCAATTCCCTTTCGGTCCATCTACAATAATAATACGTCAATGTTATAAGATGGAAAAGTAATGATTATAGTGAAATAATATGGTTAAAAAGAAAGTTGTAAAGAAAACAGCTAAGCGTAA